>JAJFLM010000001.1 GCA_021772655.1 Deltaproteobacteria bacterium
CGTCGAGATCGAAGGCCAGGGACAGTTCGAGGAATGGCGCGTCGCACCGCGCCTGCGCTTCGAAGGTGCCGGCGATCGTACGGTGCGGGTGAAGGCCTCCTCCGTGATTCGTCGTAAGGGCGCGCAGCGCATGCTGCACGTCGTGTTTCCTTCGGCGTCCTCGATGGCGTTCGATGTCGAGCTGCCCCCCGGGATCCAGGGATTCGTCTATGGCGAGGGATCGCCCTTCGCGGTGAACACCGAAGCGCGCAAGGGTCGCACCGTGCGCGTGCGTCCTGCGCGCGACGGCACGCTGCGTGTCGCCTGGGCGCCCGCGGCCCAAGGCACCAGTGGCCCGCCGATTCTCGACGGGAGCAGCACCGTGATCCATCGCATCGGCGATGGCGTGATTCGCAGTCGGATGGTCGTCCACGCGGACATCTATCGCGTGCCCGTCGACCAACTCGATCTCGACGTCCCCGCGGACTTCGCCGTGCACGCCCTCAGTGGCAAAGGCGTAGCGCGCTACGCGCGTCTCGAGGATCGCGCCCGGATCCGTGTCCATCTGCAGAAGCCGACGGCGGGGCGGGTGACGCTCACGCTGCAAGGTGAGCGTCCCTTCCAACCCGGCGCCGGTGTCGTGTTCCCCAATGTGGTGCTCGCCGATGCAGTGTGGCACTGGACCGAAGCCGCCGTGCAGGGCGCCAAGGACGTCAACGTGCGCCGTGTGCGTGCCGTGGGCGGGCGCCGCGTGCGCTCGGGCGGCAAGGCGCCTTTCCTCCGGTACCACCTCGCGCGCGCGGATGCGCGACTCGAAGCCGACATCGAATCCGGTGCCTCGCGCACGGAGTCGGTGAGCACGTACTACTTGAACCTCGCCGAGGCCGGCAAGAACCTGCTCATCACCACGACCTACCGCGTGCTCGAAGGCACGGTCTTCGCGCTGCATCCCACCGTGCCGCTGGGCTTCGAGCTGCGCACGCTTCAGGTCAACGGCCGCACCGATGGGTTCACCCGTGACGTGCGCGCCGATGGCACGATCGACGTGCTCTTGCAGCGCGGCGTGCCCGCGGGCAGCGAACTCCAACTCGCCGCTACGCTGGAGCAAGCGCGCACCGACTGGGTGCCGGAGCAGACCGCCGTCGAGGTGCCGTTCCGCGTCCCGTCGGCGGGCGCCGACCGCGAAGAGGGCCTGCTCGGCCTGGGCGCCGATGCCGCCTTCGAAGTTCTCGAACAAGGCCACAAGGATCTCGTCGCCGTGGGCGCCGCGGATCTCACGGCGCGCGGTGTCGCGCCCGAGGGGCTGGTGTACGGTTATCGCCTCGATGGGGCGCAGCCCGAGGTGACCTATCAGGTTCGCCGTCGCGATCCCGTGATCGAAGCGCAGATCGTGTCGTTGCTCGCGCCGACCCCTCGTCGCCTCGACGTCGTCTCGGTCGTGACGCACGACATTCGCCGCGCCGGTGTACGCGAGGTCCTGATCGACGTACCGGCCTGGGCCGGCGACCAGGTGCGCTTCGTGTCGCCGTTCGTGCGTGCGACCGAGCAGATCGAGAGCAACGCGACGCCCGAGGGCTACGCGCGCTGGCGCGTCACGCTGCGTCAGCGTCTCGTGGGCCGTCAGACGATCCTCGTCCAGTACTTCGATGACTTCGAAGAGGACGACTGGCGCGTCCCCGCGGGCCGGCCGCTGGGTGCGCGGGTGCCGCTCGAGCGCGTGGAGGCGTTCGCCGTCGTCCATCGCGCCGAGGGCCTGGAAGTCCAGGTGGACCGCGCGGCGTCGCGCGCCATCGAGATCAGCGAGCTGCCGAAGGAAGCGTCGACCGACGTCCTGCGCGCGCTCGATGTCGTGCGCCTGGCCGATGCCAGTGCGAGCGTAGGCATCCAGGTACGCAAGCATGACGGCGCCGCCGTCCTCAACGCGGTCGCCACCTACGTCGAGCTGAACACGGCCGTGTCGCGCGAAGGCGTGCTGCGCACGCAGGCTCGCGTCCACCTGTTCAACATCGACCGACAGTTCCTCGCCGTCGCCTTACCTGATGGCAGCATCCTGATCGGTGCGACGGCCGACGGCAAGCCCGTCAAGCCGCTGACGAATCCGAGCGGGGCCATCCTCATTCCCGTCACGACGGCACGCGATGCGGACGCACGCGCGATTGTGGAGCTGACCTATCAGACCGAGCTCGGGGAGGCGCTCGGATCGTCGATCGACGTGCCGGCACCGACCTTTCCCGGACTGGAAGTGCTCGAGACCGGCCATCGCGTGGCGTTCGATCCGGATGTGCGCGTGCACGGCATCGCCGGCGACTTCGAGCGCGTGTCGGGTGATCGCGGCAGGGTGACCGCGCTTGCCCCGCGCACGCCCTGGGTGTCGGGGCTGTTTCGCGGGATCCGGACATCGAGCGCGCCTTCGTCCGGAGCCGCCGCCGACGACAAGAACTACAGCCCATCCAGGAGCCCGGTCGACTTCGACAACCTCCTCCTCCGGCAGCGCATCCACCGAGACGACGACGAAGACACGGAAGAGGTCGCGGCCCAGGAGGTCACGGCCGAAGAGCCCGTCATCAAGGACGAAGAAATCTCGGACCACGTCGAGACGGACAATGATCTGGGTCCGTTCCCGACGACGCCCGCAAAGCCCAGGGCCCCACGCGCGGACGACCGACGCATCGAAGCCCTGCAGCGCGAGCTTGCGAAGCTGCGCCCGAATGTCGGGTTCGAGGCCGGCAAGAAGTCGGACGGCAAGGCCCTTCTCGGTGCGCGCATGGCCAGAATGGAGGCCGAGATCAAGGCCTTGCGCGAGAAGACCGCGGCGACCCGGGCCGTGCCCACACCCGCCCTGGCGCCTGGCGATGCCATGTTGCCGCCGGGTGGCGGCGTCCACCCCGGGCGGCGCGATCCGAACGATCCGCCGCCGCCGTCCGAGCCGCCAGTCACGGGGACCCCGGTGGGTCCGGACATCGTGCTCTTCGGCAGCGACGCACGGCCGGGCGGCGACAAGGATGGCCGCGCGGGACCCGGCGAGGGGGGCGCGGTGCCTCCGCGTCCGCGCTTCCGTAGCCGCGCCCGCTCCGGCGAGCGGCGCAAGGGGTTGTTGTCCCTGGACGTGCCGGTGGTGTTGGGCCCGAACCAGGTGGTGGCGCATCGCATGGGGGCGGGCGGCGTCATGACGATCTCGCTGCAACGCCCGGCCGAAGGCAACCGCCTGTACCCGCTTCTTCTTGCGCTGTTCGCGGCCGCCGGACTCTGGCTGGGCCGGCGCACACGCAGGGACAAGTTTCTCGTCGTCGGCGGTGCTGTCGGTGTCGCGTTGTTGATGGGACTGACGCTGGGCAGCGACGCAGCCGACTGGAGCTGCGCGTTGGTCGATGCCGCCACACTCTGTTTCGGGATGTGGCTCGTCGCGTGGCTCGTGCAGCGCATCTTCGTGCCCCACACCCTCGCGAAGGCCGCGGCGGCGCTCGTGGGGTGTGCGCTGGGCCTTGCCTCGCTTGGCAGCGGCGTGGCGCGCGCGGACGAACCCCGTCCGAAGCTGCCGCCGATCGAACACCCCAAGCGCGTCTTCGTGCCGTACGACCCGGCGCATCCCGGCCGGATCGAAGACCACGCGCGTGTCTTCTTGCCGTTCGACACGTGGGAGACCCTGTTCCGCGCCGCGAACCCGGAGCTCGACCCGGAGCTGGTCAAGCTCGGCCGCATGGTCACCGCGACCGACCTCGAGACCACGATCACCGTGGGCGAGAAGTCCGCGCGCGGGCATGCGGTCGTGCGCTTCGACAAGCGCGGCGACGGCATGGTGCTCACGTCGTGGCCCTTCGGCGGCCTGGCGATCACCGAAGCGACGTTGGATGGCGAGCCCGTCGAGTTGCTCCTCACGAAGGGCGTGTACCGCATGCCCGTGACCGCACCGGGTGCGCACGAACTCGTGCTGCGGTTTCGCGTGCCCCTCACGCGGGATCCGCGCGGGCGGCGCTTCGGGTTCCAGACGGTGCCGTTCTCCGGTGCGCGCTTGCACATCCGTGCGGAAGCGTTCGACGGCGACGTCATCGTAAACGGTGCGGGCCGCGTCGAAGAGCGCGCGTCCGCTGACAGCATCACCGGTCGCTGGGTCGTGGCCTATCTCGGGCACGCCCGCCGCATCCGCGTGGCGCTGCGCGAGCTGCGTCCCGAGGCCCTGCCGACGACCGTGCGCATGCGGGGCGAGACGCGCACGATCCACAGTCTGCGCGACGGGGGCACCGTGACCCGCGTCGAAGCCAGCGTGCACGTCCTCCAGGGTGCTGCTCCGTTCCTCGACTTCGTGCTGCCGCCGTCGGTGTCCGTGCTCGACGTGCGCGGAAAGCGCGTGGCAAGCTGGGAGCCGCTGCGCCGTGCCGAGGGCAACGGACCGCCCGACACCCTGCGCCTGGTCTTCGCGCAAGCGATCCAGGGTCGCGTGGAGGCCACGGTGCGCGTTGTCCATCCCGCCGCGACGGCCTCGCGCAGCGAGGACCTGCCCGGCCTCGTGCTCCGCGACGTGACCGGCGAGAGCGGCCAGATCGTCGTGAACCACGATCCGGCGCTGCGTGTCGATGTCACCCAATCGAACGGGCTCTTTCGCCTCGCACGTCCCAAGGACAAGGCGGCGCGGGGACCCGGAAGCCAAGGCCGCGTGATGGGGGCCTGGCGCTTCAGCACGCGACCCGTATCGCTGAAGGTTCGTAGCCGCCGCGTGCAGCCGCGCCTGGAGATGGACGCCACGAACCTCGTCGTGTTCGGCGACGACCACGTGCGCACGGCCTTGCGCGCGCGTGTGCGCATTCAGCGCGCGCCGGTGGGCGGGGTGGCGTTCGCGCTGCCGGGGACCGACGAGGTGCGCGCGGTGTTGGGGCCTCACGTGGAAGCCTGGTGGTTGGAAGGAGAGGGCGATGCACGCCGACTCCTGATCCGCTTCCAGGATCTCGTGCAAGGGGACGTCAATCTCGCCGTCACGTTGTCGCGCCGCCTTGGCGGTGTGCGTGCGGGCCTGGCCGTACCGCGTTGGTCGCTCGAAGGCGCACAGCGCGATCGCTGCCAGGTGGTGCTCTATGCACTGCGTGATGTGGAACCTGTACCCGGAGCGCTTCCGGGCTTGCGCGCGGTGCCGCTGATCTCCGCGACCGTGCCGCCGGCACCGATCGATCGCGCCCGGCCCACACATGTCTTCGAGCGGGAGCGGCCGATGACGACGTCGCTGCCCCTCGTGTTGCGTACGCCGGATCTGTCGGTCCAGGCCGTCGTCGTGAGTCTCGTGGCGCCGTCCAGCGACGAACATCGCATCGAGCACCTCGTGTTGTTCGACGTGGAGCGCGGTTCGACCGACCACCTTCAGCTCTTCGTACCGGACGGCGGTGCCGCGACCAACGACGTGATCCGCACGCGAGACCTGCGCGAGCAACGCGGTCGCCGCGCCACCCGCACGGGGCCGGACGGCGTGGAAGTCGAAGGCACGCTCTACGACATCCACCTCCAGTCCCAGCACGCCGGGATCGTGGCCGTGACCGTCACGCAGATTGCCAAGGCGGATCGACCGGTCCGGCTCGTGCGCCCGGAGAACGTGGCGCGCGCGCAGTGGTTCAGCCTCGTGCGCACCTACCTCGATGGTCAGGTGGATGTGGCGGCCGCCGCCGGCCGGCCGGATCCCGTGGCGTGGGGAGATCTCCCGTTCCTGCCGACGGGGGTGGACCCGCAGGCCGTCGTAAAGAGCTTCGTCGGTCGCGAGCCGTTCGTCTTGACGGTCGCCACGACCCAGCACGCCTTCGAGAAGCAGGCCGAAGCGGTTGTGCTGTCCGCGGACGCACGCGTCGTCCTCGGCATGGACGGGTACGCGCGCGTGCGCATGCGATATCGCGTGTTCAACCGAGCGCGGCAGTTCCTGCGGGTGCGCCTGCCGAAGGGCGCTGTGCTCTTCGGTGCGTCGTCGTCCGGCGTCCCGGTGAAGCCGCTCGCCGGCGCCGATGGCACCGTGCTGCTGCCCGTGCCCAAGGTGCCCCTCGGGGGGCTGGGGCATCCGGTGACCGTACTCTTCCGCGTGCGAGTGGGGGAGGACTTCGAGCGTCGGGGCAATCTGCGTGTGCTGCTGCCCGGCGTCGAGGACGTCGAG
>JAJFLM010000002.1 GCA_021772655.1 Deltaproteobacteria bacterium
CCCCTACAATTTGTTTATTTTCTGAATTAATCAAGAATGCGGCCCCCGAATTTGAAACCGCCCCTACACGGGCAAATGACCCGGCTTATTGGATGTATACCAGTGGGACGGCTGGCACGCCGAAGGCGGTTATTCATGCCCATCGTAGTATCCCCGCACATGATGAACGTATTAAGTTGTGGCAGGATCTTCAACGCGGTGATGTAGTCTTTAATACCAGTGCGATGAATTGGAGTTATGCATTGACCGCGGGGATGTTGGACTGCTGGCGACATGGCACCGGTGTGGTCAGTTATGAAGGGCCGATGGAAGCCCGTTTATTGGCCGAAATCATTTGTAAAAAACGTGTGACAAGCTTGCTGACGGTGCCGGGTATTTATAGAAGACTAGTTAGGTTCCTCGCTAATGAAGGCGAGAGCGCTACTGTTGGGCTTCAGAAATTACGGGTGGCGCTCAGTGCTGGCGAAAGCTTAGCTGCAGCAACCCGCGAACGTTTTCGACAACACACGGGCCTTACCATACGTGAAGGTTTGGGGATGACAGAACATAGTGTCTATTTAGTGCAAGCTGTGGATCAAGCCTTAGTTCCGGGCTCTTGTGGCCGGCCTTTACCCGGGCAACGTATTGATGTGTTGCAAGAGGCTTCGAGTAAGGGCGTATTGCAATACGCCTCTACAGGTCCCAATGAAATGGGCATTCTTGCCACTCATTATACCTGCCCTGGTTTAATGCTAGGCTATCACGGCCAATCCGAGGCCGAGACTTTTCAAGGGGGTTGGTTTTTAAGTGGTGATCTCGCGAAGCGAGATGCTGAAGGGAACTTCTTTTTTCTTGGGCGTCGTGATGATGTGATTACGGCAGGTGGGTATCGGATTTCACCATTGGAAGTTGAGGCGGTATTGAATCAATGCCCGCTAGTGGCTGAAGCTGCGGTGATCGGCAAGCCAGTGGTCGATGATAAGATAATTGTATGCGCTTACGTCGTCTTAGTAGAAACCGCTACAGTGGCTCAACAGGATGAAATTATGGCGTATGCGCGTGAGCATCTAGCGGGTTACAAAGTGCCTCGAGATGTGATAGTAACCAAAGCCTTGCCGAAGACGCGCAATGGCAAATTAAAACGGCTAGAGCTAAGGACAGACAATGCCTAAGAAAAAGATACTGACAAAACCTTACAAGCCAGGTGATGAAGATAAACTACAATGGTTTGATGCGGGCTTAGTTCGCTTTATCATGCGTTCATTGACTTTTTGGGAAGTTTATTTTCGTTACGAAGTGATTGGCATGCAGAACGTACCCAGAAAAGGTGGCGTTATTCTGGCCCTTAATCACGGCTTCTTTTTTATCGATATCCCATTGTTTTTTAAACACCTATTCTTGCGTCGTGGTCGTCGGGCTCGTGCTGTAGCCGAACATTTATGTTGGAAGTTGCCAGGTATCCGCGAAATCTTCTTAAACCTAGGAATTGTTGATGGCTCTCCTAAAAATGCTATGCGGATTCTGCGTGGAGATCATGCAATGATTGTTTGCCCGGGTGGCGCTAAAGAAGCGACGAAGTCTTCACGGCGCAAGTATGATCTGATGTGGGATAAGCGTTATGGTTTTATCAAGGTAGCGATTGCTACAGGGGTTCCGATTATCCCTTGTGTGTGTGTGGGGATTGATGATGCCTATGTTTTATTGAACAACGCTTATCGGCGTTGGAAAGGCACTTTTGTTCCCTTACCGTTATTTTTTGGTTTGGGTCTGATGCCCTTCCCTGTCAAACTGACTCATTATATCGGCCGTCCGGTCGAGCATAATTATCGACCCGAGCAATATAAAGATATGCGCTGTGTGAAGGCCTTGCATCGCAAGGTCCTAAAAGAAGCCGAGCGTGTCAAAAACGAAGGTTTAAAGAAACGCAAGTTGTTTGGATTTTTATAAAGCGGTTTTATTCGTTTAAATTTTCTAAGGCTTCATCTTCGATGCGAATGGCGGTTTTATTTGAAATCACATCGGCAATAGGGTCTGGTTGTGCCGGTGCTGTTGGTAGAGGGGTCTCACTAGCAGGCTTTGGAATATTTTCAGTAGGTATTTCATTAGAGGCGACAACAGGTTCTGATTTTTTCTGCGTGGGTGCTTCTTTCAACGCTAAGCGAGTTGCGTCTGTCATATTAGGATGGTTCTTTGGATCATCAATCCAGGTAATCCGGACTTTAGCCGTCCCCGCAAGTTTAAAATCTAGTTCTTCAGCCGCTTTGCGTGAGAGATCGATGAGGCGTCCGCGCACAAAGGGGCCACGGTCCGTGACCTTTACGATAATACTGCGGTCATTAGTCAGGTTAGTAATCCTCAACAGGGCCCCAAAAGGGAGTTTTTTGTGAGCGGCAGTGAGTTCATTCATATCATAGCGTTCGCCACTGGCCGTGCGGCGTCCATGGAAGGGACGGCCATACCATGAGGCCACCCCAACTTTGTCATATTTGCGGTGACCTTTGCCGGCATAAGGGCGATAAAAATTATTTTTCTGAGAATGGCTGCAGCCTGAGAAGAGTAGGCTGGCCATGGTGAGGCTGAGTCCAAGGAAAATTAATGAACGAATGCCCCTGTGCCCGGTTCCCATGGGAGGGCACGCTAGTCAAAAAGAGTACTAGTTAAAAGCTAAAAACAAGTGGGCGGAATTGGGTGTATGATTTCAGCTAATTACAAGGTATCGGCAGCGGGAGTAATCATTATCCTTTGAATATAAGTAGGTTTGATTATTTATTATTCTCATGAAATTGCTCATAGGTATTTCTCGCAACAAATGCTCAAAACTGCCGATAAAGCTTACTGCGCCGGCTTGCAGCTTTTTATTTGAGAGGAAGAGACGTGAATGCTCCATTGGTCAGCGCATTAAGAATATCTAGTTTGTCTACCTTAGGGGTGAATGCCCTGGGTGATAGCTCTACAATTGTAGCCAATAGTAATCACTCTCTACTTGCAGACAGTTTTTCTCATGTGACTTCAGCTCTATTACCTTGGTAATCGTCAGTCAGCAACGGTCCAATGACAGTCTATTGCGATCTATTTCCCATAGAGCAAGGCAATCAGCATTATCAAGATACAGTGGCTGAGTTTTTAAAACCACTGCGAGATTTTCAAAGTCAGTTAGGCACATTTGTAGAGCTTGTTTCATCGAGTCCTGAACGCCTTGTAGACAAAGCAGATGAGTCATTTTGGCACAATGAGGCTTTCACACCAGCATTTTGGGAAACACTAGAAGGCCAGTTAATAAGACAAGTACTCATTCCTTTATTAGAGCACGATAACGATAAAAACCCCTCACGCTGTTCAGAGCAAGGTAAATTGGCTTATTGGGAGCATTTGTGTGACTCAATTGTTGCGGAACTTGTTGAAACAGAGCCCGACGCCTTGTTGAAAGAACTCATTGGCGATGACGAAACTGATCTCTATCTGTTAGAAAATGAACGTGAGCATTTTTATCATGGTCTCCACGCACAGAGCAGCATTGGTTCCTTAGTCCGCATAGCCCTTCAAGATATAGCTAATATCCTTCCCGATGACAGTGATTCTGAATATATTCTAAATGATATTTTTCCAATATTGAGACGACGGTCCTTTATCGATCTGGTCGTAAAACATGTTATCAATGCTTTAAAAGAACAGGTAGATAAAGATACAGAAGAACTAGAACACTTTTTTCGTGAAGAGGTACCGGGTTACCGTGATTTTGTAGCTCGTTTAGATCAACTAGAAGCACCAGGGCTTCTTCCCTTAAGAGATGAGCAAAGACAAGAAGTCGCACGATTGGCTCAGTTTTATCCCATTCATCCAGGGTTGAGAGGGTATAACATAGAGAGCCGAGCTGGAATTCCTTATCCTTATAATAAGTTCATTTTCAATGCTGGAGCCGCAGGATGGTATCTGGGTTTTCCAGTATTTTTTCTTAAGATTCAAGCACCAGACCCGATGCGCCAAGATGTGAGTACACTTCGTCATGAGGCGATTCATTCAATTATTGGTGCAAGAAGAATGGAAGACTTCTTAGCAGATTTTGGGATTGTTAATGAGAAATTTGAGTATGTGCTTACTGAAGGTGTGACGGAATTACTTGCACGTCACGCAGATGAGTCCTTAGATAAAGCGATATCAAGGAATGGTAGGATTCCCCCAGAAACCATGATGCGAGATAGCTCATTTGATTTTACTGAGGTATTGGCAGAAACTACAGCAACGCACCCGACTTATGATACAGCTGTTGCGATAGCCATAGGATTGGCTCATTTCTTAGGATATAAAAATTTCCTCAGCCTATTTTTATCTCGTCCAAATCAACAGAATTATAAGATCGATTATCATCTCTCACCGGATCGCTTA
>JAJFLM010000011.1 GCA_021772655.1 Deltaproteobacteria bacterium
ACAACATCTACATTGACAGCCGCTAATGACCCCAGCTTACGTAAGGCAGACTCGCCATCACTAATCTTCTTGCGGCTATAGAGATCTCCCCGGTCAATATCTAAAACACTCCGCACCGTAGAGGAGCGCATACTGTCCAAACCGATAATCAAAATACTACTAATACGCGCCTCAGCACCTTCATCTACCTTATAAGTCAACGACACCTGACCCGTCGTTTCATCAAGCAAAGCCAATGGCGTTACTTCTGCATAAGGATAGCCATGGTCTGCATAGTAATTCTTAATGCGCAAGGCATCATCATGAGAGGCGATATCATAAAAAGCCGAGCCAACCTGTAACGAGAGCTCATCAATTAAATCTTCCTCTTTAACATTAGCTACCCCAATAAATTTTAATTGAGTCACCTGATTATAAAGTCCCTCATCTACAACAAAAGAGAGTGTCGCGCGATCATGCCATTTATTCATACTTACAACAGTTTCCAGCAACTGCCCGGATGGAAAGCCATTCTTTTGCATCACTTGCGGAATACGCCGGCGATCTTTACTCAAGGCCGTCATAGATAAGTATCCAGAAGTTAAGGGGCCTGCCTCTTTAATGATAAGATCTTTTTTTAGTTGGCGGCTTGTAAACTTATCATTGCCTTTCAATTTTATTTTCTTAACTAGAGTTTGCGCCCCTTCCTGAATTTGGAAATCGACTCGTAAATGACCTGGCTTGACTTCTTGTTTAACTCCTTTCACCTTAGCATCAATAAAGCCACGTTCACGATACATCTTTCTCAGAGCAAGTGCGCTCTGCCTAATTTCAAAATTATCGTAGGCACCTTCTCTAAAGAAGGTTATGGTGTCTTTTAAAGTCTTGTGATCAATCCGTCGATTCCCGTGAAAATAAACCTCTAAATGGCTATGTTCTGTCACTTTGAGATCAACATGTGCTAAACCACTTTCAAAATCAGTGGTAATTTTTTCAGTGCGGATTCTAGCCCGTGGATACCCCTTACTTTTGTAGTGTTTCTTAACGGCTTCAAGGCTTTTGCGTAAACGGCCGGGTCGATACGGCAACCAGGCATTAATTTTAGACCGAAAGTATCCATCAGCAACTACGGTATTGCCTTCAACATTTATTCGGCCCCAACGGAGACGCTTGCCCTTCTTTACAACAAAAGTAAGGATGATTTTTCCAGCACGGTCATTTATTTTTTCTTTTACTTTCACTTGAGTTCCAAAATAACCCTCACGTTGAAAGAAACCGCGAATTTTTTTAACCTCATGAATCATCGCATCACGATCATAAACATCCCCCACGCGAACACTAACATGGCGGCGAACACGACTAGTAAGATAAGGGAAATGCCCACGATAATTAATATGTGTGATGACGAGAGCGGGAACCAACTTAAAGGTTAACTTTACTTCATCATCTTGGCGTTGTTGTTCGACATCAACTGACTCAAAGCGACCCCATTTGTTGAGCAAGCGTAAACTTTCTGCCAAATCTTCTTCGGCTAAAGGTTGGCCCACCTTAACTGTGATCACATCAAGGATCTGCTTCACTGAAACATTGCCATGATCAGCAATAGAAATTTGTTTAACAATAGGCGCGGCGGCCCAAGCCAAGGGCAGCCCTGAGCAACAGAGTATTCCAAACAGCACAAACTGCATAACACGGCGCCAAAAACGCCGTTTATCTAATTTTAAACTGTAGTGACACATTTAATTCGAATTCATTCTGACCATCGTCAACAGTATTGATACCTTCTAAAAAAATAAGGTCGGTTAAATAATATTTTGAGCGCACCCGACGCTGGGCTGAATCTGGGGTAATATCGGTATAAAATTCAACACTCAAGCGATCAGATAAATTTTTCCCCACGGCGACCCCTGAAATAGCCTCAGTAGAACCAGCGGCTGATTCAAAGCGCAGAATATCTAAACCCACAACATCTCCCAAGCCTTCACCAAAGCCACTTGTTAAGGAATTAGCAATGAGGTTCGTAGCAAAAGAGCGCCGTGCCGAGCCCCGTGCGCGTAATTCTGATTGGGTCATGCCAAAGGCCAACAAAGAGACCACATCCGCCTGATCCACCGGAGGACTCGACCAAAGGGTTGTTTGTAAATTATCTAGTGGGCCCTCTAACTTTACAAAAACGGTATAAAAAGTCTGGATTCCACGATCTTCAGCCCCCACCACTTCTTCCTGCGCTTCAAGACGCAATTGGGGATTAATCCGTGTCGGATCGCTAAACTCTAAAGCCCCTTCAGTAATCTGTAGATCATGACCCAAATAGTGGAGTTCTCCGCCGGTCGTCGTCACCACACCATCAATCACTGGCTTTCGTGTTGTCCCTTTTAAGCGCAGGTCCCCAGAAAGAAAAACATCAGCGATATTATTTTCAATTCTTAAGTCACCACTATTCCTTACTTGCACATCCCAACGCCACTCATCAAAGAGTTCGCTAATAGCACTGTCTCCATCTTGAACCCCTTGATCATCAAAAAAAGCCTTTGTTAAGATAAAGCGCTTGTAATAACGACCCGCTTGCAACTCGACCCTTCCTGCAACCAGGGGAGATGGCATACTACCTGTCACAGTCAAGTTGGTATCAAAATCCGCTTGCATCGCACCACGCACCCGAAAGGTCAGCCCATTACCAAATAACTTAAGATTAAACGAACTCGGCTTCCAACCAGATAAGCCCATCGAACCATCCAGACCAAAATCACCATCGCCGTGAGAACCAAGCATCTTTTGAAAAACTAATTGATTGGGCCGCAATAGTACTTTGCCGACTAAGTGACGAATAGGATCACCAAAGCCACGCAAGTCTAGGGTGACACGGTTAAAATCTAAAGAACCATTAAGCACAGGACGCTCAAAATTACCTCGTGCACTTAAATGAGACTCAATGGGACCATTTGCACCAATAAACACTTCACGATAAAACTCTAATAAACTCGCATCCAACAAACCATTCAAGTTTAGTTCAAAATTAGCATTATTAAGATAAGCCCCGCTGGCGGTAAAATTATTGATCCCCTCATTATAACTCAACTTAGTCACTCGCCAGGCTTTATCTTGAATGTGATAAAAACCATCGATAAGCAATCCCGGCAATGGTTTGCCTTGCAGACTCACTTTCTCGCGACTGAAAATAATATCGAACGGCTGTCTCGCTACAATAAGGTTTCGATCCGTCACCTGTGTCGAAAACTGAGTCACATGCAAGCGGTCTCCCCTGACGTCAAAACTTGTTTGAGCCTTTTCAACGGGAAGGATGGCAACTCGGCCATCACTAAGTGTCAAGGCACCTCCGCCACCAAAACCTTTTTCCTTTTGCAGCAGAGTCCCCTTACCGCTTAAGGCCCCCTCCAATTGGCCGGCTACAAAAATTGGTTTCAGCGAGGCTCCATCAATTTGAACCTCCAGTTTTTCTAAGAACGGACGCATGGGGGAACCCCGCATCTCCACTTGACCATTGGCATCAACGACGGTTCTACCAGCCTGAGGCACTTTCGCTTGCCACTTAAAACGTCGCCCTTGTAATTGAATCCCTGCATTCAATTGGGAAAAATTCAAGGCACCATAAATAACATTTTCTCCGTCGACTTCTGCTTCTGCTTTTAATTCCGGCAAACGGCCCTTCAATTTACCTTGCAAACGTGCCAGGCCTTGCAACTGCTTAAGAATACTTAAATCAAATACCTCTCCCACGGCCTCAAGATCAGTATTACCTAACTTTACATCCACCTCATAATCGCCTTTAGGCACAAACATTTTCCCTGGTGCCTGCACAACCATATCTCCGGCATCAATTTTGAAGGGTTCCAAATAAAGATTGGGAGGAGTTAATTTTACCCGCCCTTCCCCAATAAGCTTTTTATCAAAGATATTTGGAATATCTGCAGTGATGCGAATCTCGCCAGCAATAAGGTCGGACTCCGTCGAAACATCTAACTCGGCTTCATAATAACCTTCGGGGCGTGTCCAACGCAGGTTGTCGATAATCACACGTTCCCCTGACAAAACAGAATCAACCGCTAAATGCGTAGCCATATTCTTATGATTGACAAAGAAATTATCCGCAGAAAATACAAAATCATTCTTCCTTAAGATATTTTGACTGACCTCAAACTCAAAGTTATCAAAATCAAACTGGACATAACCACCGGCTTTCTTACCGAGCATGATCGTAATCGGTGTAATTTGCCCATCCAACACAGTGATATTTTGCAGAGCAAAGTTGTTAGCTATTTTTTTAGCAAGCTGAGTGATATACTCATGCGTAAACTTAGGAGGACCGTCGTCCTTTTTATGTGGGTCTTTCGTAAAGGACAAATAAACGTTCTTTAATTCTAAGCGACTGACAATAATCTTACCCCGCAAGAGTGACAAGGGGTTAACCCGCACATAAATATTGCCAGCGGCCATTAATGACCTCTGATCCGGCGAACGAATTTCAGCCTTCCTAATACGCACTGTTCCGATAAAGGGATTGATATGAAGTTTATCTGTTCTAATGATCCAATCGGTTTTATTTTGCAGTAAAGTAGAATAATAACGATGCGCCCATGAAGAATTGAGCGCCGCGTAAAGTATGGCAAAAATAAAGAAAAGAATTCCAAAATTAGTGAGAAAACGAATCTGGCGTCGAGTTATCATGAACGTGTCGCTAAACCTTGTAACAACTTATCGTGAATACCATCAAAACCGCCATTTGAGAGCACGGCGACAACATCGCCCGGCTCTGCCTGTTCTGCAACATAAGCCACAATACTCGCAACATCACCAAAACATGCTGCCTGGCCACCGGATTGTTGAATGTGTTCGACGACAGCCGCCACATCCATCAATTCTGCTCTAGGGATCTTGCCATTATCAAAGGGCTGCGCCACCACGACCTTATCGGCTTCTTGCAACGCCTCAGCAAATTCATTCTGAAAAATATTTCGTCGACTCGTATTCGAACGCGGTTCAAAAATAGCCCAGAGTCGACTGCCTTCATATTGCTGATGAAGGGCTTGTAAAGTTTCCCGCACCGCGGTGGGGTGATGTGCAAAATCATCTATAACCGTAACCTGATTCTCAATACCACGCACCTCTTGACGGCGCTTAATCCCTTTAAACTGTGATAAAGCCGCCTGCAGATTTGTCGTAGGCACTTGCAGATGAACACAACAGGCCAACACAGCCAGCAAGTTAAGGGCATTATGTCTCCCCGGCATAGGACTGATGATTTGTTGTTCTTGTCCCTGAGAGTTCGTAAAAACGATTTTTGTTTGTCGCAGGCCGGCAAGGTCTACCACCGTCGTGCGTAACAGGCGATAATCCGCATCGGCACTCAGCCCAAAAGTGGTCACCTGACAAGCTGCCTGCTCAATGAGCTGACGAACATTATCACTATCGATACAAGCAAACAAATGGCCGCTGGCAGGAATCAACTCTACAAATGATTGGAAGGCCTCCATCACGGCGCTTAAATCAGCGTAAATATCAGCATGATCAAATTCAACGGCATTCAGAATACCGTAGTAGGGTTTATAATGTAAAAATTTAGGCGTCTTATCAAAATAAGCCGTATCATATTCATCGCCTTCAACCACAAAGTAAGGGCCTTGTCCATAACGCCAGGAACGATCAAAATTACTTAAAATACCGCCGACTAAAAACCCCGGATCTTGCTCCAAGGATGTCAATAACCAGCTCATCATCGCAGCAGTCGTGGTTTTTCCGTGAGTCCCTGCCACCACCACAGCTTTATTTTCAGTCAGAAAGAATTCAGCCAAGGCATCCGCCATAGATAAATAAGACACCCCACGCTGCATGATAGCCTCAACCTCGACATGGCCTTTAGAAATAGCATTGCCGATAATCACGAGGTCGATATCTTCAGGAACATTCTCAGCGCGGTATCCTTCAAAGACTTCAATCCCTTGCTCACGCAATTGATCACTCATGGGCGGGTAGGTCTGCGCATCAGAACCAGAAACTTGATAACCAGCACCTTGCAACAAACCCGCAAGGCTACCCATGCCCGTGCCACAGATAGCAATACAATAAATGCGTTTTACTTGGGATCTATCGGCCATTCCCCAACAACCTATTCTTCACTCAAGAAACGCCGCAATAGTGTTCAAACAACGCGTCGTGTATGAGTGGGCGAAACTGTTTTATTTTATCGTTGTCACGGTGTGGGTGCACGCGGTTGCTTAACAAGCTCGCCACGATGCCTTCGTTTAAATCAATCCACACCGAACATCCGGTAAAGGCCAGGTGCCCCACCGCATCCGCTGGAAAATATTTACCCGCTTGCGATGAAGGCTGAGAAGGTCGGTCCCAACCCAAAGCTACTTTTCGATTAGAACCTAAAAAAAGCGCAATGGTCTCTACACTGAGCCAAGAACTTTGCCCTTGCCCTGCCTTTACATATTCTTGCGCCAACCTATGACAGTCAAAAAGGCTTGTAAAGACGCCAGCATGGCCCGCTGTGCCTAAAACAAAGGCATTTTCGTCATGGACTTCGCCACATAACAAACGTCCGCGCCAAGGGTCTTGTTCTGTACTCACAACTTGAGCCTGAAAGTTATCCACAGGACCATAGAAGGAATTTTTTAATGATAGTGGAGTAACAACTTCTTTTTCAAAGAGCTTTGTTAAGTTATCCACAGCCACTTTCTCCAGAACGGCTCCCAATACAATAAAGCCTAAATCACTATAAATCCGTTGCTCACCGGGAGCCGCTTCGGGTGTTTCCGCGGCTATCCAAGTCAAATAATCGGTTAAATATTTTTCATGATTCTGAGAAGAAATCGTATCCGCAGCGTATTTTTCAAAATATGCCCGATAAGCCGGCAAACCCGAGCGATGCGCCAAGAGTTGAGCCACGCTTACTGAGGCATAGGGTGAAGACTGAAAGACTTCCAGCACATCACCGAGCTTTGCATCCAAATCAAGAATTCCACGCTCCACTAAGCGCATGGCAATGGCTGTCGTAGCCAAGGGCTTGGTCAAAGAAGCCACATCAAAGAGCGCACCAACTTCCAAAGCTTCGGGATGCGGTTTCAAAGTTGCAAAACCATAGTGTGCAGCATGCAACACCGTCTCATAATGCGAAAACATCAAAGCCGCACCGGGAAAAATTTCCGTTGCGACCGCTGCTTCCATAAGTTGGTCAACAGGATTCATCATGCTAAATTTAAACAACGCTGACGGGTATCAAGTTGTACGCGAGCACCCAATGGCAAAGTGTAGGCATTTTTTAAATGACCAAAAGAAAAACCGTAAACTACCGGGCCTGTAAAATCTTTCAGCACCTCTTTGAGCATGCGCTTCCACACCGTAGCAGAACTTTTCTTCGGCCCTGTTTCAATACTAGAAATCAACAAACCCTTTACACCTTGCAATTTACCGCTCTGTTTCAAATGCAAAAGTAAGCGCTCATAGCGATACGGCGCTTCATTGATATCTTCCAAACATAAAATAGCTCCACGCATTTCCATCTCAAAACGCGTCCCAATACTCATATTAATCAACGAGAGACAGCCTCCCACTAAACGCCCTTGAACCTGACCTGCCTTTAAAATCTGATTCGGACGCAAGCGCCAAACCGGGCCTAATTTCTGACCCAATAAAATAGTCTTATAATCACGCTGCACACGGGCATGTCCGGGGGCGGCTAATAATCCAATCGTGGGGCCATAATAAGTCACTAAATCACATTCACGCTGCACACGGTCGAGCAGCATCGTTAAGTCACTATAAGCAATCAATCGTTTGGGGTATTTTTTCAGACCTGATAATTTGATATCGGGCAAGATATGATGCAAACCAAAACCACCACGAGCAAACAACACTGCTTTAATTTGCTGGTGATCAAGTAAACCTTGCAACTCTTTACGCCGACGCGCGTGCGAGCCTGCAAAAAAACGGTGAGTTGTAAAAATATCTTTACGAAAAAGGGGCTGCAAGCCCCAACTCTCGAGAACTTTGATCCCTTGCCTAAAATGACTCCTATTCACAGCTCCAGAGGGAGCCGCAATGCCAATCTTATCACCGGGTTGAAGCGCAGGACTGTGTTTCATGAAGCTCATGTATACGAGCGATCAGATAGGCACGCAAGCAAATCCTTAGCCGGCAACGAAGAGAGCCTGATGCCGTTCAAGCCATCGAGAGCACTCATCAAAAGCGCGGTTGGCAACCAATTTATATCGAAAGCGCGCAACTTTAGTGATACCCCCTCGATAAATAATATTCACAATTGTGAATAAATTAGCTATACTTACTCAGCATATAAAATTGTTAAATTATTGATAATATTTAATTTTTTAAAAATATGGAAAAACCACTCCCATCAGATTATTTAAATTTTAGAGAATATTTACGCGATGCCTTCTCCGCTGAGAAAAAAGCCAAACGGTATTTTTCTCATGCCTATCTCGCCAAAGTCTGCGGCTTTGGCTCCACTGGCTACATTAAGATGGTCATCGACGGGCAACGCAATCTCTCCGCAAAATCGATTCACAAGGTGGCTCAGGCCTTTGGACTAGCTAAAAAACAAAGCGCCTATTTTGAGACGCTGGTTTTTCTCAATCAGGCCAAAACAGAATCGGAACGCGAAACCTTTCGTGAACGTTTACTCGCCTTAATGCCAAAGCGTCCTAAACTGGCCGGTTTGGCCAAAGATAAATATGATTATTTCACTAAAAGCTATTATGCGATTATTCGTGAGATGGTCGCCCTGCCAAATTTCAATGAGGATCCGCAATGGATTGCTAAACAAATCTCACCTATTATTTCACCCCTGCAAGCACAGCGCTCCTTAAAAACCCTACTAGATTTAGGCTTAATTGAACGGACCAAAACCGGCAAACTTGTGCAAACCGACAAAGTGATTAGCACTCCAGAAGAAATCCAATCACGAGAGGTCTTTCAATATCATAGCCAAATGTTGGACCGTGCCAAAGAAGCGTTGACGACTATCCATGAAGACTTACGACATGTCACGGCCCTCACTCTACCCATTACTTTTGAAACGCTTCCCTTACTGAAAGAAAAAATCCAAGAATTACGAGAAGCTGTTCTACACGCGGTCAATACGGGTGATGCTAATTTTGATGAGGTGTACCAATTAAATATCCAATGCTTTCCAGTCACGAAAATATCCGATAGAATGAGGTTAAAGCCATGAAGTTCGCCCCCTATCTCCTCGCATTTCTGATCGCCCTAGGCGCCAGTTCTTGCAGCCCAAGCCTCCAGCTAGAGGGGGACCCTCAACTTATTGAAACAGAAGTTGGCACTAATGTCGGCAATCCCAGCATCCCAAGCAGTTCACTGAATGTTGCGTTCAAAAGCAAAAGTATTGATGAAGTCGACCTTAAAGAAGCGTTGTGCAAAAATATTGAAGGGCCGCATGGAAGACGCACCTATAGTAAATGCCCACTCACACCTAAACTTGAATTAGGTGTCATGCAAATGCATGCGCTGAATTGCCCTGACCTAAGCTGTGCAGATTCGCTTGAGAAAATTCAGAATGACCTCAGCCTTAAGATTCAAACACCGCTTTATCAAGGTAGCTTAGTCGCCATGACATTAAGTGAAGACGCCGTGACATTCCCTGAACCTTTACTCCCTTTTATTACCGATGAAGTAAAAGAAGTCACCGGCATGCATCTTTTACTGGCTTATATAGATTTTACATTACCGCAAACAGAAAAAGTTGCGGAGCATTTACGCGGGATTGAATGTCGCATTTGCTTGACCGATAAAGATACTCTCAATGATGCCGTTGCTATGAAAGAATTCTGCCACCACTCTGAAGCTAAGCGTGGCGCCATGCTTTGTGATATCAATCACGACGGGGACTTTGGCTTCATCAATCAAGAAAGTATCGGCCCTGATTTTGTTGAAGAGATTGTTAATATTCCAAACCAATACATTGCTTACCAGGAAACAGCGATGCATGCCGCACTTGAGAGCTTACTCAAGAAAAATTTAGAGCTCAATGTAATCAATGGCGCCAGCGCACAGCCATACTCGAGCTTTATTATGCCATTAAAATCCAGAAGAACGCTGGCCCCTGGAAACAACTATAATTTTCTGATCACCTTCGACCCCCATAACAGTCTTTACTTCTTTGATAGTTGGCGTGAGCCGATTGTCGGCCCCGACTTAGATGCCGAGCATGTCTATAATATATATTATGATGGTTTGGTGTTATTTAAGCTGCAAGTACCCGAATTAAGTCTCTTAGAGAAGTAAGCACAGCTAAACTCTTGTGTACATGAGTCCACTGAAAAGAACCTGAGCAAGAAACATCTGCCCTGCCCTTGCGATAAGGGCTCAAGAAAAAACCAGCAAGGGGATTTACATGTCGTCAATCAGTTCCGATTTTTCAATGGGTGCCGTTCAACATTCCTTCAAACCAGCACCTCTTGACAGTACAAAAGTTAAAAAAAATAAAAGTCTAAAACTGCAGCGCACATTAAAACTTAAGAGAAAAACTCCTCAAGCTAATGAAGAAAAACCCTCCCTTCCAAAACAATTACGGCAACAAATAGAAAAATCAAAAGGTTGGCTTGGCTTTGGATCTGTTGTTTTACCAGGAGCCTTTGTGAGCTTAGGTGGCGGCACAAGTCCGGTCACCAACAAAGAATTCAAAGCACGTGCGGGGATTGGTTTACATATTGGATTTCTCCCCTTATTCCGCGCCGTCACCGCCAATGTTGGTCTACATGCTATCTTTGACCGACGCTCTCGCCCCGATTTTCAATCAGCGCAAAGAACCATTCGCACCGCACAAGGCATACAACCCAGCATCACCCTCTCTTATTTAGAAGTGAACTTTCCTATTCTGTTTCGCAAATCAGATCCTTATTTCATAAAAGACCCGGTCACAACCAAAGGTCTGGGCTTCTGCGCAGCGCTCCCCTTGACTTATGGACTACTGAGTTTTTGCGCGGAACATCCTACGCTACTGGGACAACAAAACCCAAATACTAAGAGCCCCCTCCAACAAGATCAATGGAGCTTTAGTGCCCGAATTGGCTGGTAACAAGCCGTATAATTGATTCAATGAGGACCCAGCCCCCTAGATGCATCATGTGATACATCTAGGGTGGGGAGCTGAGCCTGCTACAGTGAGCACTAGCTACTTGATGAGGCGTCTTAGTAGAGTCGTGTTTAGACCCAAGTATTGCACAAGCGATGCCAAGTGATTCTGCGGCAGTCTCGCTTTAACTAGCTGTAATAATTAATATTTTTAGATAAACTCTTTATTCCACAAAGATGATTGTGATGAATGGTGGGGGGCACCCTAACCAGTATGTATCCAATGGATACACCTATAGCCCCTTCAATAAAACCAAGGTGATAACTAGCTGATTTCCTTTTTTATTTACATTATCAGCCTCTCTTTGCTAGGGAAAGCCCCACTATGGCCGCGAAAAAACAGAACATTTTACGTTTAGGGATCCCTAAGGGGTCTTTACAAGAATCAACCGCCCGCCTCTTCGAAAAGGCTGGCTACCGGATCAATATTAAGAGTCGTTCCTACAAACCTGAGTGTGATGATCCTGAAATCACTTGTCTTTTGATCCGAGCTCAAGAAATGGCCCGTTATATTGATGAAGGCCTCTTAGATTGCGGCCTCACCGGCCGTGACTGGATGATGGAACAAAATTCTAAAGCCGTTGAAGTCAGTGAGCTGCAATATGCTAAAGCGGGCTTACGCCCAGTGCGCTGGGTCCTCGCCGTGCCCAATGACTCTAAAATCAAAAAGATTAAAGACCTACAAGGTAAACGCATTGCGACCGAACTTGTCGGGCACACCAAACGTTTTCTTAAAAAACACGGCGTCACCGCTAAAGTAGAATTCTCTTGGGGCGCAACGGAAGTAAAACCTCCTGAGTTAGCTGACGCTATCGTAGAACTCACTGAAACGGGCTCTAGTTTACGCGCGAACAATCTACGCATTCTCGACACAATCTTAGAATCCAACACGCTATTACTAGCAAATCGCGACAGCTGGAAAGATAAATGGAAGCGCGAAAAGATTGAGAATTTAAGCTTACTCCTGAAAGCCGCCATTGCAGCTGAAGGTAAAGTCGGCTTAAAAATGAATGTGCCTAAAAAGAAATTGGACGAAGTCTTAGCTAGCCTACCTAGCTTGCACTCACCAACTGTCAATGCACAAAATGACGACAAATGGGTATCCATCGAAGTCATTATAGATGAGAAGGTTGTCCGCGACATCGTGCCACAACTCAAACGAGCGGGAGCTGCGGGTATTGTTGAGTACCCACTCAATAAAGTCGTTTTTTAATGGCCTTATTTCGCATCATTGTACTGAGCGTCGTGCTCTTTGCAGTTTGGCTGGGATTTTCCGGCCTGTTTGACGCCTTTCATCTTAGCCTCGGGGTTCTCTCCGTTGCCATTGTTGTCCTGTGGTCACAATCACTTTTTCCTAAAGACAGCGAAGCACCCACTTCGGGATTGAATCCAGAGATACTGCTGCGAGTGCGTTGGAAATCCTTCATTAGCTACCCGTTTATTTTATTACTCAACATCATCACCGCTAATTTAAAAGTAGCCGCCATGATTTTGGATCCTAGCATGCCTATTAAGCCGGAAATATTTTCGTTTAAAAGCACCTTAAAAACAGATCTAGCGAAAATTATTTTGGGCAATGCTATTACGTTGACCCCCGGCACCATTACTTTAGATATCGAGGAAGAAACTTTTACCGTCCATTCGCTCAGCCCTACTTTGGCCACCAGCCTTTATTCGGGAGTCGATCAAAATCGCGTAGCAGCTATTTTTGGTGATCCGAAACAACGAAACCCTGTCATTACCTTGGAGGTTTCTTAATGCCCTTTGTCCTCGAAGGATTCGTCCTAGAACAGCGCTTCTTAAGTTTTCTCACAGCCATCTTGGCCTTGGCTCTGATTATTCCCTTTATCCGGGTGTTTTTTGGCCCCACGCTTTATGACCGCATCGTGGGCGTAAGTGTTATTAGTTCAAAAACCATGATCTTGATTGTGCTCGTCGGCTTACTCTCACGTCGCCTCGGCATGTTTGTAGATATCGTCTTAGCTTATTCTCTCTTAAACTTTGTGGGCACCATTGCAATTGCGCGTTATTTAGAGCGCCGAGGAGGCAAATCATGATGACGCATGGCTTGGGTATCTTACTCATCAGTCTAGGTACGTTATTCTTATTGATCGGCAGCATTGGTGTTGTGCGCTTACCAGACTTTTATACACGCACCCATGCTATGACCAAACCTGATACGATGGGCTTAATCCTCACCATGTCAGGACTGGCCCTACTCAATGGCTGGAATATTAACAGCCTTAAGTTATTTTTAGTTGTGGTGTTTGTGGCGATGGCCAACCCCGCCACGAGCCATGCGCTGGCCAGAGCCGCCTATAGAAATGGGCTGAGACCTTGGTCTAAAAAGAAATCGGAGCGAGCTTCATGACGTGGAATACCGATATTATTTTATTCATCTTAGCTATTACCGCAGCCTTACTTGCTTTAGGGGTAAAGGACTTAGTAACTTCCGTCGTCACTTTAACCGTATTTAGCTTTATTATGGCGCTCTTGTATGCCGGTTTAGGCGCGGTAGATGTAGCTTTTAATGAAGCGGTGATTGGCGCGGGTATCAGCGGTGTGTTTCTGGTGTTCACGATTTTCCGCACCACACGAAGGAGCCAAGATTGAACCGTCTCGTCATTGGCATTTTACTGGGGGCCGTCGGGCTATGGCTTGTTTGGGCAGGCTTAGCTTTACCGCTGCGCGGCGATAACCAATCGCCAGCCTCTCAACATGTGTCACCCTATTATATAGAAAAGGCCTACGAGCAGACTCATACCCCTAATTTGGTTTCAGCTGTGCTCGCTGACTACCGAAGCTTTGATACCTTAGGGGAAACCTTAGTCATCTTTACCGCGGGCCTCGCTTGCTGGTTGGTCATGGGTGCACGAAAGGAACAACCAAATGCTTAAGGCCAGTAATAGCCTTATCATTCAAGGCATCACCCGCTTGTTGATTCCTATCATTCAAATCTTTGGCCTCTATGTCATCTTTCACGGTCACTATAGCCCCGGCGGCGGCTTTCAAGGCGGCGCCTTGCTAGCTGCCAGTGTCTTATTAGAACGCTTAGTCTTAGGACGTCGTCATGCCTTCCGTTTATTTGGCATTAAATTAGGCGTTCCTCTAGGCGTCCTTGGCTTGACTTTATATACGGGCGTGGGCTTCTTTGGCTTGCAAGCGGGCTCGCAGTTTTTAGATTACGCGCGCCTTCCACTGGACCTTGACCCAGCTGTTATCCGCTCGTTTGGAATTTTATTTGTCGAAATTGGCGTAGGTTTTGCGGTGCTCGGCACGTTGGTGCACATCTTTGATCAAATTGTTGCGGGGGATTATCCCTCATGAGCATGAAACTCTTCATCGGCCACTACCCCTATATGTTTACTGTCTTATTATTTTTAATTGGGCTGTACGGGATTATGGCCAAACAAAACTTAGTTAAAAAAATTATCGGCATGAACATCATGCAAGCGGCTGTCATTTTATTTTTCTTGGTACATGCGCATAAGTGGAGCGGCTCGGTACCCATTTATGATAGCGCTATCGGCAATAGTGCCAGCGCCTATAGCAATCCACTACCACACGCCTTAATGCTAACAGCCATTGTAGTTTCGGTAGCCACAACTGGCCTCGCCTTAACGTTGATTATTCGAATTCATCAAAAATACCGTAGCCTGGACGAGTCAAAAATTACATGAGCGCACACCTTCCCATACTGACTTTATTGATGCCGCTGTTTGGGGCCTTGGCCATTGCCATGCTGTTTAAAGCCCAGCAGCGCTTGAGTTATTTTATTGCGGTGATCACTGCCTTAGCGACTACTCTATGTTCCTGTCTGACTTTAGCATTAGTCTTGCGCGCAGGGACTCAACGCTATGCCCTGGCTGGTTGGCCCGCGCCCTTTGGCATAGAACTCATTGCGGACCCGCTGGCTGCCTTTATCAGCGCCGTTATCGGACTGATTAGCGTTTGGATCTTTATTTATAGCGGTCCCTC
>JAJFLM010000101.1 GCA_021772655.1 Deltaproteobacteria bacterium
CCCTGCGCGCGCCGCCTGAATCATCGTTTGAATAGCCGCGTCATCAGTACTCGTCGTATAAGCAAAGCCAATTTTATTATTCATACCCAAACGTAAGGCGACACCTAACTCATCGGCCTGTTGCAATGAATCAACGGCGCCCTCTTTCGACTGCACTTCTAAATTCGTGCTCCGCTCAATATAAATTTCAGCAGCGCTTTGTTCGGCAGATGAAAGTTGAGTAGCAACGGTCTCGGCTAAACTGTCAAAGGAATTCATCCGGCAACGCCTCGTAATAATTCTTTGGCATGATCCCGGGCTTGTGAGGTAATTTCTTTACCCGCCAACATACGGGCCAACTCTTGTTCGCGTTCATCATCGCTGAGTTGCCGCACTTGTGTTGCCGTCCGATTTTCACCAAACTCTTTTTCAATCACAAAGTGGTTTTGTGCATAAGCCGCTATCTGCGGCTGATGAGTAATACAAACGACTTGGCGTTGTTTAGCAATCTCCGCCAACTTATCGCCAATCTTACTAGCCGTGGCACCGCCAACTCCTTCATCCACTTCATCATAGATAGAGGTCCCTAAATCAGCGAACTCCACCAACACTTTTTTAACCGCTAATAAAATACGCGAACGTTCCCCTCCCGAGGCAATCTTAGCCAAAGGCTGCGGATCTTCTCCCGGATTGGAAACTAAATAAAAGACAGCGCGCTTCGAACCAAAACGATCAAAACATTTTTTCTGGGATTCAAAACCACCTTGCACAACATTTTGCCACACCACTTGAAACTCCGCCTGTGCCATATTGAGATCCGCTAATTCTTTCATCACGGCCACCGCTAATTTTTTAGCGGCTTTATTGCGTTTAACTTGCAGCTTCTTGTCTAAATCAAGCAATACGTCCGCTTGTACGGCTAAATCACTTTCAAGTTGTTCGACCCGTTCGTCAAAGTTTTCTAATAAGTTGAGTTTTTCTTTGACCTCATCGGCATGTTGTAAAATCACGGCCACGGATTCACCATACTTACGTTTCAAGCGGTCGAGTTCAGCCAGCCGAGATTCAATCCCTTCCAAACGTCCGGGATCAAACTGCAAACCCTCTAAATAAGCGCTTAAAGACTGGGACAAATCATCTAATTGAGATTGAATCGACTGTACGGCAGCGACCCAAGGTTCTAAAGCGACATCTAATTCGCTGGCTTTCAGCAAGCGTGCTTCTAATTGACCCAATGCACCGATCAAATTGGTGTCTCCATTCAACAAAAGTTGATCCGCCCAGGTACAAAATTCTCCTAACTTAGACGCATGACGGATTTTGCCCTTTTCACTCTTAAGCTCTTCATCTTCAGCCGGCTTTAATTCTGCTTCATTAATTTCTTTGATTTGAAAACGTAAAAATTCTTCCATCTCACGATTGGAACGATCTCCCGCTTGTAAGGCAGTCAGTTCATCTTGAATCGATAAAACGGTTTGCAATTGTTCTTGATAAGACGCACGTTCTTGAGTGAGAGCACCATATTGATCTAAAAGTTCCCGTTGCATCTCCGGTTTCAGCAGCAACTCGTGCTCTTTTTGCGAGACAATATCCATCAACTGATCCCCAATGTCGGTCAGCATGCCAACGGTGGCTGGCATACCATTCAACCGCACCTGACTACGGCCTTGTGCCGAGACCTTTCGTTGAATCACCAGCTCGGGCTCATCGAGGGGAACTCCCCAATCTGCTAATTGAGCATACAAAGGGGCTTTTTTCTGAAGTTCAAACAGGCCGGTGACAATGGCTTCTTTTTCACCTTTGCGGATCCAATCAGAACTGCCCCGCTGTCCCATTAGCAAGCCAACAGCTTGAATAATAATAGATTTCCCTGCACCGGTTTCACCAGAAAGAATATTCAAGCCCGGACCAAATTCTAATTGGACATCATCAATGATGGCAAAGTGCCGGATATGCAGGGACTGAAGCATGCCCTGGACTAACATAGGGGGTAAAGTCAGGCAAGGAGGAGAATTAAGGCAGCGACCAAGCCAAATTTACGAAATCTTCTTCAGGAACATTACTTTCGCGTCAGCTCCGCCAACTCACATAAAGCCTTTATTGCAGGTTCAAAATTCGTGAAGCGATAAATATCTGCAAGCAAACGATGAGACGTTCCATTAATTTTATGGTTTTTACGAACATCTCTTACCAGAAGGTTGACCGCATCCTCTAAACAATGATTCGCAAATAAAACTAAGCGTGCTCCATCCTCACGATAGCGTTGTGCAAATTTAGGATAGCGTGCCAATCGAGCCAGCAGTATCAATATTTGCGCTGAGTTCACCTGCAAAAGAGACAGTCGCTCTAGCAAGTCATCGGAGTCACAACCCGCTGGGCGCTGCGACAGGTAGTTTTTCACACCCTTAATCAGCCCAGGAACCGCAGGCGCACCCACTAATAAGACAGGCAAGCAAATCCCCGGTAAGGGTAAATCGATAAGGTAGCCACTTAGCACTAATAGGCCACCCGCCAACAAAGATGCCGGAGCCCACTTCACTACGGCTTCCCGAGAGAAAACTTGTCGGCTTAGTTGATATTCAGTCACCGCCCGTAAAATAGCTTTGGCTTCTGGAAACAAGGCAAGTTCTCGGTGAAGTACCTCAGATATAAAAACGGCACCTTGATCAAGCAAATCGCGGGCCTCATGACCCAGCAAGTCAGAACCCCTAGAGAGATCTGGTTTATCTACATCGAATACGCGCATCACTAAAGATGAAGCAGCGGCAGTACCTTGAGGGTTGCCGCTATAAACCGCACCAAACTGAGCGACTGTCGATGGGTCAACGCTGACAACTGTTGTAACCGCATCATTAACCACTGAAGCCGCCTCTACTCCAATAGAAGTCGCTGACTGACCCGCGGCCAACAGGATATTTCCTGAAACAACTGACTGAAAAGTACAAAGCATCTTATTTAAGAATCCCCAGCTGAATAGAGGCTATTTATATCTCCATTAATGAGGCCTTACCTATCGTCCATTATGGATAAAAGTTAATCCGTTAGTTGAAGGCTCGGCGACTTTTCGTATTCAAAAGAACACGGAGATCAGCGCTGCAAGCAAGAAATAACAGGACTTTAGCCCTTGGCTTGCGATGAATGGGGCGAGGGTTTGAATCACGATCATGGGAGGTTAAATGTTCATCCTACAGTCAAGTGGGTCTTTACTGACGACATCAACTCTATTAGCAAGTTCCACAAATTTCACAGCCCAACAACTGACTAAAAAACTTTATACCGACCTTCAAGGGCCCATTGGGCCAACAGCTTATAAGCAGACTAATGAACGGATTCAGGATTTTTTTACTGGCAACCCTCCTGAAGCTGAAACAGAACTCTTGCAAAGAATTCGCACGCTCACTGATCCAATCAATCCAATAAACAGCGGCTGGCATACCGAGATTAGCCGAGACTTATTATCAGCTCTAAATACCAATGCTTTCGCTCATTTTGCTTTAGCACCGTCCAGTAGCACAGCGCTGAATAGTCTCTTATTGTTCCTAGACAATATCTTGCCTACTTTGCGCGATGACTTTCAAAATGGAGTCCAAGGTTCTGTTGTTGGCACTACGGAGCCAGTCGCCACAGCAACTCCTGAAGCAGCTCCAAGCTTTAGAACAAGTGAACACGCTCAAGCTCACGGCATTCAAACTGACGCTATAAACCGCGTCGCTGCAAGACTCTTCGGCGAACCTATCCGGCTAAAATCGACAGAAGCATTAGAAGAAAAACTTGGAGCCGCCCTTGGGAAACTCATAAGCATTGAGCAAAATTCTCTAGAAATTTCTCAAGCACTCTTAACCTTAGCCAAAATAAGCTATGAATCAGCATATAGCCAATCACCAGCAGTCGCATTGCATCTATCTACGCGAATGGCTTTATTGGTCACAAGTCAGCGCTGTCTAAGCAAACTCTTAGAACAAGCACCTGACACATATAGTCTAGAACGGGCGAAAGATATGGGGTACTTGGCAGAAAAACTTAGTCAAATCACTCTCCAAAACAATACCCCTCACAGACATCGCGATATAATAGCAATAGCTAAAATAGCCGGTGAATCGATAAAACCTGTCGATCAAAGAATTGTACAAACATTAAAGCAAATTAATAAAAAAGTCGCCCGGATCCCAGCAAAAAACATGCAAACAACAACTCACATAAATCCATTTTCATTCGCTTGGTGGCGTTCACTATTTTCAAGGGGGGTACTCTAAAAATGACTTTATTCAGTAAATAATTAAGTGAATTATCGGGGAGGTACGATGTTTATTCTAGCAGGTGCAAATATGACAACGATGGGACAACTATATGCCAGCTCCCAATCGATCACCGCCACTCAACTAGCCGATAAAATTTCTATAGGCTTGCAAGGAGAGCTGGGGTTCGTTGCACGCTGTCATTTTGCAATACACCTACATCATTTTCTACCCGCCACAATGCGTGAACACTTAAACCTCGCTTTCTTTGGAAATGGCTCTGGATGGAAAGAAGTCATCAACCCAGTATTTCTAAAATATTTTGATCCGCTTTGTTTTGCAGAAGGTGTTATTGATTCATCCGATGACGAAAAACGAACGAGCTTACTTCGCTTTCTAGACACTGAACTCCCCACACTACGGGTACAAGACGCAGAACTTATCGAGAGCCTTATCCAAGCAACAAAACCTACTCGCCATCAGGCTATAAAGCCACGGCCACTCCGCGCACGTCATCATCTAGCAGCCAAAAGCCCTCCCACCGTAGCGCCAAGAACAAGTAGCCAGCTCACGCAACCCATTATCTTCAGTGATATTTTCATCCCAAATAACGGTGGCATTAAACCACTGATCAAGATACTTACCGAACAATTAGATGACTGGTCAGCAAGCGCTTTACTCACTGACCCAGAATCTTTACGGCAGGTAGCCTGCTATTTATCTCATTATTCCTTAAACCCATCAAGTACGACCACGCTATCATTAACCATGCGTATTAATTTATTGGAATGCGCACGTACCTGTCTATACATCTGGCATGACATCATTTTTAGGCAAAATGCTGATGATCCTGACTTAGTCAGCAGTGCGCGTACCATTAAGATTTGGCAAGACATCGCGCAACATTGGGATGATGAAATCGCTGAACTCGTTGCTGGTCACACCCCACCTACAGATACTATTGAATCTGAGTTAGAAGGTCTCATAAATACTATGAACGAAAGGCTACAATTGATAGCACCTGAGCTATTCGCTAAAGCCACTGAAGAACCAGATAATTCTATAATTGGCAGGTTCATCAGAAGAGTTCTGGGACAAGAGCGATAGAGATTATTGCTGATACCAAATCACAGCCTTTATCAGAATCACTTTGCCTCAGCTAACTGCAACGAGGAAAGCTGAGGGTTGCCTACCTGGACTTCATAAATTTGTTTCATGTAAGCCAGCGCTTCAGCATCAAACATGTCATCAGCAAAACCGGCTTGATAATAGGGGCTTTCTCGTACACTTTCTAAGATAGTATATAACGCCACGAGCTTAAGATCTGAATACCTTCTATAATCGCCCCTGATTTCTAGCAGCATAATACAATGATCTAACAAATACTGTTTAAAACCTTTTCTATAACGTGCACTCTCACGAAGCTTCACAAAGACAGCTTGTGTCGCCAACTCAACTCCATCAAAAGCTCTGTCCATCTGCTGTTCATCAAAAGTTTCCTGCTGAATCCACGCATGATCACCTAGCTCCTTAAGACAGTCTGCCGCATACCTCTCTCCTGTATAGAGGTATATCTTTCTTAACGATTCTAGTGCTCGTCTATCCCCATCCATGGCATCTTGATAATAAGCATCCACCGCATCCATCAATAAAACATCGGAGAGTTGCTCCATTTGTGCTGGCAGGACAGAGTTTTGTTGATCTTGAAATGTGGGGTCATGCAATAAGCGAGCTGCCAACAACATGATATCGGCAGCAGACGCTCCATGCTCAATCAATGAAACAATCAAGTCACACTGAGGTATTGGCCGAGCTTGGACAGACCTCTGAGAATGAGTCTCTAACGTAAACCCTGCTAGCGAAGCCCCAAGCATCAATGTTCCCAACAGCCGTAGTGGCATAGATTCGATAAGACATACGCCTAGATAAGTGGCCACTACTGTAAAACTAATCCCATTAATTATGCGGCCCAAGCTTGGCAATGACGCGACAACAGCTATTGCTCTTTGCCGCTTCATAGCCTCGGCTGTGAGAGCCCAATTCACACTAGCCGAGCCAGAAAACAATCTTGATTCGCGATACAAAATCTCTGGGGTAAAACCCTCCCCTTCAGACAATATTCCGTCCACAACCCCTGGCGCTACGGACATAAACTTAAGTGGTGATATGGGGTCTAAGTCACTTAGTCCCAAATTAGGTGGGAATTCAGCATGACCAAAAGAAGGGACGAGCGCCGCATGACTCCCCGAAGAGGCTGCCATCAAGGACATTGAAGGAAAAAGAGGATTTATCGCCAGCACAGACATACGGCAAGCTTATCGAATAGGGATAAAAAAGGTTGAGCCTATTCGAAACACCTGGATAAATTTTTATATTCAATAGAACACGGTAAGATAATTGGACTTATTCGCTTAAAAAACTCTCACGTTCCTTAAAAGGCTTATCTTCACGCAATATTTTCCAAGGGCTGCTCTCCTAAATAACCTATAACTTAGCCTGTGCAACAACTTAACGCCAATTAAAGTATATTATAGTAAACAAGCCAACGGCCCAACAATAGTAAGCAAAATGGTGTAACTGCCCACGACGAACCATACCCAACAGCCAACGGATAGCAAGAAAGCCCGCTAGAGCAGCAGTCGCGACGCCTAATATCAACGGAAGCAAAGACTGCTGCGACCACTGACTCAAACCCTCCAGCTCAAAAACAATCCCCCCCACAATCGCAGGAATCGCGAGTAAAAAGGAATAGCGGGCTGCCAAATCTTTATCCCACTTACTAAAGAGCGCTGCCGCAATGGTTGAGCCGGAACGAGAAATACCTGGAAAAATGGCGAGGGCTTGCGCACAACCAACCATTAAAGCATCCGCACCGCATAAATTTTTAAGCTGACGATCATGTCGTTTCACATAGCGAGTCAGCCAAAGAATCGTTCCTGTGATCAACAACATCGCACCCGCAATCAATGCCGAATCAAATAAACTACGAAAGAAATCTTTAAAACCAATACCAATCACAGCCGCTGGAATCGTTCCCAGAATCACGAGCCAGGCTAAATAAGCCCCCTCATCATTTTTAATTGCTTGCCATGAAGGCCGCCGCAACACACGCAATACCCCCGCAATCATTTGGCCAATATCTTTATAAAAAACGGCCACCACCGAAAGGAGCGTTCCAAAATGCAAAGCAAGATCAAAGCCTAACAGCTGATGACTACTGGCCTGCACACCTAATAATTGCTGTGTAATAACTAAATGACCCGAGCTAGATACGGGCAAAAATTCTGTCAGACCTTGAACGACGCCAAGAAGAATGGCTTCCCAAATACTCATGATAAAGTAACACCTGACTGTAAGATGATTTTTTGAAGGCCTAAACCAATGAATAAATGGCGGGGCGGACGGGACTCGAACCCGCGACCTCCGGCGTGACAGGCCGGCATTCTAACCAACTGAACTACCACCCCCCCATTTATTCACCGATTTCAAAGAGCCATCACTCATACCAGATTTTGGCAGTGAATCAAGCAGTAGTGCAGGATCCATCCAAATAACTTATGTGTCCATGGTGGGCGCTGTAGGGATTGAACCTACGACCCTCTGGGTGTAAACCAGATGCTCTCCCGCTGAGCTAAGCGCCCGCAATCGACAAATAAGTCTGCTGCCAAATTGGGTCGGCACACTATGCTATGTAACTGCCTGATGGCAACTCAAATTCGCTGAAATTTAAG
>JAJFLM010000102.1 GCA_021772655.1 Deltaproteobacteria bacterium
CGAAGTGATGCCGGGTCATGTCCGTATCTTGGCCGACCAAGCCTTGGGTCAAGATACTTTGGATGCGGCTCAAGTCAAACAAGACTTGCAAACGCTGGAACAGCAGTTGGCTGAAGTCGACCCCTTTTCTGAAGAGGCGGATGCTTTGCGTGCCCAAGAGCGCTATCTGCAAGCTCAGAGTGAAATCACGACTTAAGTCATTTCCTTAAAATTTCTTAAATCATTAAACCCACTTAGCTTAAAAGTGAGGTGGGTTTTTTGTCCCACCTGATTCAATGTACGGATCACTTTAATAAATTTTCGTAAGGCGTACACGCTCGTATACAATGAGATGCCATCAATCCTGAATAAATTCGCAACCTTTTTTATCCACAGCCGAATATCCCGCTTAGTCAGTTCCGCATAGAGGGGTCTTAGCAGAACGACTTATTGGTCTATTTTTGAGGGAGTCTGGCATGTCTTGTTACACATTAAAGACGTGCTTAATAACATAAGGGGTTTATTGGCATGGCTATTATCGGAGTTTCTACGTCTGTTCTCGGGTTGGGTAACGCGGGGCTGTTGGCCAGTACAAGTCACATTAGTACATTCCAAACATTCTTGGGGCAAGCAACATCGCAGGTTATAGCCAATGACTATGCGGGAGACGTTGCCACCCGCATGATGACGCATCAAGCGCATCGTGATCTCGTGGGCCGCTTAGGCCTTGCACATGATTCAGATCAGGCCTTGCTAGAGTCTTTAGCGGCTTCCACCGATTATGCTGAAGGTGTCTTAGGTAGCGAAAGTATTTTTGAACAAGTCGTCGCGAGTTTTCGCGATGAAGGTAACGTTGAAATCCCTGCAGACATCGCTGCACTGCAAGGCAATGGTGTATCGGAAGCAACAGCTTATGAGCTGGTTTCAGACCTGCGCCCCGAACCAGCACAAACTACCGACCTCAGTCATGACCCCCGTTTAGCTTTAACCCAACAACAGCATCAGCAAGTGCAGCGCCAGTGGTTGCTGCAAAGTTCTCTGGTTGATGGAGCGCAATGGCAGCTGAATGCGCAGGCTCATACTTTAGGTCAAGGGGCCACAACCGTAGCTCGTGCTGAAGACGAAGATTTAGCGGCGGTAGCGCTAGCCAGTTTTGATGCAGCGTCAATTGTTGCACGCAGTGCTTTGGATGCTGTGAGTACCGCAACACAGTTGCAACAAGTACTGGGCAAATACTTTACTCAACAAGAACTCAATTCAGATAATATTGGGGCTTATCTAGACGCAGCCGATAAAACTAAAATGCATTCACGTGTCGCGGGCATGCTGGCGTTAAAGGCTGCGACTTTTAGGGCCTCGGGCTTGTCACTGCCTGGTGAAACTGGTGGCGAGGCGCTCTCATGGCACGATGTGGAATATGCACGTGCGGCGTATTCTGAGGCGGGTCAGACGCGTTATAAGCGCGTCAGAAATTATCGAGGTCAAGTACAGGTCGCCCTTGATGGTAAAGGCATTTTTGCAAACTTCACCGATGAAGGCCGTACGGGTTTTGCCGTCGTGGCTTTAGAACATACTCCCCAGACCAGTGGGATAGTTAGCCTCGGGATTGACATCACGGATGTGCGTCGCTTTGGCGATGATGCCGAGTTAAGTCCCATGCGGGCACGTCATCATGCCGAAGGTGAAGCGGCTTATAAGGCCACTTATTTTGGAGGCCATCAGAGTTATTATTTAAGTAATATTGAAGCTGAGATTCAGCAAGATGATCAAGTGGGTGAAGGGCGTCACGCTTATACATTTAGTGGTCGTACCCAAACAGCCATGCAAAATTTGGGTGGTCGTGAGGTCATCGGTTCTAGCCTGCAAGTAGGCAATTTAGTGGCCTCATTGATGGTCGTGCGCGGCACGCCAAAATTGCAACCAGTTGGCGATATTTCAGCTCCTGCTGAAGCCAAGCCCGCTTTGGCTCAACTCATGGAAGCGGGCGAAGTAAATGTTATTTATGCACTGCCTGGGCAAGCATCAGATTTTGCGACTTGGATGGCCTCTCGTTATGGTAGCAGTTCCATTGCAAAACAAATTATCAACGCGCAAGCGCCACGTCTGAAAGAAAAATACGGAATTGATTTACAGGCCATGATGGCTGGTAAAGTTTCGCCAGACCAAATCATGAGCTCTGCTTTTTCTCAGCCGCTTATTGGTCTGACGCAAGCCGTGATCAACGCAGAACTACGTGAAATGGGTTATGACATGTCGCATGCGACGGTTATTGGTCACTCCCAAGGTTTAGTGATGGGTCTGCACTCTGTGGGTGCGGTTTCAGATGATGAAGTGACGGATTTTCTCGGTCTTAATGGTGCCCTAATGCAAGAAGCGGATCCATGGTTTGACCCTGAAGTCGGTGATGACATGACGTTGACTGAGATTGCCGGGGCCAGTGGCGATGCTCAACGTGAGTTGATTGCGTCATTTACTGGTAAGATCTCCATGATCTCAACTTTAGGGGTGCCGCGGGCCCTTGCCGAAGAAATAGCGGCCGAGGTAACGGCAGAGTTGAATGAAGGTTTACCCGAAGGAGTCATCGGAGAATTAGCTCAAGTCAGTTTGGTGAATATTGAACCCAGTGCTGAGTTTGCGGACGATCATACCGAAGGTTTTCAAGGCCATGACAGTAATGCACGTACTAGTTTGATTATGTCGGGGACGACAGACGCCTTAAAAGCTGTGGCTGAACGCGTTTTAAGTCAAACCGGCAAAGGTTATAAATTACGTCCCTTACCAACGAGCGCTGCCTTCCATTCTGACCTCATGCAAGAGGCCCTCAAGAATGTATGGCGTCATATTGTAGGTCGGAGCTTTGGCCCCATCAACTCACCTGTGTTGATGAACAATAATGGTCAGGACATTCGTGAAATTACGGGTACGGTTGTTCGAACGGGTTATGATGAAAACGGACAAGAGCGTGAGTTTGAAGTCGATGCGCAGATTGCCGCCGTGATGGAAGGCCAGTATATTGAAGTCGTTAACTGGCCCAAAGTGGTATGGAGCGCTTTTAGTCGGGTTGATCCAACAAAGCCAACAGTGGTCATTGATGGTGGGCCTGGTCAGGTGATGGCCAATTTTATTAAGAATAACTTAACTGATGTGCGGGGTAATTCTCCGATTACGACGATTCCATTTGCTAGCGAAGCGGGCGAAGCCGCTTTGCGTGCTGGTGATCTACAAGCGGCCCGTGAAAGCCTCACCGACCCGCGGATTGTCACGGATCCAGTCTACCGTCCTTTACTCGAGCAAGTCACTGGTACCGGTCCGGTTGATGGGGAGCCCATCATCGATGGCGAATACACCGGTCCTCATGCCTATTTATCGCAAATCAATCTCGCGGATCCGGCCAAGCGTCGCGACCTGATTGATCGTTTAGAGCGTGCGCTGAATATTAAAGACGGCGGCGAGCCGCGATTCCATTCTGAATTATTAGAACAACTGGGCTTTGACCCCAGTATGCCCTTGGCCTTAGCGGCCATGACTGGGAATACGCGAGCCGAATTAGTTGCGGCTTTAGCAGCCGAAGGTATGTTGGGTATTTTTGCTACCACAACGGTTGGCTTTGACTTACAAGCATTGTCGGATGAACTAGACAAAATTCATGCATTAACCCAGCAAAAATTGCGTGAAAAAGGCGATGAAAATTGGGAGCAAGGCGCGCCCTTTGGTGTGAACTGGATCCATAATAATGGTGCCTGGCAACAACAAATCAAACATACCATTGCGGCCAAAGAACGCGGAGCTCAAATTGCTGTCGCCACAGTTGCCTTCTCCATGATCAACCTAAGTGATTGGGAAGAGCACTACATGCCTTTATTAGAGGCGGGTATTGCTATAATGCCGCTCGGTGAAAACGAAGGGCGTTGGGAACACTTCCAAAAAGAAATCCTTCCAGAAATTCCCGAACAGTATCGTCATTTATTGTTATTAGCACCGGAAGGGGCTGAAGGTGGTGGTCATAATATTACCAAGACCAAAGAAAATATCCGTTATGGTCACAACCTGACCCGTAGTTTGATGGAGACACCTTTGACTGTGCCTTGGTTTATGACCGGTGGCCAATCAACCCCACAGGCCTTGGCTGACTCCTTACTGGTGATGTCACGTCAGTCGCTGCGCGGTGGGATGCAAATTGGTGGGGCGATGCAGATTGCTGCCGAATCAACACCCCCAATGCAAGTGAAGCAATTTATTGCCGATGCCATGGCTGGTGAAGGGAAGTTTGTTCAAGCCATCAGTGAATTCGACCGTAGTTTAAACATGGTCGAAAACCGCTTTGCCCGTGATTTTGAAGAGATCAGCACGATTTTAAGTGAAATCCCTAAGCGTAAAGAAACGATTGCAATCCGTGATGCGTCACAGGTGAGCCGTGAAGTGGCGGCTGAACGTCGGGCACAGATTAAAGCGATGATGGAATCGCGTGATTTAGAAGCCATGCGTGCGATGATGGATGCGTACAATGCGGACCCCACTAAAGAATCTAACGAAACGGTTCAGGATGCCATTGGTTTAGAACGCGCCAAACGTATTGTTGCCATTATGATGCGTGAGCCCGTTGAGATGCGCAAGTTGCTGCATAACATGTGGCATGACGGCATGAATGATTTTAACTTTGCGCAGTTTACGCCGTTCTTATTTGAGATTTGGCCGGCGTGGATTGAAGGTAATGAAGCCCGTCTGGCTGAACTGTTAGCTGAGCTGCAACCACCAGCGATTGTGGCGATTTATCGTACTTACCGGACTTGGGCCTTGATGGATCCGAATATTGATCCAGGTTCTGCTTATGTCTTGGGTGGTAAGTCCATCCGGGCGATGGGGCGTTCTTTGGAAGCTGAAGGGCAAGACCCACGTAAATATTTAGGGATGTCAGCCCCAGATATCTTTCGCGATGTGATGGCGCGGACCCAGGCTTATATGATGGAGCTCTATCAGCGGGCCATGGCGATTGAATTGGCTGAAGCGGATGATTACAAAGTCACCAGCATTGATGCGATTAGCGAAATTAATGGGATTGAAGTTTTAAATGATGTGGCCTTGGCCGAAGGCGAAGTGACAAGCACGCGCCTGCGCTTACGTTCTTCATTAGATCAAGAAGCCTGGTCGAACGCGGTGTTATCCTTGGGTCGCGGTAGTGTCGCGCGTGCATTACGTGCTGACGATGTGGGGGTTGGTAAAGAAGGCAACCCACTGCGCCGGGCTTTATTGGCTGAACGTGGTGATCAAGTTGAAATCTTGCGCCGCAAAGAAGGCGACCGCATTATTTTAGAAGGTCTCAATATTTACAATCACGCGGGTGAATTGCGTGTCAGCATTGCCCCGAGCAAAGATCGTCAATCCGTTCAGGAGACCTGGCATTTACCCATTCCGGGACAAGCTCCGGCGCAAGTGGCATGGACTTATGAGATTCGAACCGGTTTAGCGGGTTCACAACGAGTGACCCTGGTTGAAGGTCAAACGGCAGAACAAGGTCGTGAAGCCTATATGCGCCTTTGGGTGGGTGAGACGGCACAAGCCACTAAAAGTTTGAGTGACCCGGCAAGCACGACTTACACGGTGACCGAAGCGGATGTACGTGCTTGGCATCGTCAAATTAATGCCAAGAGCCGTCAATACACGCGTCGTGGCCGTGATGGTCAGTTAACGGTACATCCGACCTTTGCTTTGCGTGCCGCATGGCCTTCCATGATGCAGGCCGGAATGCATCCCGAGGCGGGGATTGATTATCTGAAAGTCGTACATAGTGGCCAGTCCATGCGGATTGGTGCACCCGTGCGCGTAGGTGACGAACTGACGGCTACCTCTGAATTATCTCAGATTGAACAACTGCGTTATGGTCGTGAAGCCACGATTGTCACAACGGTCGTGAATCAAAACGGCGATATGGTGGCTGAGTACCAAACGAAATTCTTAAGCCGTAAGAATTATTCCAGTGAAGAAACCGCTTATGAAGCGGAAGTGGCACAACCTCTGGCGCCAACGGCAGCTCGGTTGGAAGTGGATTCTTATCAGGTCTATGAACGTAAAGGCATTACCTTAGGTCGTGACACGATTACGGGTTATGAAATTGATGCCCAGTGGTTGCACACCGACGATCGCTTTGCACGTCGTGTCGGTTTTAAGAATGGCATTATCGCCCAAGGTTGGCGCTTATTGCATGCCGTGTCTCACTCGGTGGTGGAAGGTTATTTAGGTAATGATCAAAGCCGTTTCATTGGCTTTGGTGAAGGCACCGCGGTGACGGCTGCTGTGAATCCAGGTGAGCCACTCAATTTAGAAGTGGATCGTGTAGGTCTGCAAGGCGATCGTGAGATTCTTGAGTTTCGTTTGATTGGTGCTGCAGATGGTCAGACGAAGGCCTCCGGAACACTTGAGTTACATGCTCCAGAATATGCGGCTAATTTCCCCGGTAATGCTTCGCAAAAAATTAGTATGGCCAAAGAACTGTGGGAAGCCGGTGGCGTTGGTCGTGAGGTTTTAGAAGAAGCGGTGAATGCTTTTGCTGCAGAGGATGCCCATCAATTATTAGATGTTATGACCGGTGGAGCTTCTATTCCTGAAGGGGATGAAGTGCGCCAAGCCTTCTTTGATAGTGTCAAAGGGAATGGTTGGTTGAATGATGTGGTGAATTCATCTCCTGCTGTTCTTGCGACAGCTGTGGCTTATTACCGCCGTGCCGAGGCGGCTGGTTTTCCGCCTGCCAGTCTGACGAGTGGTCATAGCGCAGGGCAATATACGGCAGCTGTTGTCTCAGGTGTATTGAGTTTGCAAGATGCGATGCGTTTAATCCGGCGTCGGGGTGAGCTCATGCGTGAGCATGCTCCAGGGACTATTTCTGCGGTGATGCAGCAGGGTCCTGTTGATCCAGAGGTCTTGCATCAATTTCTTCAGGATAACAAACCTGAAGGCAGTGTGCTTGAAGTGGCTAATATTAATATTACCACCGAGGGCAACTCTCAAATTGTGATCAGTGGTGACAAAGCTGCGATGATTGCTGTCACACCGCAATTAGAACAAGCTGGTTATCGTGTGGTAAATCTGAATGGAAATATCGCGTTCCATTCTTCTAAAGTAAAAGTGATTGAAGCAGATTTCCGTCGCGTCATTGGGGGTCTTGAAATGAGTGACCCTGAGATTCCAATGGCTTCGATTGTGAATCCAGGACAGCGCCTGACTACGAAAGCAGAAGTCATTGAAGAACTTGTCGTACTTAATCACAGTCAAGTGCGCTGGTCTGCTAATGCTGCGAGCATAGGGAGTCACTATGGTTCCGTTGTTGAATTTGGTGCGGGTACTACTTTAACGCGTTTTAATAATAAAGCCGTTCCAGACGGACGCAATAGCAGTATTGCCCAGTTAAAACCGCAGCGCTTGGATGAAGCGCTGTTTGATCGACCCAAGCCAAAACGTAAAGCCAAAGCCAAACCAGCGGTTGTGCCAGCAGCGGCCCCCATTCAAGCGGCGGCTCCAACGACAGCTGCTGCCCTAGAACCAGCGCCAGCGCCTTATCATGTGGGTCAAATGCAAACTTTAGATCTTTATTATACTTCCGCGCGTGTTGAAATGGATGGTGACGGTATTAGTTCCGTTGCTTTATCTCCCTTAGCGCCGGCTATCGATGACATCAATGTCTCCCGTGCTTTGTGGGCAAACATTGTGATCAGTGTGGCCGAGAAAAAAGGCACCGTGAAACCAGCGGAGATTACGCCGGAAACAACTTTGGCGAGTACAGGCCTTGATTCACTAGGTATTGCGGGAATGTT
>JAJFLM010000103.1 GCA_021772655.1 Deltaproteobacteria bacterium
GCGGCAATCGCCGCCTCGCGATCGCCCTCGGTCAGCAGGGCCTCTTCATCGCGCACCAGGCGCTTCACCCGCTCGTCAAAATCATGCTGGCTCACGACACCCCCCGCAGGTTAATCAGCTCATATTCATACTCGGCGTTAATGCCGTCATCCGCGCCGTAGGTCGCTTTTATGGTCACCAGGCGGTGCTGAGTGCGGGCGTTGCCGATGGGCACGTGCACCGACGGCGGCAGCGTAATCTCCACGCTCGCGCCCGGGGTCACCGCCGTGTCGGCGAGCACCTCCGTGCCGCTGGCCAGATCATCAATGCGATACGTCAGTCCGCTGGGGGCCACCGGCGCCCCGGCCTTATCGGTAAACGCCACCGTCAGGTAGGCGGTGGTGCCTTCCTTGATTTGTTTCAGCGCCACGGAATATCAGCCCGATTACGACCAGGTTATCTGCAGGTCGACCGTCCAGGTCTGACCGCTGGCTTTAGTGCCCTGGGCAGAGACTTTTCGGTTCAGGTTCTCGGCGGCGGCAGCGCCGTTGTCGACAGTAAACTCATTCCATGCCCAGTTAGCATCCGCGCTGCCAAACACCGACCGCCAGGTGGTTACCTGCCCGGCAATCTGCGGGTAGGTGGCCGCCATCGCCTTATAGAGCTTGTTCGTCGCCGCCTGCAGGTCAGTCTGGGTGGCCACCGCCGACGTGGCGGAATCACCCACGCCAATACGCGCGTTGCTGTTGGCGTAACTCGTGCCGCCGCCGCCAGTTAATAAATTCTGCAGCCGGGTAATACCCTCGTTCAGCAACAGGTTGCCGTCGATCACCGACTCGTCATACGCCTCACTGGCGGCGAATGCGGCGTCATCTGCGTATTTACGGATGACCCATTTGGTCTTGTAATTCAGGCGATCATTGAGCATCGTCAGGCCCTTAGTTAAGAGTAAAAGAGACGCCGCGTAGCGCCAGCGATGCGGCCGCTTCGCGCTCAGCCAGCGCAAACGCCGCCGCGCGGGATGAAAGCGAAAAGGTCACCGTGGCAATCTGCGCACCCGGCACAAACGACACCACCGCGTCTACCGCGCCGGCGGCCTCGGCAATGGCCAGCAATACCGTGAGCGCGCCGATGGCGTCAGCGGCGCTGCCGGCGTCCGGCACCGTTGCCGACACACTTACCGCGGCCAGTTGATCAGCGCCGCCGCCGGCGTCGGCCACGGCTTTGAGAATCGCCATCAGCACCGACGGCACATCAATGCCCGCGCCCGTGTCAGCCACGCTCAGCTGCGCGTTAATGGCCGGGCCGTCATTGCCGGCGCCGGTATCGGCGGTGGTCACGCTCGCGTTTAACGAGCCGATCCCATCCGCGCCACCGGCAACATCCGGCAACGCAAACTGCACACTTGCGCCTAACGGCGTATCCGCCCCAGCGCCGGTGTCCGCTACATTCATAGCCGCAAGTACCGCGGCCAGGCTGTCAACGCCGCCGCCCAGGTCTGCCGCCGCCAGTTCCGCGGCCGCGCCGCCGGGCAGGTCAGCCCCGGCGCCAATGTCAGCAACGCCCAGGGTCACCGCTAGCGACGCGAGTGCGTCAGCACCGCCGGCTGCGTCAGCCACCGATTTAATTGTTGCGCCGCCAGACCGCCGATAAAAATCCAGCCCCGTTAACCAGGTCGGCGTAATCAGCTGGTAAGGGTCGTTCGATAATCCCTGTATTTCGTGCGGCTTTAATACCCGATCGAACAGCATCACCATTTCCACGCCGCCCTCCCAATAGCCGCCGCGTGATGCGTTCTGCGAGCGCCCGACCCGGAGCGAATCAATATTAATAAACTGCGCGATATTGGCGGTGGTCTGCGTTTTTCTCAGCACCCCGTTTTCATAGATTTCGTGGTTGCTGCTATCGGTGCAGCCGCAGACGATCAGCCGGTCCCGATCAGCAAAGCTGTCATAGGCGCTATCGGTGCGCATACTGTTAGCAGCAGCGTTATGCTGGCGGCCTGCGACATAAGAAAGCCTGCCAAACGGGTTGCTCGCAAACTGGCCCAGCATTACGCACTGGTCGGTTGGGTCAGCGGCGTTATACACGTCGCAGGCGGCCTCATAGGCGTCGTTTTTTGACGGTCGGCCCATAATGCAAAACAGACTCATGCCGCGGGCGGTCAGCCACGACGCGCTGTTGGCGCGCACCGGGAAAATAATGTCCTCGCTGCTAGCCTTGGCAAAAATCCATTCGTTGCCATTAAAAACCGGCGTGCCGTCAACAGCGGTAGCGGGGTTACCGGTAACCAGCTCAACCAGCCCGGCGCAGCTGGCCCACATGGCCACCAGGTCGCCGCTGGCCACCAGCGGATGACGTTTGTTGAGCGAGTAGCGCCCAAATGCTGGCGGGCTCTGTCCGATCGCCCCCCGGCGCCGGTAGAGGTTAGCCAGCTCGTTCGGTACGCCCATAATCAGGCCGCCTCGTTATAGGATTTCGGCGTAACCTTTACCGTGGTCGCAGCCGCCGTGGTCGCCTGGTCCGTGGCGTTTTGGATGTAAAACTCGCAGCGTGGCGTGAGTGGGATATCCCTGAGAATCAGCTTTTGCGTGCTGGTCACCGCGTCAACAAAAAACGAGCCGACGTAATGGTAGGGGTAGGCCGCATCCGGCACCGGCGCATGGTCACCGGCCCCGTCAATCTGCTTGTCGCGGCGAAACAGTTTTACCTGGTCGCCGGCCGTTGGCGCGGTGCCAAACGCAACGGACAAAACCGCATCGGCCAGCGGCGAGTCCTCTACAACCTCTGTCGGCGTGTCCGCGTTAAAGCCATCCGTCGCAATGCTGGCCGAGGTACTAACCGAGGTGACGGGTGTGCCATAAACAAACTCGACCGAACCAGTGCCCCACGCCATTAGTTCATTCTCCGCCGTGCGGCCTGCACGTCGCCGGCCGTAATCGGCCGCGCAGCAATACCCAGGGATTCAGCCGGGCTAATCATCGCGTCGCCGA
>JAJFLM010000104.1 GCA_021772655.1 Deltaproteobacteria bacterium
CACAGTATTCTGAATTGTAACTTCCCCAGCAATAGCTGTTAACTGATTGCCGCGTTCTAAATGGAGTTCGCTCTGGCTCATCATGGGCTGGGTATCCGCAGCCGAGGGCGGTAACGTCCCGGAAGCCAATAGCAAGGGAGAGCTCATCAGAGCCCATGATGTGGAAATGCCGGAGAGCATGCCTAGTATGTCGTAGCTGCGGATAAAAGGTTGCGTTTTTAGTGACGCAACTTTTGACGCTGTGTGGCGAGAATCAGGGCTATGAATTTGATGGCAATGAATCAACTGAGTCAGTCCTTGCTGGGCTGGCAGTTTCAGGCAGCTGGAATTTTGCACTGTGGTTCGGCACCTGACCTAGCCGTTGCGGGTATCAGCTTACGTGATGGCATCAATGCCCATTTAAATGTAGCGGATGAACTGACAAGAGATCAACTGACCCCGTTTGATTTGGGCCCGGTTGCGCCAGAAGATTCAAAGCATTTATTTATTGAACATTTTTTTCAGCGTGATGGGGATGCTGAATTAGATGTTGAAGAATATGAGCTTCATTCTGGGATATCGCCCTTGCGACAGCGTCATTGGTATATGAGTCGCACGGTGTTAGGTGGATCGGCTTTGCGCATTGAGAATTTCAACGCGTATTTAAGCTTATTTAAAAATAATGGTTCGGCCCAACTTCAGGTTTGGCAAGAACAGCATGGAAATTATTTCTTCCATCGGGATGAAATGAAAACCCGTGTACAACACCAATTGGGACTCACCTTAACCATGCCCCCTCGCCGCTTATTGGAAGGGATGCAGCAAGTTTTTGGTGTCAGACCCTCTTTGTTGGATTACCTCTTGGCTTTAGGGCAGGAAATTTATGCAAGTGCTCCGGAAGCTTATCCTTACGGCTTTGCTTTAAGTGACAAAGGTCAGCAGTACTTACAATTAAAACCTGTTCATCCGATGCCGCGTGGTCAATGGGATCGCCTGACGGTTTTGCCAGCCTCTGCTTTGGCGGGTGATGGCCTGGAGTTTTCTGAATTGTTTTTCAAAGAAGACCGTCCTCATAATGAAAGTGGTGTGGTGACGCTTCAATATGACAATCTTAGTCCCCGTCAGTCAGTCGGCAGTCTTTTTCGTGTGACTTGTGATTATACAGGTCAGCAGGCACCTCGTTGGATGCAGCAACTGCTTGCCGGAGCTCTGCAGATGATGGATGGTGGAAAAATTGTCTAGTCCTTGTGCAAGTGGCTAGAAGCGGTTATGCCCTGCTTTATGTCGACGCATCACGATACCATCGCAGCGATTGCAACCCCACCGGGTACGGGGGGCGTGGGTGTCATCCGTATCTCGGGTTCCGAGGCGCGTGTCGTGGCGGCAGAAATCTGGCGTGGGAAACAAACGTTGCCAACACTGGAATCTCACCGGATGTATTATGGTGACATTATCAATGACGGGCGGGTGTTAGACCAAGCCTTATTGGTGTGGATGCAGGCCCCCCATTCTTATACCGGTGAAGACGTGGTGGAATTGCAAGGTCATGGCGGTGCGATTTTATTAGAACAAATTCTTCAATGCGTCATCCGCGCAGGGGCCCGTTTAGCGCGGCCGGGAGAATTTACCGAGCGCGCTTTTCTCAATGGCAAACTCGATTTAGCTCAAGCCGAAGGGGTGGCGGATCTGATTCATGGGCGTTCAGAACTGGCCTTGGACTTGGCCCGTGATCAGTTGACGGGAAAACTTTCTGAGAAGGTGCAACAACTGCGGCAAGACTTAGTCGTGATGCGGGCACAGTTAGAAGCCATGATTGATTATCCTGAGGACGAAGATGTCCAAGGTCTGCGTCATGATGAAGTGGCTGAACGTGTTGGTCGGGTGATGACGCAAATAGAAACCTGGCTTAATTTATATGAAGAAGGCCGCCGTCGCCGCGAGGGTGTGCGCGTGGCTTTAGTCGGACGCCCCAATGTTGGCAAATCGAGCTTACTGAATGCTTTGCTGGGTGAGGACCGCGCCATTGTTCATGATGTGGCTGGGACCACGCGCGATGTGGTGCGTGAACCTTTGCATTTAGGGGGGGTATTGATTCAGTTCAGTGACACGGCAGGCTTGCGTCAAGATGCAGCTGTGGATGCGGTAGAAAGTGAAGGTATCCGCCGCAGTTGGCAGCAAGTCGAGGAAGCTGATTTAGTCTGCGCGGTGTTTGATGCCAGTCAGGAATTGAATGATGCAGACCAGGAAATTTATGACGCGGTGAAAGCGCAGCCGCATTTAGTCGTGTTGAATAAAAGTGATTTGCCTTGCTGTTTTGACCCAGTGTCATTGCGAGCACAACGAAGCAATCTCATGAATTCAAGTGAAGCCGTGGGATCGCCACGCCTCGATGAGGCTCGCGATGACGGTGCTGTGTTAATGGTTTCCGCTAAAGCTGGTACGGGACTCGATCAACTTAAAGCGACTATTCTCGAACACGCCCTACCCCACGGTCGGGCCAGCACTGAAGTCTTCCTCTCCAATCTGCGTCATAAAGTCTGCCTAGAAGCGACCCAGCAGGCCTTACAAGAAGTCAAAGCGAGTGCTCAAAACCAAGCCGGTTTAGAACTGATGGCCGCAGATCTGTTAGTGGCCACCAATCATCTCGGTGAGATCACTGGTGAAATCACCCATGAAGATGTCATGACCGAAGTTTTCTCACGCTTTTGTTTAGGTAAGTAGCAAATTAATTAAACATCTCATTAGAAAAAATCTCGACACGGCTTCAGATTCCAACAACCTTTTAAATAGCCTCCCGATAATAAACTGAGCATGGGGACAAACGTCATAACCCTCATTTGCGTATTTTAAGGAACTTGATATGACGTTTTTTATCGGCCGCTCCCTGGCCTTCAGTTTACATCCTGTGGTGGCTTCCGCGCCTGTAATTAGGTTGCGGCAAGATGCCATCGACCCCTGTCCCCCGACAGTGGGACGCTATTGTTCCATTTATGATGAAGACGCGCCATTTCCGCGAGGTCTCTTTACGGTTAAATCGGTGAGCGATGATTTTAGTGAAAAGATCCTCAGTGGTGAGCTTGAAGCCGATTCAGAACTGATTTCGATTGCTGGCGACTTGCGGTTTGCGCCGCGACTACGGCGCCTGGCCCTGGACCATTTATCTGTGGACGGACCCCGCGACTATTATGATCAGTTACTCCTACTCAAAGGTGATGAAAATGCCGTCGTTCGTTATGGTGTGATGCAATCTATTTATAATGTGGTGCTGGATGACTATAACAATGGCCAGGTGGATGCTGATAGCTTGAACGAGTTTAAAGGTTTTCTGGAGGATCCAATTCCCTTTGTGCGCCACGGTACGGCTTTAGGTTTAGCGGATATTGAAGATAAGGATGCCGTCCCTCTGTTGGTAGAATTTGTGGAACGGTGGTTAGATACCGGTGGTGAATTGCCACCGGCGGAGCATCCAGATCAACATTATGTTTTTATCCATCGCTTAATGATGGCCATGCGTTATTTGAATAAAGTGCTGGGTACAAGTGCCCAACCCTTATTTCAACGGGTGCAGCGTGAAGGTAAAGTGCATGAGTTGGTGCAATTAGCTGAAGAGTTGAGTCCGTAAGCTATGCAGTATTTGGATTTTATGGCAGAGCGTGCCCTTGAGTTGCTGGTTCAGCGGGAGAATCGGCGCCTTCGCTTGAACTGATGGTAAAAATTTCGCGCAGTTTTTCATGCCTAAAATTAAAAATCTTCTTAAGATCCGGTTCCACAAAATAACGGTGCACCCAGTTCCCACCTAAATGGGCATAGTCAATCTGATCACATACTAAGGTACCGCCCTCATGCTCACGAAATAAATGGCGGTGATGCCATAATTGGTAAGGCCCTTTTACCTGCTCATCAATAAAGGCATAAGGCGGATTCCAAGCACTGATTTCACTTTGCCAACGGACAGGAATACCATGTAGCTTCAATTGATAATCAATCAGAGTACCGGGTTTCATTTCAATCGGTTGAGGACTTAAAACTTTAAAGTTGAGCCAAGGTGGGGTGAGTGTTTCTAAGTTGGTGGCATCGGCAAAAAAAGCAAAGACTGTTTTCAAAGATTGCGGCACCCAAAGTTGAGTATTGAGCTGACGGACATTCATGACGGTATTTTTGAAGTAAGCTGTCTTAAAACAACAGCAGAAAATAATGATGGTCGGGTTTCATTTCAATCCATCCAAAAAAATCGGATAGCTTTAAGTGCGCAACTGCGGCATGAAGCTGCCGATGGTCTTGATGGATATGTTCTTAACCCCTTCAATGATAACGACGGTAAGCCTGCCTTTGTTGGCCAGTCAAAACCGCCGACCAGAACTGGTTGCGGCCAGTCACCTCCCTACCGTCCCGTCGTTGCGCCCGTTTCAGCAATTAGTTCAAATGAGTGCGCGCGTGGCCACGCCGAGTTTGGCTTTATTGTGCAGCGGTTGTTCTGCCAGTGATGAGGAGGCTTGGCATGGTTCGCTTGCGGTCGGTTTTGGGATGTTGGTTGTAGGGGCGCTTATCTTGTTAGTGCGTCAGGGGCGTGAATATATGGAGCGCTATGATCAGGCGGGGCCGGTGCTGGCAGCTTTGGATGAACAGAGCATGAATTATCGCGAACAGGCGCGGAAGTTTTTGCAGAGTTGGCAGGTACGGGAACACTATCCTCAAGCCGCGTTGACTCATGAGTTGGCCCATGAGTTTAGAAACGCTTTTGCAGGCAGTGAGAGTGGGGCTTTGTTGGCGAGCGGCCTTCAGTTGGCGGGAATTTTACATCGGCAGGGGCCCTCAAGCCAGCCCATTGCGATGGGTGTGTTGGATCTTTTGATTGGATATGTTCGCATCGAGGCAGAAGAAATAGCCGTGTCTGAAGCCACACGGGTACGTGATTTGTTTTGGCTCTCGATGTTGAAGTATTCTGTCATGGATGGGGTGCCCTTAGGTCGTTTGGCGGATGAGTATGCTAAGGATCTTAATTATTTTGTGAAAGTCAGTTTGCCGGCGACGACGAGTGCCACACATGCCTATAAACAGTGGATTGAAAGCCTTGAGGGTCAAAGTTCTTCAGCCCTGGGACTGAGCACCCTACCCTTGTTTCGAGGTTTTTGTTCGGATGTGATGACCCACCTAGATGCCCGGGTCCGCAACATCCGGCGGCAGCAGGCCTTGCAAGCCATGTTAGATCAGCTGATGCATTAAGGATAAATTGCCGCTGCCCCCTTGAAGAACTTATCCACAGGAGGTATACCCTCCGTCCTATGTCAGCGACTTATTTCGACATTATTGTGATTGGTGCCGGTCATGCCGGTTGCGAAGCGGCCTTAGCAGCGGCTCGGTTGGGCCAGCAGGTGGCCTTGGTGACCTCCAATTATGAAAATATTGCTCAAATGTCCTGCAATCCCGCCATTGGGGGCGTGGGTAAGGGCCACTTAGTGCGTGAAGTGGATGCTTTGGGGGGTGAAATGGCTCGGGTCGCGGATGCGACTGGCATTCAATACCGTCGTTTGAATACTAAAAAAGGCCCCGCGGTTCAGGGCACTCGCTGTCAGTCCGATATGCTGGCGTATAAGCATAAAATGCAGGCGGTACTGGAGGCTCAGGAAAATCTGACGATTATTCCGGCTATGGTGGATGAGCTGTTATCAGAATCCCCTGGCAGCCAAGCTGAAATCAGCGGCATTGTTATCGAGCATGGTGAAAAAATTCGTTGCCGTGCGGTGATTATTACCACCGGAACTTTTTTAAAGGGTCGTATTCATTTAGGTTTAGAAAATTGGTCGGCGGGTCGTCGCGGCGATCGCGCAGCAATCAAGCTCTCACAGAGTTTCTTAAATTTTGGATTTGAGTTGGGACGCTTAAAGACGGGTACGTGTCCGCGTTTGAATGCGGATACCATTGATTTCAGTGTTCTTGATGAACAACCCGGAGATCAGCCCCGGCCCCGGTTTTCCTTCGATCCGGTCGAAAATCATTTGCAACAAGTCAGTTGTTTTTTGACGCGCACGACGGAAGCCACCCATGAAGTGATCCGCAATAATTTAAATCGTTCGGCGCTCTATGGTGGCAACATTGAAAGCCGTGGTCCGCGTTATTGCCCCTCTATCGAAGATAAGCTGGTTAAGTTTCCGGAGAAAAGCACCCACCAAATTTTTATTGAGCCAGAAGGTCTCACGGTGAAGGAATGGTATCCCAATGGTTTGTCGACCTCCCTGCCGGCCGATGTGCAGTTAGAATTTTTACAGACCATGCCGGGACTTGAACAGGTTGAAATCCTCAAGCCCGGTTATGCGATTGAATATGACTATGCCCCACCGACCCAACTGCAATTAACCTTAGAAAGCAAACAGATCTCAGGTTTATACTTAGCGGGTCAGATCAATGGGACTACCGGTTATGAAGAAGCGGCGGCGCAAGGCCTGATGGCCGGCGTGAATGCTGCTCTGAAAGTGCAAGAACGAGAACCTTTTATTCTCGACCGTTCGCAGGCCTACATCGGTTTGATGATCGATGACTTGGTGACCAAAGGTGTGATGGTGGAGGGTCATGATGAACCCTATCGTATGTTCACTTCGCGGGCAGAATACCGCTTGTTACTGCGGGAAGACAATGCGGACCTGCGCTTGCGTCCCTTTGGCCGTGAGCTGGGTTTGATTGATGAGCCGCGCTGGCAACGTTTTGAACAGAAGCGGGCCGATATTACCGCTTTGGAGCAAGAACTCGCGAAAACCCGCCTCACAGTAGGGCCAGAGACTAACCAGGCCTTAGTGGCTTTAGGGACCAGTGAGCTCAAAGAATCTACAACTTTGGCCGCCCTCTTGCGTCGGCCGGGACTATCTATTAAGAAACTACGACACGTGGCGGGTTTGTCCACGGACTTTGCTCCAGCCGTTTTGGAGCAGGTCAGTATTCAGGCCAAGTACGCAGGGTATATTCAGCGGCAAGAACAGGAAGTCGAACGCTTCAGAAAGATGGAAGCCAAACGCATTCCGGATAATTTTGCTTATGAAGGTTTGGCGGGCTTACGCCCAGAAATTATTGAGAAACTCAATCGGGTAAGACCTCGCACCTTGGGTCAGGCTTCACGTATTAGTGGCATGACCCCCGGAGCGCTCTCGGTACTATTGATTCATATGAGGCAGTCCTAATGGCATTAAATGATTCCCACGAACAGATGTTCCGCGATGGTTTAGCGGCAATGGAAATTTCTTTAGACGACAACATGATCGATAAAAGTCTGACTTTTTTAGATATGCTGTTGACCCGCACTAAGAAGGTGAATCTGACAGGGATTCGAGATCCCAAAGAAGCGGTCGAAAAACATTTGTTAGATTCTTTGGCCCTCTTGCCCATTATGGAAAGACTGCCGGCCACCGCTGACACCAATTATAACGGTCGTGGCAATGCCAATAATCAATCCAAAGGGGCCTTGATGGATGTAGGCACGGGTGGAGGGGTTCCTGGTATTCCTTTGAAATGTGCCCGTCCGGATATCCGCGTGTCTTTGGTGGAAGCCAAGGCCAAGAAAGTGCGCTTTTTAAAAGAAGCCATTCAAAAATTAAGTCTGAAGGCAGTGCGCGCCTACCATCATTTCTTAGATCCTGAATGTCCGGTGGATTTCTTAGGGCGTTATGACTGGATCGTCAGCCGCGCTAGCTTACCCATCGTTGATTTTGTGCGTACGGCCATTCTTTATAAGAAGGAAACGGGTTCGCTCTTATTGATGAAGGGCCCCAACGTCGACGAAGAACTAGAGCAGGCGGCTGGTCAGATCCAACGCTTAGGTCTGAACATTGATCAACGGATTGAATTCCAACTCCCCTTTTCCGAAGCCGGACGCACGGTCATTATTCTGCGTTAAGACTAGTCCTTATGACTCATCACAGTTCTAGTAGCATGATATTGCTTTCGTGCTGAATCCACATTTCTACGGTCTGTGTCAGTATGGGTAGGGTATTGTCGAATCAGTGCATCAGCTTCCGCGAGTAGCTGCGCGCTTTTTTGAGGCATACCTAGACTATCAGCAGACATAGCTAATTGTAAAAGTTGGTTTGCACGTTGCAATGGATTTTTTATGCGTTGGATGCGTTGGTGATTGAGTTGCAGTTGACTAATATCTAGCGTCCAGTCAGTTGTTTTCTGTGCTAATAATTGAGCGCCATAGAATAACATGGAGGTAAAAGACTCAAAATAGTCACGAATCTGACCAGGGTTTAACCGTTGGTTTTTAAGAGCTTGTTGCCCAAGCTGTTGAGCTGCTTGTGGAATCGTTTCTGGTGGCAACCAGCACTGGGTACATTGGCGATGCCAGCGCGCCAAGGCTTGAGAGGGATTGTTAATAGTCCCACCCATAAATTCAGATAATAATTCCTGTGGACGATCTAATAGGCCTAAAGCAGTACCTGCAATTTCTGCTGAGCCTGAAGTTAGCCCTAGGTGAGAAGCTTGGTTGATAAAAACAGCTGTAAAGGCGGGTGCAACCGCCATCATAGCGGGACTTAAGGCCATAAATGACATAATTTTCTCCTTCTTTTCCCTTGTGCGGATAAATATTCGTCGCTTTTTTATTAAAGTTTCCTGCCAAGGCTGATGGATTATTTTAAATGTATACTCAGGAGTACATGCCCGCTGTCTGAGGCAGTTATTGATGGCCCCACCAAGCCCACAAATTGATGACTTCACTCCCCTTTTTCTCTTAAAACTTGGGACTCGGTCTCATTTTATGGAGGTCTTTGACGATTAATTTCATCAATTAATTCAATAGCTTGTATTTTTTATAATAGAAAAACGAGTTTTTGGGAATCTGTGGCACGTATACTGCAATAACTAGACATAGATTCCCTCTCAAACCCCTAGACCCACTAAAGGCGTCTCTGGTCCCCTCCGGAGGCGCCTTTTATTTTCTGCTTTAATCTATCGAAAAACACAGCCCATGTTGGGCCAATGCTGTTTAAGGCTGGATGGTGCTGTCTTCCGTTGAAGCCCTGCGCTGCTGACGGGCTAAGTTAAGTGCCATTTGAGTGCCCTGGCGATGATGGCTGGAAGGCAATTGCCGTGCCGCTTGAAAAAGTTGATTAAAATAATGTGCCGGGTCAGGTTCGGTGGCTAAGCAGCCGAGCCAAATGCCCAGGCTGACAATATGTTCGGCCCGGTCGGCTTCGGCTGTCATGTTATGTTGTTGTGCCAATAAAGGGTTGAGCAAGGCGGCTTCCAAATCGAGGGCGTTGAAGTCCGGGAAATGTCGTCCCAAACTACTTAAATTATTATAGCGCAGGTCAGCATCGGATAAGGCCAGGGTTTGTTCGAGAGCCATAAAATAATGCAGTAAGGCAAGGTCTTCTTGTGCGACATCTACTAAGGCGGCGGCGGTGCGGGCCTGCACATAAAGCTGTGCATCAGGCTTTTCTATGACGCGCATGTGGGTATTCGCTAAGTTAAAGATGAGTTTTGCCCCTGTTAATAAAGCAGATTCATGAAATGCTATTCCAACATCTAAAAGTTTTATGACGCGCTTAACTGCGTCATCCAAATATAATATTTCAGAGAGTTGGGTGCCTAATTCAGCAATCCGGTTCCAAGAATCCGGTTGTCCGCTCAGTAGCCGCAAGCCTTCAAGTAAGACAGGCGAGATTTCTTTGTGGTAGTGCCGCACGGCTTCCAATTTGGAGTCGTTCCCATCTCGGGGTACTATGCGACGTAAGGTTTGTTTGAGGGGGCCCTTAGGTAACCAATTGGCGACCTGTGAAAAATGTAGTCGGTGGAGTGTGATGGCCGGTGCTTCCTGAGGGTGCTGAGCCAGTTGAGGCAGCCATTGCTCGGGTTGATTCCAGAGAGCGGCGATCGTGTCGCTGGCGGCATTCGGTGCAATGATCTGACGCTCTGCAAAATAGGCGCAAAACTGCGCGGTAAATATTAAGGCCTGTGGGGCCGAAAGAGTCGTGAGTTGGGGTGTTGCGATGCTAATAAAACTCATGATGCGCTATGCCGGATTAAAGCCATTTCCTTATATATTATGGATAAAAGTCTTCCCTACAAATCGACACGTTGTGTCATTTTGTTGTGCCCTAAATTAAACTTAGTGATTTTTTCTTCTAATAGGCTGTAAATACTTTAAAATGACAGTATATTAAGCTGTAATCGGCTATTTTTTAGCTCTAAGTGACTTAATAGCCCTTTAACTAAAGTAACTAATAGGTTACTTAAGGAGATAGGAGTCTTAACTCGTGGGGACTCAGACTATAGCGATCCGAGCTAATGGGCATAAAACCGTTTTCAAGGGTCAATAATTGGCTCACATGAATATCTTCTTCTTCTTTGATAAAGAGTTTGAGCCCTGTATAGACGCCCCACCCCATATCGGCATCCGGGCGGATCCTCACCCCAGAAGGGTCCGCTTGTTGGGCCAGACTCAATTCAACCCATGCCGCTGCCTCCATGACAGGCCGTAGATTATAGCCAAAATAATGTCTTAAAGACGTGGCGACGGCATTATCCGGAGCGTGACGCCACTGCCAGCGGTAAGTGGGCTCTGGAGCCCCTCGAACAAAATGCCGTTCTAAAGAGCCGACAATCACTGTTTCACCTACGAGCGGTTTGGTACAAATTTTGAGACTCGCATGCATCACTGCCAAAATCTGACGGAAAAATATCAAAATATTCTGATCGCCAAGGCTATAGTCTAAGCGCAGTCCTGGAACGGATAGGCGTTTAAATAGGCGCTCAATGGTGGCCTCATAACGCGGACAGTTTTCGTGCAATTGGCGACTGGAAGAAAACAGGGTCAGTTTGGTCTTAAAGGGAGCCTGATCTCGAGGCCTGATTTCAACCCAACGGTCTGGAGTGATGAGGCATGGGTCGAAATCTTGATTGAGCTGGATCGATAAATCAAGCAGACTTTGCCCTAAATTTTGATAGACGCCGGCGTGCGCACAGGTCGGAATCGCTAAGATCGGTTGGGTGGAAGCCAAAAGCATCGCGGTAGGGGCAGAGTGCATCAAGCCAAGCATGGGCTCTTCATCGGGATCCAGATCAATTTGTTGCCTTGTTCCACGTGGAACAAGGAAAATTAACCCGGTAGCCATTGCAAATTCTCCGCAAAATTGGCTAACAACTTAACCTGAAATGAACCGAAAATGAGCGCCTAATGACTATAACAACCTCCCTTCTTTCATCTTTTCAGACGACAGCAGCGCTTAACGCCTTTATGCCGATGCCCGCGCAAGGGACTATTTATGTGCCAGGCAGCTATGTGGGGACTCATGAACCTGCCGTTGTGCTTAATAATGGAAATGCTGAGCCATTGCTCAATACGGTCGATCATCTCATGGAGGAAGCTCGTCAGATCTTTGCTGAACAAGAGCGTTGGAATTTAGGGGGCGGCCTTCCCTTAGTCGAAACCGACATGGCCTGGGAGATCAATAGCTTTCCCCAATGGGAAGTGAGCTCTTTTCAAGAGGAGTATGATGAGGCGGGTCAATCCGAAGGACTCTACTTAAAAGGCCCACGCGGCCGTATCTTACGTTTTGATCGCCGCGCTGAAGGCTTGCAGATTGGAGTGGGCTATGGGGGCGCCCTCAGAAATAGTAATGCCTGGCAAACAGTCTTTATCGATAAGGCCCATGAAGTATGGACTTCTCACTATGCCTTGGACTTCTTTTGGGGTGGCGTTGCAGGGATTCGCCACTTTTTACAGCTACCGGATGCGGCTTTAGTGGATGTTGGGGCTCACTTGACCAGTTTGATCTATTCAGCCCATCCCTATCAATCAGCGGCTTTGGGAGCACCTCAGTTAATGAATGGGAGTCCCACAGCGCATCCCTTGATGCGTGCGCCATCAGCATGGCGCCTGCCTCAGCTTGATGCAGGCATTGATTTAAGAACTTTTAGTATTGAGACGGCCGCCCAGGTGCCTATTGTAGCCACGGTGCAAAGAACTCAGCCTATTATCGAAATTAGCGGTGAAACCACCTTCCAGCCTAAAGATCCTTCCGTTACGCCAGACCAGCACCTAAGTGTCTTACTTAGACGCCCTCACTGGCAGCAGAAAGGTGCGCGTAGTCTTAGCCCCACCCTTGGCTTATCAGGCAAGCTCTTAGAAATATGGCGGGGTGCACGCCTCTGGGCACTTCAATCGGGTCAATAGCCCTTCCTTGTTGTGATTATCAGCGCGCGTTCAGTGTTTTCCTCAATCTTTTAAGTCTCAATAAACACAGTCATGTTCCACGTGGAACATG
>JAJFLM010000105.1 GCA_021772655.1 Deltaproteobacteria bacterium
AACACCGCCGATCAGCATTGGGCCTGGATCATTGACGAGGATTTGCAGTCATCCAACAAAAACAGCAGGGTCAAAAAAAGTCCACTGAAAATATTTCTGGGTAGAGATGGGTGAAGAAAAACACTTGAAATAGAGCCTCCATATGCCTCGAAAGTGGCGACCCCTACGGGATTCGAACCCGTGTTGCCGCCGTGAAAGGGCGGAAACCTACACGTTTTCGGACATTACGGGATATTTAGGATATATACCAAAATCCCTTATTTATCGCCATTTTGTTCTACATTGTCCTATTGCGTCCAGCCCCGTTTTTTCCGTATAATTTACGTATGGGACGCTGTACGGAAATTATACGGAAATAATCATATGCCTCGCAAAGTCAGAAACCCGAAAATTGATTCACGATCTGCCCGCTCGCAATTGAAGGTGCGGCGTGAGCCCTACTGGACTCGTATTAGCAAAGGGAACTTTCTCGGATATCGCAAAGGGCCGGGAACCTGGATCGGGCGTCATCGTGACGAGCGCGGCCAACAACATTATCTTTCATCTATAGGGAGCGCAGACGACGCCCTTGAGGTGGCGGATCCAAAAGAGCGAGATATTAACATTTTAAAAAAGTGGGACATTCTGACTTTTGACCAAGCCCAGGTCGTCGTGTCGGAATGGTTTCAAAACAAATCGGCTGGCATTGAAGATATTAAGGAACTGGACCCGCTTACTGTCAAAGAGGCTATTGACGAATACCTTGATGATTACAAAACCCGTAGCGGTAAAAGCTTATCTCCAATCGAATACAACATTAATGCTCATATATTGCCGAAGCTTGGAGACATAGCGGTTAAAGAGCTTACCAGAAAGCAAATAAACACATGGCGGAACCAGATCGTTAACACCCCTGCCCGCTTACGCACTCGCGAAGGTGACGAACAAAAGTATCGTGACATTGGGGGCGACCCCGACACACTAAGAAAGCGCAGGGCAACCAGCAATAAAGTTATAGGGACATTGAAGGCCGCGTTAAATTTCGCCAGTCAAAACCACGATGAAATTGAAAGCGCCGATGCCTGGATGAAAGTAGCCCCATTTAAAGGCGCAGACGCACCACGCATCCGGTATTTGAACGATGATGAGGCGTTGCGTTTAGTAAACGCCTGCGCCCCCTCGTTTCGGAATATTATGCGCGCCGCGTTATTAACGGGATGTAGGTATGGTGAACTCGGGAGATTGACCGCAAACAGTTTCAATTTGAAAATGGCTAACCTGCATATATCGGAGAGCAAGACAGGCAAAGAGCGCTATATCTCACTATCCGATGAAGGGTGCCTGCTATTTTCTCAACTTGTTGCAGGAAAGTCTGGCGACGACTTAATTTTAATACGCGCTGATGGCGATCCGTGGGGCAGAACCCACCAACGGCGGCCAATGCTTGATGCTTGCCGAAATGCAAATATCTCCCCTGCGGCTTCGTTTCATATTCTTCGACATAGTTATGCCAGTAGACTCGCGACACAAGGCGTCCCTATGGCCGTGATTGCAGCTCAATTAGGCAATTCCACGCGTATATGTGAAAGGCATTATGCTCACCTAAGCCCCGGATATGTTGCCGATACCGTGCGGGCCGCTTTTGGTTCAATGGGCATAGTTGAGCCCAATAGAACGGTGGTTCCCATTCATGGACGCTAAAGACCTTCATGCCCGCTTAGTTGCTGCTGACAAAGAGTGCCGACAATTGCTAATTGATCTTGAAGACGCTCGATCCTTGCCAAGAGAAAAAGTGAAAATAGGCGAACCTGCCATAAAGCGTCGAGCCTGCCTACTACTAGAGCAATTCTATTTTTATGATACTGCGCCTACACTCGTCGTGCTTGAGCTGATTGCTGCCTGCCTGAACGTGAAGGCAACCCCTTTCATATCCCAAAATCGAGAATTGCCTACTAGCGACTATCAAGCATGGGATCGCGCAGTTATGATCGAGGCATTAAGCCAGCCTGACATTAAGGGCGGAAAGCCTAGCTTGGCTTCGGTAAACGCGATTTCTCATGCCGCATTTCCAACTGATAAAAAAATTAACCCCCATCGTAAAACTATCAATGAATGGCGAAAAAACCGGGATTACCTGAGGAGCATCGAAGTTACCCGCCATTGCATTGCATTGGGGTTAATCGAACAAGACGCCCCCGCGTCTGCTCAACAAGAATTTGAAGAGACTTCAGAGCGACTCTTAACGCCTGAAGAACAAGAACTAGTCGAAAAGCGATTTAAAAAACAAACGCCGTAAGCCCCCTCTAGCAGGGGGTTGAGGGGAAACTAGAATTTCCCCTCAATTATATTCCCGCACCAAATTTCGTAAAATTCCTTCATGTCCAACCGCGTCCGACAGAACGACGGGCCCAATTTGAAGGAAATGAAAAATGGAAAAACTTGCTTATACGATCCTTGGCTTGGTCGAAGCCACAGACGGCGCTTATTCGCGCACCCGGATTTATGAAGACATTAAAGTTGGTGTTTTAAAGGCTAAAAAACTTGGTGGACGCACCACCATTCTCGCACCCGACGCCAAAAACCGCTTGGCGGAACTTCCCGATTATCAAACAGACAACGCACCTTCGGAGGCGGCGTAACCAGTCCACGAAAAAAGGCAGCGCTACGAACGCTGCCCCTTCGAAATCTTATCAACACCATTCCATAGGAAATTGACAAAAATGAATCATATATTATCGCACGCAAAATTCCACCAAATTCGTAAACCTGTACCAAAACTCATCCGAGAGCTTCACGCGCAGTTGGCAACAGCGCCATGTGAAATCAAACACTCGCTCATTTGCCGTCACTTCAAACTGAAGACCAAACAGCAACTTGAACGCGAGATCCAAGCGGAAACGTTGCGCCTTCAGAATCGGGGGGTGTCGGCATGAAACAGTTACTCAAAATTAAAATCATCGAATCAGATCCCGATTACCCTTTGTTGAACAAGGTGCGCGACGTCGTAATTACCGGCAACCGGAATTGTGAAACGCTCCTGGCACTAATTAACGCCGGCAAAAAAGGAATTACACCGCTCGAACGGTGGGCGGCAGGGAAAAGGTTGAGCCATTATATTTATCGCCTTCGCGGATGGGGCTTGAATATCGAAACCATCACGGAATCTGACGGCGGCGACGTGACCTATGGCCGTTATGTTCTGCATTCGACCGTAATGGTAATCGATCCGCCCGATATCGAGGCCGCATAATGACAGATACAAACGAAAGGTTTATGCCGCACGGCCCGTTCCCGCTTTTCATGAAAGACCTTAAAGAAGATACAATGGGTTGGACTGAGAAAGAGCGCTGGAATTACTTAACCATTCTCGATCACCTGTATCACCAGGGCGGAATTATTCCCGACGATAACAACTATTTGTGCGAAGTCATGGCACTCAGAAAGGGGCGCGGGTATCTGGATTTGATTACCAAGATTCGTAGCAAATTGACGACCATACGCGATAGCAAAGCCGTTGCTAACGCCTTTGAAAGCCACTTTCTAACGCTTATGGTTTTTAATACCAAAGGCGTTTGGTTGACACAGAAGCGTGTCATCAAAGAAGTTGAAAACGCGCAGAAACGTAGCGCAAAAGCACGGTTGGGGGGGGAGGCAAAGGCCGTCAAAGACCGTGCCCCAAGCACAAATGACAATCTGCTTGGGGGTGTGCTTCCCTCTCCCTCTCCTTATTCTTTACCTAAAGGTAAAGGCGAAATCGCCCTATTTGGATTGAATGATAAAAGCGATTTTGACGGTGCAGACAATCCGGTCGACAGTTGTGTGAATATGGTCAAGCAATCGGGCAAGTCAGAACAGGTCGCTCGTAATCTTGTCGGGAAGTGGCGGAAAGAGGCTGGCACCGACGACGCCCTTGCCGGTCTTTTGGCGAATTCAGCAGATAAAATTGATCCGGTGAGTTGGATAAGCGCCGCGACTAGCGGTATCTATAAATCCTCCAAATCCTCCAAATCCGTAAATCCAGCGGTTGGCAGCGAAGCCGCCAGACAGGCGCAACTCGACGGCTACGGGTTCGAGGTTTAATAATGGAAAAACCAGACCTCACACAAGCCCGTAATGCCCTTGTGAGCGCAGATATCGAATGCGCCCTACTGGGAACCATCCTAACCAATAACAACGCTTTTGATCGCGTATCCTGGCTTTCTCAGGACGATTTTAGCGCACCTGAGAATCAGATCATTTTCGAGACGATGAAAGCCATGAGGAAAGAGAATTCCGACGCCGCATTGATGGCACCGGTTATAATCTCACGGCTTGGTGAGGAAACTGGTTTGACAGATTATTTCATCCGTCTTGCAGGTGCATCAGGACCAGCAATACAGGCCCGCGACTATGCCCGCCAGATCAGGGATTTATCAACGCGGCGGAATCTCGTTGCTGTTGTCGACGACCTGTTGAGTCAAACATCCGACCGGGAAAAGCCGATTGACGAAACAACCGCGCACGCCGTTAGCGCCTTGCAAGCCATAAGCGCCCGCAGCAATCGCAGCGCCAAGACAAAACGCGCCGTAGCTGCACAGATCGCTAATGACCTGACAAATAGCCTGCCATGCTTTTCGACAGGCATTGACGCCCTGGACGCGGCCACAGGCGGCGGGCTTTACGCTGGCAAGCTCTATGCCGTCGCAGCGCGCATGAAGGCGGGCAAGACAATCCTCATGGGAACGATATCGCATAATTTGAATATGGCGGGCGTCCCTCATTTGTTCATACCTATGGAAATGGGTGCTTCGGAAATCGAGCAGCGGAACATTGCCCGCGAAATTAAAACCAATGCCATCAAATTTTTAACACGCGACGACGATCAGTTGCCGGGACGGGTTAAGAACTACGCCGCCAATATTCCAGACAATACGATCTA
>JAJFLM010000106.1 GCA_021772655.1 Deltaproteobacteria bacterium
GTGAAGCCAGCGCAGTCAAGTTGACCAATCTGAAGTTTCTTATACATGTCGCGCTCATCGCCCATAACACCACCGTTATAGAGTTGAACTTTGACTTGCCCGCCCGTGGCTGACTCGACGGTTTTAGCGAACTTCGTAAACATCTTCGCATAAGTCGAGCCTTGTGGGGCGAGTGAGGCGCATTTCAATTCAACCGCTGAGGCGGTTTGCGCAAAAGATACAGTAAAAAAACAAGAAACGATCAAAAGCCAGCGACGCATGTTCATAAGAATTCCTCCCAAAATATCTACTGAATTTAGAGTACTTGCAGCCGTAAATGTCTGCATAAAACTTATTCAAAAATTTGCCAATACTCAAAAAAGCCTTTGCAAGTGGCCCAGGGCTCTTGCAGATGGCTACAAACCACCAGCAAATAGACTATCTGCCTTCGCAAGTAAAGTCTGAGCTCGTTCTTGGGCTAAAATATTCCCTAAACGCTGCTCTGGAAGGCCATTAACATCCCCAGAAATGACTTCATTGAGCAATTGGTTGAATAAGGCCCGATCTTGCGCTTGAACCGCGTAAAACTGGGCATAGAGCACTTTGGCGAAGAAAAAGCGGCCGTGGGAGACTTTGACAGCTTTTTCGAATTCTTCTTTGGATTTTTTCTTATTGCCGCCGAGCATTTCAGGGCGGCTGCCATAGTAGACGCCATAGAACATATGCGGCCCACCGTAGAAAAAGGTATTATTGAGTTCCGCCGCGCGCGACATCATGCGCTCAACTTTATTTAAGCCAACAATGGCAATGGGGTCATCTTTACTCCAGTTAATGAGCCCACCCCAAGAAAAAGCGGTCCAGAATAAAGGTTCCATTTTACCGCGACCAATCTTGCGCACGGCTTTTTCAAAGGTTTCCTGATCTTCCGTAAGCGCTCTTTGAAAGGAGCCCTGTTTGTTTAGCACAGTCATACCGTAATGTTTACCACGGTCATAAAAGCGTTTTGTTCGTGCTAATATCACTTCATAACGTTGGGGATCCGTACCCTCATAACGATAGAGTTTATTTTCTAAGAATCCAAAGGCGTAGTTCGCATAGTTTTTGGCTAATAGTGTCTTATACTTATCATTATCTGGATTATGGTGTGAAAAAACTTCCAAGGTTTTTAAGAGCGCGAGTCCCGAACTTTCAGCGACATAAGGATCTGATTCTTGTTCCACCACAGGGGAGCCCCCCACCATAATGCCGGCAGTAATATCTGAAGCCATTTTTGAAATGCTACAGGCCTGAAAAACCAGCGCGACGGTGAGCAGTAGAATCAGTTCTCGTATTTTAACGAACATTAGAAGCCTCCCAGCTACAACTTTATAAAAATATATTTAAATCAAATGGTTGCAATGAAATTCTAATCTATTCCATTGAACTTGTCATGCAGCGTTTATCAACACGACTCACTCACTCAACTGTCGCGAAATTTACCTTTGCGCGGCTTGAATGAGGACTTTTCGGCAAGTTCCTCAGCAAGTTGCTTTTCATTTTCGCCTATTTTTTTGGGAAGAACAATCTTTGGGATGACATATTGATCGCCATGGCCGCGCTTTTTATGACGCGGTGCGCCCTTCCCTTTAAGTCGTAACTTTTGTCCCGATGAGGTTCCCGGTGGAATGGTGAGTGAAATATCACCGCTGAGCGTAGGAATAATGATATCGGCACCTAAAATAGCTTCGTCTACAGTGATAGGGAGTTCTAAGTAAATATCGTCCCCCTCGCGTTTGAAGTAATCATGGGGTTTGACTTTAAGTGTGATAAAGAGATCGCCAGGGTCACCCATAATGCCGGCTTCACCTTTTCCAGCCAGACGAATTTTTTGTCCGTCTTTAACACCGGCGGGAATTTTTACGCTGATTTTTTCAGGACGCTGATGACGGCGTACGGAAACCGTGGCTTGAGTGCCTTGAATCGCTTCTTCAAAACTGATTTCCATGGTGTAATTTAAATCTTGTGATTGGCTCCCTTGTTGGCTGCGGTGACTACGGCCCGCACCACTCCCCGGTTTACGCCCTAAACCACCCATGCCAAAGAGGTCTTCAAAAATATCTCCAAAATCTCCAAAGCCACCGGCTCCCGGACCCGCACTACTGCTACTGGTCCAGGTATATTGTTGACCACCGGCCCCTGGGCCACCACCGGGACCGCCGGGGCCCCATTGACCAAAATGGTCATATTGCTGTTTTTTACTTTGATTACTCAGCACATCGTAGGCCTCGGAGATTTCTTTAAATTTGTCTTCGTTGGCTTTGTCACCTTTATGTAAGTCGGGGTGATGCTGCTTCGCGAGCTTGCGGTAAGCCTGCTTGATTTCATCAGCGCTAGCGCTGCGGCTGACGCCGAGTATTTGGTAGAAGTCTTTCATAATTAATAACAGTCAGTGCTCATGGAATATAACTGATATTATTAAAATAATCACGAACCCTGTGAGGGCAAGACATGAGGCGTTCCTACTTCACGCGTTCGATAAATTCATCAGTTTCAGGATTAACCCGCACTTTGTCGCCGACTTCCATATAAGGTGGTACTTTAATCGTCAGACCATTGCTCAGCTTAGCCGGCTTTGGTGAGGCGGCCGCTGTTGCGCCTTTTAAGGGGGGATCTGTTTCCACAATTTCAAAGTCCATGGCTGCCGGCAGTTCGACCCCAATAGGATCGCCTTCATACATATCAACTTTAATTTTTGTGTTGGGCTGTAAATAATAGGGGGCGTTGCCTAGGGCCTCGCCATTGAGTTGGACTTGTTCGTAACTTTCCGTATCCATGAAATGATACTGCTCACCATCGTTGTAAAGGAATTCCATTTCACGTGTGGTTAAGAAAGCACGCTCCACAGATTCACTAGAACGAAATCGCTTTTCAGTTTTAATCCCCGTCTTGATATTGCGGATTTCCGTTGCCATCAAGGCGTTCCCTTTGCCGGGAGTCACATGGGAGGTCGTTAAAACTCGATAAAGCACGCCATCGAGTACAAGAATCATTCCTTTACGGATCTGAGTAGCAATAATCATAGGCTGAGCCTTTTAAAGGGTTTACGAATAGAGGTCAATAGTTTAAGAGCCTGGGCCTCTGCTTTCAGCTTTGAAACTCTCATATTTAACCGATTTTAAGGAGTGTATTTATGTCTACTCGCATCGAACGCGATTCTATGGGCGAATTACCTATCCCGGCTGACCTTTATTATGGTGCCTCGACTCAGCGTGCCGTTGATAATTTCCCGGTCAGTCGTCGCCGTTTTTCACGCGAATTTATTGAAGCCCTCGGTTTGTTGAAAAAAGCAGCGGCTCAAGCCAATGCCTCTTTAGGAAAGCTAGACGGCAAACTGGCGGGCGCGATTGCGGAAGTGGGTGCGGAGGTCGCTGAAGGCCAGCATGATAAGCACTTTGTAGTGGATATTTATCAAACGGGGTCAGGGACTTCGACGAACATGAATGCCAACGAAGTGATGGCTAACTTGGCTAATCTTAAACTGGGTGGCGAGATTGGTGATAAGTCCCCCATTCATCCCAATGATCATGTGAATATGGGGCAGTCCTCTAATGATGTGATTCCCACGGCGATTCATATTGCAGCCGCGCGTCAAATTGCGACCCATCTTATTCCGGGTTTACAAGGTTTAGAAAATGCCTTGTCTACGAAGGCCAAAGAATTTGTCGACGTGGTTAAGATTGGTCGGACTCATTTACAAGATGCGACACCGGTTACTCTCGGCCAAGAGTTCTCGGGCTATGCGCAACAGATTCACCGCGGCATTGAGCGGATGGAGCGTGCTTTAGAAGAGCTGTGTGAATTAGCGATTGGTGGCACGGCTGTGGGAACAGGTTTGAATACCCATCCCAAATTCTCGGCGACTGTCTGTGAGAATCTGCAAGAAGATACGGGGCTTCAATTTGTGGAAGCGGAAAATCATTTTGAAGCGCAGGCGGCTAAAGAT
>JAJFLM010000107.1 GCA_021772655.1 Deltaproteobacteria bacterium
GCGGAGACGGCCGCCAGCGTGTCGTCGCCGGCCAGCACGCCGGCGAGGGCCGCCACGGCACCCTCGGCCAAGAGCATGTCGGCGTTCAGGAGCAAGACCGCCTCGGCGGTTGTGGCCCCGACACCAGCGTTGCAGCCTGCCCCGAACCCGGGGTTGGCGGGGTTGTGCAGGTAACGCGCGCCGTGGCCCTCTGCCACGGCGCGCGCCCCGGAGCCTGCAGAGTGGTCCACTACCACCGTCTCGCTTGGTGGCTGGCTTTGGCTGGCCAACGAGGCCAGCAACCCGGGCAGGCTCTCCCCTGAGTTGTGGGCGACGACGACGGCGGCCACTTTCATGCCCGGCGCCGCCAAGGGTTGAGCCGGGTGCCCGCCAACCACTTCCGCAAGTCGGCCGCACCCACCTTGCGGCGGGCCCGGATAACCTCTCGCCACCTGAAGAGCCTCTCCTCGTCGCCGGGGTCCATGGCGGCGGCAAGCGGGTCTCGGAGGAGTCCCCACAGCCACCCGGCGGCACAAGGGAAAGAGGCCCTGAGCCGCTCACTGCGGCTCAGGTTCTTGACCAATATCGCCAGCCAGTTCCGCGCCCCCTGCCGGCGCACCGCCAAGCGCCGTCGGGCACCGCTTGAGCCCCGGTCATGGCGGGCAGGGGCCCCAGGCAACAGCCAACTCTCCCACCCCAGGTGGCGCAGGCGGATGTTCAGGTCCACATCTTCCAGGTAGGAGCCAAATGAGGTGTCAAAGACCTCCCCCTCCACAGCGGCTTCCAACAGAGCCTGGCGCCGGTAGACAGTGGCGGTCGCCGAAAGCCCGAAAACCTCCTCGGGCAGGGGCAGCGCGGGCGGGGCGCGGCCGCCGTGCCGCTCTGTGCAGACCCAGTCGTTCCACAAGAGGTGGCCGGCGCTGTCCACGGCGCCGTCGGAGCGCACCAGCAGGCCTGACACAGCCGCCGCCTTGGGGTGCAGGGCCAAGAACGCCCCACACCTGGCCAGCCAATCCGGCGGCAGGGTGGCGTCCTGGTTCAGGAGCAGGATAAAGGGCGCGTCAGTCAGCGCGATGCCAGCGTTCGCGGCGGCTGAAAAGCCCCCGGCAGTGGGGTGGCTGGCCACCGAGGCCTCGGGGAAAGCCTCCAGAAAGAGGCTGGCGCCGTCGTCGGCGGAGCCATCATCCACGAGGGCCATTTCGGCCGGCGGCGGCTCCAGGGCAGAGAGGGCGGCCAGCACTCCTCCCTTGAGATGCTCCGCCCCGTTGTGGAGCAAGACCGCCACTGCGACCCTCACGCCAGCGCCGCCAGGGCCCGCCGGTACAAGTGTGCGGCCTCGCCCCAGGTGCGCGGGCGCCAGCCCGCAGGCGGACGAAAGGCGCCGGGGTCGGCCAGGCAAGCGCGCAAGGCGGCCGCCAAGGCCTCGGCGTTGTCGGCGGGGCCGTAAGGCTCCACCCCCGGCAAGGCCTCCCGGTGGGAGGGAATGTCGCTCATGACCACCGGCGCCCCGCAGGCCGCCGCCTCCACCGGCACAAAGCCGTAACCCTCCGCGCGGCTCGGGGCGACCACCGCCGCGGCCCCCCGGTATAGCGCCTGCAACCCGGGGGTGTCCAGGTAGCCGGGGAAAGTGACCCCGGTGCCCAAGGCTTGCTCCAAGCCGCTCTGGGCGCTTGGGGGGAGCCGCCCCACAACCACCAGGCGGGGGGGGTCAGCAACCTGCGTCAGGGCCGCGGCCAAGGTATGGATGTTCTTGCGGGGCGGCCAGGCCCCCACAACAAGGATGTGGCCTCCCAGCTCTTGGAACCCCTGGGGCGTAAAGCCCTCCTCCAGGCCGTGGGGCACGACGGCTGTCGGCCCCAACCCCGGCATCCTGCCCACCAGGGCCTGGCGGGTGGCCTCGCTGACGCATAGGCGCAAGTCGGCCCGGCGCCATGTGGCCGGGACAAGCCCACGCCAATACCAGCCGTTGCGGCGGCCCAACTCGCGTGGCCTTTCCAGGGGCAGCAAGTCGTGGACCACCACGGCCAGAGCCATGCCCGCCGGGGCCCGCGCCGAGAACCCGGGCGACAACAGCACGGATGCGCCCGTTCTTGCCGCCCTGCGGGGCATTGCCACCTGCTCCCACCAGGCCCGCTCCCAAGCCCCCCGGATGGGGCTGTCGCCAGGTCGCCTCACCAAGGCCACCTCGCACCCAGGGGCAGGCAAGGAGGCCGCCAAACCCGCGGTTGTCCGCCCCACCCCGGTGTTGCGCCCGCCAATCGCGGTTTGGGTGTCAAAGGCCACCTTCACCAGCCCCACCTCGCGCGCAGGCGTTGCCACTTGCCGGTTGCCAGGTCCCGTGCCTGGCTGAGGGCCTCCCAGCCCCACCACCATGGCTGCAACCCAAGCACCCGCCGATGCCTCTTGGCCACCAGCCGTTGTCCACGGTGGTACCGCCCTTCCAATACGGGCTTGGGCCACGCCCCGGTTGTCTCCCCCCGCAAGTGGTCAAAGGCCACCCCTGGCACCCGCCAGGTGGCCCAGCCCTCTGCCCAAGCCCGCAACCCCAAATCCACATCCTCCCAGTAGGCCGGCCCGAAACCCTCGTCAAACCCTCCCAGGCTCGCCCAGGCGCTCCGCCGGCAAACGAAAGCCGCCCCGGTTGGGAACGCCGCCAAGCCTGGCACCTGCCCGGGACGGTGGCTGACCCAAGGGCGGCCCCGCCGGCGCACCAGCCGGGTGGCGGCCTCGTCAATCTCGTTCCCATCCTGCCGGGTGAACACAGAGGGCACCACGGCAAAGGCCCAGGGAGATGCCTCCAGCGCCGTCGCCAAACTCAGAAGCGTCCCTTGGCGGGGGGCGAGGTCGTCGTTGAGAAAGGCAATGAAAGGGGCGCTGCCGGCTGTGGCCCCGGCGTTGCAGGCCGCCCCGAAGCCTGGGTTTGACGGGGTTGACAGCCAACCTGCGGGAGTGGTTCCCGGCGCTCCGGCCAAAACCTTGGCGACCACCCCCTGCTGGTTGTCCACCCAGAGTGTGAGAGCCTCCAGTATCGGGCTTTGCCCGAGAGTCGGGATGACGACATCAAGCGCCATCCCCGTCATTCTAGGGAAACCCCTGACCCCGAAGTCTAGGTGGGCGGAATCGGAGTCAGCAGGATATCGCCCACATCCACCGACAAGCCGGCCACGACACTGGCGCCCTTGGAGGCTGGGAAGTAGCCGTCGGCGGAGGCATCCAGGGTGTGGGTGCCGGCCACCACGCCGGTGATGGCGAACAGCCCCGAAAGGCTGGTGACATCAAGTTGGCCGGTGCCACGCACCAAAACAACCGCGCCGGCAATGACAATTCCCGAGGCCGCATCGCGAACCTTGCCTGTGACCCCTCCCAACTGGGCGTCGCCAACCGGGAACAGCCGGACAGACCCTGCGGCAGGGCTGTCCTCAATGGTGATCGTCTCCCCGGAGCCAACGAAGAACTCAATGGTCGAGGACACGAAGCGGTCGGCGTTGACCGTGACGAACCGCTGGCCCGGAGGAATAGTGGGGAAATCCACCTTGCCCTGGTTGTCGGTGATGCCGACAATCTCGCCGGCAAACAGCCCGAGCACCACACGCGCCCCCTCAATCGGGGCGCCGTTGTCGCCGTTGCGG
>JAJFLM010000108.1 GCA_021772655.1 Deltaproteobacteria bacterium
AGCCTCGGCAGTTAACCGCATTGACCCGAATCCGAGGTTTCAACTCCGACCGCTACCGAATTAGCAGGGTGCTGAAAAAGTCCTCGCTTTGAATGTTTATTCGTGATTCTCTGATTCGAGAGAAAGCGGAGGCTATGATGCGTGGTCAGGATCAAACGAGCGGCAATTTATTCAGTTATGTTGATCTTGAGGATCGCATACCGGCGAAGCATCCATTGAGGACCATTCGCGAGATAGCGAATGACGTTCTTATTTTACTGTCTGCGGATTTTGAGGCGATGTATTCCGGGATGGGGCGTCCGTCGATCCCGCCGGAACAGATGCTTCGTGCGTTGCTGTTGCAGGCGTTTTATACGATTCGCTCGGAACGCCAGCTTATGGAGCAGCTTGATTTCAACATTTTGTTTCGCTGGTTTGTAGGCTTGGGCATGGATGATCCGGTTTGGGATGCGAGTACGTTTTGCAAAAATCGTGACCGGCTGCTGGAAGCTGAGGTTTCGAGTAAATTATTGAGCGGTGTTGTTGGACACAAGAAAGTCCGCCGTCTTTATATGCCGAGATCATTTTTATATGCCGAGATCATTTTTCGGCCGATAGCACGTTGATAGAGGCCCGGGCATCTACGAAAAGCTTTCGCCCCAAGAATGATGATCATGATGGAGGTTCGGGTGGCAGCAACGCGGAGCAGGATTTTCATGGGCAAAAGCGAGGCAACGACACGCATGAGAGCACGACCGACCCGGAAGCCCGGCTTTATCGCAAGGGTAATGGCAAGGAAAGCATGCTGAGCTTTATTGGCCATGCCCTGATGGAGAACAGGAACGGTCTGGCGGTTGGCGTCATGGTGACGAAGGCCACCGGCACGGCGGAACGGGAAGCCGCACTGGAACTGGTTGCACGCCACACCAAGAAAAGCCGGATCACTCTTGGCACCGACAAAGCCTATGATGTGGCTGCTTTTGTCGAGGAACTCAGGGAGCGGAAGATTACCCCGCATATGGCCATTCAGGATCATCTGACCAAAACCGGCAAGCGCCGCAAAATAAAAATCGATGGGCGTACGACCCGTCATTCCGGCTACCAGACAAGTCAACGAATTCGTAAACGGATCGAAGAAATTTTTGGCTGGGCCAAGGTTCAAGCCGGGCACGCGAAAACAAAATTCGTTGGACGACGGCGGGTAGAGGCATCCTTCACGCTCGCCATTGCAGCCTCCAATTTGATGCGGTTACCAAAACTATTGGGAGCAAGTCCATGACCACACCCGGAATCTGTCTGAACCATGCCATTAACCAGGAAAACTGCCCGGAACCACAACATAAGAGCGATAAGATCCGGCGCTTTCAAACAGAACCCCTTTTCAGCCGAAGAAACGCCTGAAAAAGCGTCCAGAAACAGTGCAATATCAAACACAGGAGACTTTTTCAGCACCCTGTTAGGGCTATATTGCGACCGCACTACTTGTTCTGTTTTCAGTTTTAATGATTCCTAAAGTCCGAATGATTTCGCTTCTTTGGTCCCATTGGTCCTAACGACAGGTTGATGTGGGGGCCAAACCTGTCTGATGCAGGACAGTTGGTGTCGCCGATCTTATTCACTAAACTTTATTCAACAGGGTGCGTATTGCCGCCCCGAGGGCGTTTGGTTTTTACGGGAACTGGATTCGCTGCCCTTGCACCCGGAAAAGCGCCCAATAAAAATTTTTACCGGTTCCCTTATTTTAGCATCGCCCCCTTTTGCAATACCTGGTCGCGGTGGTGGCTCTGTGCCCAATAAAGTCGCACCAGAAGCGTGCCTGTGCGATGGCCGCTGTTTTTATAACTGTTTTTGCCGGATAGGGGTTCTTTCGAAAGGCTATTGGGGCTTTGTATAGACGGAAAACCGTGTATTTAATTCAATAAGCCAACCAAAGGAATAAAGTGCCTGCAATCGCCGCTTTGTAGATCTGACTGGCGGCTTGTTGGCTATTTCCGTTCAACACAGACCACAGGAAATTCATTTGTGTTGTAATTTTGACACACAATCTAAGGGATATAGAGGCGGTTGGTTTTTTTTATTGTGGAGGTGCCCCTGTGAGTGCTACTTACGTAAAGCGTGCAAATCGGCAATTCCGTTTTGTGCAAAAGAATAATTGGGATGAATGTAACTAAAGTGCCGGCCACGTCGGTTTAAATTAAAACTAAATCTGAGGAGTAGACTTATTATGCTTTTTGTTAATAAAAACTGGCGGACGGATCTTTTGGCAACGACGGCCCTGGTGGCCGTAGGCACCGTTGTCGCAATGCCAGCTGCGCAAGCGGCTGATTTAACGGTGACCACGGCGCTGACGGCAACTCAGGCCTTTAACACGGCCGGAGACGATTTGGTCGTCTCGACCGGCGGCTCGATTATTCCGACGGCCGGTACGGTTGGTACCAACGCGGTATCTGCTGTTGCCGGTACGGCCGGTACGGACGCCGTTGATTTTAGTGGAGCCGCAACAGACGGTACGGTCACCAATGCGGTCACCATAACCGGTGGTGCCGGTGGTGCCGGTGGTAATGACACGTCGGGCAACGATACGGGTGTTGGTGGCTCGGGTGCAGCCGGTGGCATCGGTATCGATTTTAACGTTGGTGCATCGATTACGCAATCTGCCGGGGCAATAACCGGTGGTGTCGGTGGAGCCGGTGGTGTTGGTAGTGCGAACTCGGGTGGTGTCGGTGGTGTTGGTGGTACGACTGGTGCCGGTGGCACGGCTATTGATACGACCGGTGCCGGTGGCGTGACGATCGCCATCAATGGCGGTGCCGTAACCGGTGGTGCATCGGGCAAAGGCGGAACCGGTGGTTCTTCTTCCAGTGGTACAAGTTCAGGTGGCGCTGGTGGATCAGCAGCCGGTGCTGCGGCCGGTGTTGGTATCATTACCGCATCTGGCGACACCTTAACCCTGGCCACAGCCTCAACGATCACCGGTGGTGCCGGTGGCGACGGTGGTACCGGTGGAACCGCCAGTAGTGGTGGTAACGCAACAGGTGGTATCGGTGGTGCGGCCGGGATCGGCGCAAATGCCGTAAATCTGATTGGTACGTCGACGGCGACAATCACGGGCACTGTAACCGGTGGTAAAGGTGGTGTCGGTGGTGCAGGTGGTGCTGCAAACGGCGGTACTGACATCGGTGGTGCGGGTGTTGTTGGTGGTCTTGGTGGTATTGGTATCGAAGCCTTGACCACGGCGGGCAGCACAATCACCACAGTTTCCGGCGGTGCGATTGTTGGTGGTGCCGGTGGTGCTGGCGGTGCGAGTACAACGACGGCAGCTAACGGCGCGGGCGCTGGAGGCGGCGCAGGTGGCGCAGCGATCGACGGAACCGTCGCAACGACAATTTCGATTGTCTCCGGGTCCACCGTAACCGGTGGTAAGGGTGGAACGAACGGCATTCACGGTACCGGTGGTGCCGTTGCTCTTTCAGTATTGACAGCTGGTAACGGTGGAACTGGCGTTAATCTCGATGCGGCGACAACAGCCTTCGGCAACGCCGGGACGATTACCGGTGGTGATGGTGGTGCCGGCACCAATGGCGTTCAAACCAACGCCCTCGGAAACAGCGGCGGTAATGGCGGCATTGGTGTTAACCTGAATGTTGCCGGGGCAACCCTGACCAACACCGGCTCGGTTATAGGTGGTGCCGGCGGTGTCGATGGTACGGCTGCCGGAACCGGTGACATGACCGGTGCGTTGGGCGGAACAGGTGGTGTTGCTCTCAATTCAGCAACGGGAATTAGCACGGTTGTCAGTAGTGGCACGATCACCGGTGGTATCGGTGGCGCCGGCGGTGCTGGCGGTACGGGCGCGGCACGCGCGGGTAAAGGTGGTATCGGTGGCGTAGCCGTTGTCGATGTGATTGGCCTGAACTTCACCAACACGGGTACGGCGACAGGTGGTGCCGGTGGTGCCGGTGGGGCCGGTAGCGCGACCGCAGCGACAGATGATGGCGGCATCGGTGGTGTTGGTGGTGCCGGTTTGACGTCAGCAACCGTTACCCTTTCAACTTTCGCCAATACGGGATCGCTCATCGGTGGTAAAGGCGGTACCGGTGGTGCTGCTCAACACAACCAGGCGACTGGTGGTGTCGGTGGTGCCGGTGGTATCGCCCTCGATATTAATGTTGCGTCCACTTTGACCAACGCAGGTACGGTTACCGGTGGTGCCGGTGGCAGCGGTGGTGCGCAATTGGCCGGTAATGCGGCGGGTGTTGACGGTGCCGGTGGTGCCGGTGCGACGGCGGTCGATTTGGGCGCAGCGACAACATTTACCAACTCCGGTACGATTACCGGTGGTGCAGCAGCCAGTGGTACGTCGGCCACGGCCGACAACGATGTTGGCTCCGTTAGTGCCGTCGGCGGTCTCGGGGTCAGCCTGAATACGGCGATCCACACACTGACCAACACCGGGACGATTACCGGTGGTGCGGCGGGCGCAATCGGTAACGCCAACGGAACGGGTAACGCATCCGCCGGTGGCGCAGCGGCACTCGGTGGCGATGGTGTTGATGTGTCCTTCGCCGGTAGTACCATTGTCAATACCGGTGGCACGATCACCGGTGGTGCCGGCGGCGCGTCTGGTAATGCCGGTTCGGCTCAAGCCAACGTCGTTGGTGCTGTCGGTGGTATTGGTTTGGATGTAAATGTCGCAGTCACGCTGACCAACTCCGGGTCGATCATCGGTGGCCGTGGCGGTAATGCCGGTGACGGCGAGAGCGACGGCGGCACAACCAGTTTGGCTGGTGGTGCTGGCGGTGCCGGTGTGCAGGCAGGAACTACGGCTTTTACGGCCTTCCAGAATAGCGGAACCTTCACCGGTGGTGCCGGTGGCACCGGTGGTGCGGCGGTTGGTGGTACAGCAACAGCTGGTGCCGGTGGTGCCGGTGGTATCGGCTTTGACCTTGACATTGCCAATACCCTGACCAACACCGGATCGATTACCGGTGGTACCGGTGGTACCGGTGGTGCCGGTGTGGCAAACGCCGCTTCGACGGCAGGTGCCGGTGGTGCCGGTGGTATCGGTCTTGACATGGTTCAAGCAACGACCTTCACCAACACCGGAACGATTACCGGCGGTACCGGTGGTACCGGTGGATCAACAACCGGAACAACGGGTACGGCCGGTGGTGGCGGTACGTCCGGTATTGCTGTTAACGTGTCGGGCAATGTTGCCGTTACTTTAACCAACTCGGGTAGCATCTTAGCTGGTGGTGCCGGAGCGGCGGGCAGCGGAAATACCGCCGGTGCCGCCGGTGGTGTAGGAAACGCGATTACCGGTTCCGGTTCATCGACGGTTACCTTGAATAACTCCGGAACCATTACCGGTAATGTCACCCTCGGGACGGGCATAAGTACCTTTAGTATGACCGGCGGCACGATCACCGGTAATGTTGATCTCGGCGACACTGGCAATAATGTGACAACGTTAACGGCGGGTACTGTTACCGGATCGTTTGATGTTGGTGATGATTCTACGGCGGCGACGTTTACGCCGGCGACCGGTGTGACGATTACCCTGGATAACAACAGTGGCACCGCCCTGCAACTGGGAACCGCAGCAACGACGACGGCGACCTTTAATGGTGCGGGTACGACGGTTATTGATGGTGATGTTATTACATCGGATAATGACGCGGTCCTTGCCGTTACGGCTGGAACCTTGTCGTTTGCCGACTCAAGTAACGCCGCTGCGGTTAATGCTCAGATCACAGTTGCCAGCGCAACCTTGAATCTGGGCACAACGACGGTAACCACCAATGGTGCAGCCGACTCGACGCTGGACGCGGCCAGTACTCTGGCCGTGACCTTGGGTACGACCAACGGCTCCTACGTCGCAACCGGAGCCAACGATGACTTGGTTGTCACCGACTCGGCGACCATCACACCGACTCTTACCGGTGTTGTGACCAAAGATACGGCGATTAAAATTGTTGACAACAATGGTACCGTTGCCAACGCCGTAGACGGGACCAACGATCCGACCGTAACGGACACCTATGCCCGTTATAACTTCACCCTGGCCCTGGCCGATACCAACGACTTGACGTTGACCATCACCCAGGCATCAGCTTCTGCTCTGGGGATCTCCGGACAAGGCGAAGCTGCCCTGAATGCCACCGACGCGGCTTTCGCAGCGGACTTGACCCTGTTGAATGCCTTGAACGGTATTACAACATCGGCAGGTATTAAGGCGGCTCTCGAAACGCTGACACCGGACGTTTCCACCGGTGCGGCAGCTGGGGCGACCCAAGCAGCTGGCGGTGCCATTGGCACAACCGAAACACGTCTTGCCAGTTTGCGCGATGGATCGTCGCGGGGACAACGCGGGTTCTCGACGGGTGAAATGACCGACGGCTCAAAGCGGGTTTGGGGTCAGGCCTTTGGCACCAAAGCCACTCAGGATGATCGTGACAACAAGTTCAACATCAATGTCGACGGTTATGATCTGACCACCGGTGGTGTCGCCTTTGGTCTTGATAAGGAGTTCTCCGACAATCTGTTGGTTGGTGTCGCAGCTTCCTATGCAAGCACAGATATCGATGCAGAAAGTAGCTCCAACACGACCGATATCAAGACCTACCAGGCGACCCTGTATGGTTCCTATACCTTGAGTAATGACATGTTTATCGATGGCGCTTTGTCCTACGGACGGAACGAAAACGAAGGCCGTCGTAACATCGTGGTTGGGGCCGTCAATCGAACAGCGTCATCTGACTACGACTCAGACGCCTTTAATGCGAAGCTTACAGTTGGCAAAACCATCTCTACGGGCGACTTTAACTTCACACCGAATGCGTCAATCCACTACAGCAGCCTCGACGTCGACTCCTATACGGAAACCGGTGCCGGTGCGGCTAACCTGAATGTTAACAGCCAGGACTACAACTCTCTGTTCATCGGGGTGGGTGCGGCAATCTCCAAAACCTTCGCCATGGAACAGGGCAGTCTAACGCCTGAATTCAACGCCGGTTACAGGTACGAGGCGATCAGCGACGAAGCGCAGATTACCTCAACATTTACCGGAGGGGGCGCAAGCTTCCAAACCAGTGGCATGGACCCTGCAGAACATGTGTTTAATGCCGGTGCTTCCTTGAGTTTCGTCAATAAAGAAAATGTCGATTTCTCAGTTGGTTACGACTTGGAAGCCAAAGCCGATTACCTGAGCCATTCGGGTCAATTGACAGTAAGGTACACGTTCTAAAACGTTTCCTTAAACGCAATACAGATAGCCCCGCTTACTGCGGGGCTATTTGTGTTTCAGGCCCAGATTATCCGGAGACATTGAATGTCTTTTTCTTTTTTGCAAATCGGTACAACAGTAAAAAGTATCAAAAGTTATTTTGCCGTTATAGTGCCCACACTCCTCCTTGTCGGGTGTTCGACAACGTCGATAGACAGCCGCGTTGAAACAGCCAAAAACCTGGCACTCAGCGGACAGTTTCAGTCGGCCAACGTCAAAGGCGGAGATTTTGTCCTCAGGGTCTATTACCGAATTACAGAGCCTAAAAAACCGCTTCGGGTTTATATCGAAGGCGACGGTCTGTCGTGGTTAACCCGCCGCACCATTTCACCCAATCCGACGCCAAAAAATCCTTTGGCCTTGCGACTGGCCGCATTGGACAGATCGGCAAATGTTGTTTATCTGGCCCGACCCTGCCAGTACGTTGCTTTCGGTGACAATCCAAGTTGCAATTCTAGCTACTGGACGAGCCACCGGTTCGCTAAGGAAATCATAACAAGTACGTCAATCGTTTTGGACGAAATTAAAAAAGTCGCAAAAATTGAAAACCTGAGTTTAGTCGGATTTTCGGGCGGTGCCGCAGTTGCTGTCCTTGTAGCCGCCTCGAGGAGCGATATTCTCGATATCCGAACCGTTGCCGGCAATCTGGACCATGTGGTGTTAAACAAAAGCAAAAGAGTTTCTCAGCTCACGGGGTCCTTGGACCCGGCAGCCGTTGCACCCGCATTATCTCACATTCCGCAAATTCATTTTGTTGGCACCA
>JAJFLM010000109.1 GCA_021772655.1 Deltaproteobacteria bacterium
AGCGTTCGCACGGGAACACCCGCCGCCAAGGCAATCGGCTCGACGCTCTTGCGAGGCAAATTCGACAACTGCCCTTGCACGTAAACCGGCAGATGCCCTCGCGTGTCCTTACGGCGAAAACAATCCGCAAACCGATTCAATTAACGTGTGAGTTCAGGTTTCATGAGACGAATCTGTGTGGCATCCATGACTGCACCTCCCTGTGCAATAAGAAACGGAACGTCATAGAATCGCAGATTCTGCGATTTTCACCAATATCAACCTAGCGCTGTAGTACTAGATAGAGACAGATCGCGCCGAGGCCGGCGAGACATGCCGGACCTTGTGCTAAACGCCAAAAACCGACCTCGCCCTCGGTTTCTTCAAACGGCACATCCGCGACCTCTTTGATGGCGTCTACAAAAGTTTCTCTCGATTCCGGACTATTCAAGGTGACTGTTTCGCGAACGGGCTGGTCTTTCGCTGCTTTGTCATAATTCACAACGAAATCCGAGTCATTGTCGTACCATTCCATGGAACGAATACTATCCAGCATGATGAGATCGAAAGTTTTCGTGATCTCCGCGCTGTTGACCACTTTGTCCATGAATTCAACTGGCGTTGCGCACCCCTGATCAATCTCCTTGAATTTTGATTTCGTGATTTTTCCAGTGGCCAGATAGTCCGCAGTCACATACTTGATGAAAAAATTGGTTTCCCGTTTGCGAACATCATAAGCATAAAAAGCAATGTCATTCGGAACGCTCGAATTATCGGACATGATGTTTTCCTCTCTTGGGAACTGAGAATAATCGGCTGCGAATAAAAGGAATCTCGCTCGGTTCATTTATGAACTGCTTTCCCGCTCTGTCGAGATGACCCTCACGGTCTCATTTTTCGGAAATTAAGTCAAACGCTTTCCTAGGCTGAATTTGATTTTCCTTACTTTTCTCACTTTGGCTTCGTCGAGCAGTCGACTATCTGCCGTCATAGCTACGGCGCGGACTATTGGTGATTCCGAAAGAGCTGTTCCGGGTCCATTTGCGCAAGTAACACATCCCAGCGAGTTCTATCTCTCCCCAAACAACGCCCGCACCGAGTCGCTCATAATCTCCACGATCCGATCCAATATCTCCCGACTCGATATTACGGGTGGAGCGATGCAGAAGACGTCGCCCCGTAAGCGGCTGAAGAGGCCTCGTTTTTGGGTCTCCAGGTGCAATTTCGCGCCCATGTTGTCCTCGGCGGGAAACTCTTCTTTGGTCGCTTTATCGCGAACCAATTCGATAGCTGTCATTAAACCCTTGCCGCGGATCTCGCCCACGTGCGGATGATCGGCCAGTGCCGCGCGTAAGTTCTTGAGCAGATATTCTCCCTTTTCTGCAGCTTGGGTCGGGAAATCCTCTGCGACAATAATTTCCAAATTCCGCAGCGCCACCGCACACCCAACCGGATGTGCGCTGTAGGTATAGGCGTGCATCCAGACCGCTTCGCCGGAGTCCAGCGTCGCGGCGATAGCGTCGCTGATGCCGATCCCCCCTAACGGGAAATAGCCTGATGTGACTGCCTTGGCAAATTGGATCATGTCCGGCTGCACGCCCCAGTGTTCCAGCCCGAACATTTTTCCGGTGCGGCCAAAGCCGGTGATGACTTCGTCCGTCACTAGCAGCACGTCGTACTGATCACAGATTTCGCGGATGCGGGGCCAGTAATCGTCCTGCGGCACAATCACACCACCGGCGCCTTGAATCGGCTCAGCAAAGAACATCCCCACCGTGTCCGCGCCTTCTCGCAGAATCGCTTGTTCCAATTCGTTGGCGGCGGCGATTCCTTGACTGACGCCCGGCAGGGCTTCGTAGCGATAGGGATAGGGCGAGGGGATGTGAATGAATCCCGGTACCCGCGGTTCAAACATCGGCCAGTAACCGGAAATTCCCGTGGCGCTCATCGCGGCCAAGGTCACGCCGTGATAACCCCATTGTCGTGAAATGACCTTTGTCTTGTCCGGTTTACCCCGCAGCTTCCAATAGTACCGCGCGGTTTTGAAACAGGAATCACTCGACTCACCGCCACCGGAGGTAAAAAAGAAGCGGGTGATGTTGGGATAGGTCAGTTCGTTGATCTTCTCCGCCAATTCAATCGCGGGCCGATTGGTGCTCCCGGCGTAACCGGAGACGTACGGCAAAATCTGCATCTGCTTGGCGGCTGCTTCGACAATCTCGGTCCGTCCATGCCCGGCGACGACATTCCACAGGCCCGAGAGCGCGTCGATATATTCCTTGCCGTCCGCGTCGGTCAGGATGGCACCCTCCCCTTTGACCCAGACGTGCCCGTGCGCAGCGTGAGTCTGCTTGTTATGCAGAGGATGGATGAGATGAGCCTGATCGCGATCAAGCAGCGTCTGTTTTGATTCGTCGGCCATGGTCTTTCCTGGATATCGTGTGCCGTAGGTACGGCTGAGCCGTAGGTTTACAGTGATCGGTTATTAGCGAACGGTGTTGCCTGCTAGCTGGTCTTCAATGAGATCGGCCGGAAATTCCGACGCAACAGAGATTCGAGCAGACAGTCACAATCGTAACAATCGCAGCCGCTGCTGAGTAGCAACGCCTCCCCTGCACTAGCTATAATCACGATGTGCTGTCGAGGCTGCGCGTGATTGGTTTGCGTCGCTTCGAAGCTCTTCTCAGACACCACGCCGACGGCTTTGACGTTGCGGCGAATCGGACACAATTTAGACAGGTATACAACAGTGGCACGCGAGAAAGTGATTTTGGCGTACAGCGGAGGACTCGACACGTCCGTCGCCGTCAAATGGATCAACGAAACTTACAACATGGACGTAATCACGTTCACCTGCGACCTGGGACAAGGCCGCGAATTGGACGCGATCAAAGAAAAAGCACTCAAAACTGGGGCGGTGCATGCCATTGTCGAAGACGCCCGGAATATGTTTGTCGACAATTTCGTTTGGCCTTCGCTGATGGCTGGAACGATGTACGAAGGCAAATA
>JAJFLM010000110.1 GCA_021772655.1 Deltaproteobacteria bacterium
TAAACGATCAAACAATAATGTACGCGCAGAAACCTGAAATCGTTTCACCTGACTCATAAGCCCCCTCTTCTAACAAAAAACAACAGCTATCCAGTTAAAAAATCGCCTAAAATAAAAAACACCGGCGGAGGCGTAAGGCTCGCCCCCGCCGATGACGGAGAGTACCCAAAGAAACTTAACTTTCTTTAGGCAACTGATCACTGAGGGATTAACGTGCAGCTAACTGGCCCACTTCCTTAGCGGCAACTGTACTCGGTAAGGGAAAGTAGCCATCTTTTACAACCACTTGTTGCCCTTGTTTAGATTGAACAAAACGCAAGAACTCAAACACCAGCTTATCAAGTGCCGCTCCAGGCTTTTTATTCACATACACATATAAGTAACGTGCTAAGGGGTACTTACTGCTTAATGCGTTAGCTGCGTTGGGTGCAAAGCAATCGGCACCATCGCTAAGCTTAACGAATTTAACACCAGAAGTTTTATAACCAACTCCTGAATAACCGATACCACCGGCATCACTCGCAACGCCTTGAACCACCGCAGAAGAGCCTGGTTGCTCTTTAACCGTTGATTTGTAATCACCTTTCTTTAAGACTTGCTTCTTGAAGTAACCGTAGGTACCCGAAGCACTGTTACGGCCATAGGCTGAAATCGCTTTGCTCGCCCAAGTGCCTTTCACACCTAAATCACCCCAAGTCGCCACCGCTTTACCACCACGCTTTAAGGTACTGGAAAATACGGCGTCCAACTGTTGCATTGAAAGACATTCAATTGGGTTATCTTTATGAACATACACAGCCAAAGCATCTACAGCTGTTTTTACGGGAGTGGGTTTATAACCAAATTTGGCTTCAAAAGCGTCGATTTCATTTGACTTCATTTTACGGCTCATGGGTCCTAACTGAGCCGTACCATTGATCAAAGCTGGAGGCGCTGTTGAAGAACCTTTCCCTTCGATTTCAATGGTCACATTAGGATAGATAGCTTTAAAGCCTTCTGCCCAAAAGGTCATGAGGTTGTTTAAAGTATCCGAACCAATGCTGTTTAGCTTGCCTGAAACACCACCCGTTTGCTGATAAGCAATTAATTTCTCATCAACCTTAAGCGGGCCTGCCGAAGCCGCTCCACTCATGGCGACACTAAAAGCAATCACACCTAGGCTAAATGCTTTTTTCATATTGAAAGTTGTTTTCTTCATTTTAGACTCCAATGTCTTTTTTAAATCCTATTTAAAAAATAAACTGTACTTGGGTACGAACACGAAAATCATCTTGATTGAGTGTTCCACCGTGGTTCACTAAATAAGCGATATCGTTTTGAACTTTAATCGCATGGCCTTTAATAAAATAATTAAAAGCCGCTGCATATTCATGCTCATTCACGATCGCATCACTAAAGATTGTGCTGGCAGCTCGTAGTGCCACTTCAAATGTTTCAGGAATAAAGAAATATCCTAACTGAGCGTTATAACCATAGTTAGTCAGATTCGCACCCTCGTGGGTCCGCAGAATCATAGCGGCTAACTGAGCTGAAAAACCTTTATACTTTAAACCAAAGTCAATGGTTCCGTGACTTGTTTTAGTACCAGCTGCCACAGTCCCACCAGAGAAAGAGCTATCATGTTCATTAAATACATAAGCAATACCAATGCCCGTATCAACTTCCTCATGATGCTTGGTGTCAGACTCTGAACTCTGGTACTCACCAAAAATTGGGAATTCCATCCGTGTACCAAATAACAAACCTTGGTTCGCATTCAAACCATTCTGACCATTACCATTCATAGCAAACAGGTTATAACTAAAGTGGTCATTGGGATTACCATGAATATTGATACCAATATCACGTTTGAAATCGAAACCACCCGTAGACAAAGAACGGTCCACAAATTGCTGTTTTCCCGAGGATGTTAATTGCTGCTTTAAGAAAGGGACTTTAAATTGCCCGGCTTGAATCCCAATATTGTTGGAAGGCGTCCAATCAAGAAAAGCATCTTCTAATGTAGCTAAGCCTGTCGTACTTTCTTTAGTCACAACACTGCTACCAGCAATCGTCGTTGTTTTCGTGCCACTCTTGGTACCAAAAGCCATTTGCAACTTATATTTTAGGTTTGGGTTAAGAACATGACCACCCAATTTAAGTTTGGCCCGTTTTACTTCAAAGGTATTGCTATCCGCGACGCCGTTTTCTTTAAGGGTATAAGTATGACGTGCTTGAACGCGGCCTGAAATATTCAGTTTATTATTGCCGTCTTCTGACTTGATTGTCGTACCCTTACCCACTTTATATTTTACTTCTGCGGCATCTGCTCCGCCGGCCACTGACATACACAATACCAATGTACCGACGACTGATATTGCCTTAAACATGCCTAACTTCTTCATGATTATCTCCTTCATTTCAGGCCTTTGTTTGAAGGCCAAATCGTTAAAATCTCTTTATGGGCCAGACACTAACAATACGAAGGTGACGCTATGATGAGCGCTGCGTGACAATTTTGTGACAATTGTTTTATCCGTTTGGCTTAAGCTTTAATGCTGGCAATTAGATAATTAAATATTAATGTTTTTCAATAACTTAGCTGGTAAACCCTCTAAATTAGATTAGGTTTAATTTGGCGGGCTATTTCAGGGGAAAAACGGAAATCTTCAGTGGATAAGTGATTAATGATAGGAAGATGTCACTTGGGCGACGCAGTCTAATAAGCCTGCCATGGTTAACTCACCTTTCGATAAATACGCTGTGGCACCCAATGAAAAGGCGCGCGTTTTATCCTCTAAAGCACTGCGTGCTGACACCATCACAATAGGCGTCCGAGCCGCCTCAGAAAGACCTCGCAAACGAGCACAGGTCTCTAAACCATCAGGTCCAGGCATCATGATATCCAACAAGATGCAATCCGGCATCCCTTGAGTTATCACATGACTTAATGCAGCCTTCCCTGACGCCACCGCCATGACTTCAAAACCAAAAGCGTTAAGATTATAAGATATTAGTTCTGCAATGTCGGGATCATCATCGACAACCAAAACTTTCTTCACTTCATGAGTTTTATAATTGATCATGCTCATAGGTATTAGCAGAGCATTGTGACAGACCGGTGACAGCTATGAAATAATTAGGTAGCTTTTAATGAAAAGAAAAACCGTGAGCCTTTCCCCAGTTGACTTTCCACGCCCACGCGACCGCCGTGAGCTTGCACCAAATGTTTGACAATCGAAAGACCCAGCCCTGTTCCACCCATATCCCTAGAACGCGCTTTATCCACCCGATAAAAACGTTCAAAGACATGCGGCAAGTCATCCTCTGGGATACCAATGCCTGTGTCTCGTACCGAGATTTCGCAAATGCGATCTTCATCCAAAGAAGATACTTCGGCACTGATATCTATTTTACCCGCTTCTGGACTGTATTTAATGGCATTCTCAATAAGATTTGTCAGTATCTGTTTCAAGGTTCCCGGCTCGGCATACACCGCCAAATCATCACTCACACTTACCGAAACCATCATCTGTTTCTGATGAATACGCTCTTGCAAAGTATCTAAGATTTCACGGATAGCGGTTAATACTGGCACAGGCTTTAAACTTAACTGACGACGCCCTGATTCTAATTCAGAAAGATCTAACAAATCTGTAATCAAATTCTGCAACTGACCTGCATTCTTCTGTATTTTCTGAACAAAACGTTCTGTCATTTTGGGGTCAGTAACTAAACCTTGCGCAAGCGTCTCAGCAAAGCCTCTGATACTTGTCAGCGGCGTCTTCAGCTCATGAGAAACATTGGCGACAAAGTCTTTACGAATATTCTCTAAGCGCCGAATCTCGGTTAAATCATAAAAAACCGAGACCGTACCAATCACCAATTCACCTTCTTTAAGAGGAGCGACCTGCACGTTAAGATAACTCTCCTGGTTATCCGTAAATATCTGTAATTCTACCTGACGCTTAATGCCGCTCTCTAAAACTGCCTGAATGGCCGTATGCAATTCGTTATACCTCAAGCTATCTATCACCGGCTTGCCTATTTGAATTGTATCCGCATGAAATATTGTCCGCAACGCCGGGTTGAGCATTTGTGTGCGTGCTTGACCATCCGTTACCAAGACCCCTTCGCCCATATCTTCTAATACTGTTTTAAGCTGATTACGTTCACTAATCAGCGCCGCATGCTGCTCTCCAAGGCTAGCGGCCATTTTATTAAGTGCCGGTACCAAACCGTCAAAATCGTCTCCTGATGATAAGTAAGCTCGATGGGAAAAATTGCCATCCGCAATTTGTTCAGCACTTTTAATCACTTCAGTGACCGATTGACTCGCACGGCGCGAAAACCAAAACGCCACAACACTCGATAATAAAGTCGCCACGAGCATCGCTAACAACAATGAGCGCCTAGTTTCTTGGCTCGCTGCTTTAAGCGCACGCAGCGGTACGGACAGGCGCACCACCCCTTGCTCCCATAACACCGCCACATACATCATATCTATCTGGACAG
>JAJFLM010000012.1 GCA_021772655.1 Deltaproteobacteria bacterium
CCACCGGCCGAGCCTTGGTGCTCGCCACGATCCTGCTCGGCCTCGGCTACGGCCACCGGACCGGTCGCTTCCCGCTGCTGGAGCGGCTCGGCGCGCTCGCCGAGCGCAGCCCGCTCACCCGGGGCCTGCCGATCTGGGTGGCCCTGCCGTCCGCGCTCGCGCTGGTGTCGCTGGTCACCGCGCTGCTCGGGATGTACTGGGACATCTCGCTGCACATCAGCCGCGGCCGAGACGAGGGCCCGCTGGCCAACATCGCGCACTACCCGATCCTGTTCGGACTGTTCGGCATCTTTGGCGCCGGCATCCTGGCGATCATGCTGCCGAGGGCCGGCGAGCGCCCGGGGCCGGCCGCGATCCGGATCTCCGACGACTGGTACGCACCGGTCGGCGGGGTGCTGCTGGCCGGGTCGGGGTTCTACGCGCTGCTCGGGTTCCCGCTGGACGACGTCTGGCACCGGATCTTCGGCCAGGACGTCACGCTGTGGGGCCCCACCCACCTGATGCTGCTGGGCGGCGCCGGGCTGTCCCTGGTTGCGATGACCGTGCTGGAACGGGAGGGCGCGCTCGCGGTGGGTGACGCGCGGGTGTCCCCGGTGGGGCGGTTCATCCGGCGCGGCATGACGATGGGCGGCCTGCTGATCGGGCTGTCGGTGTTCCAGGCTGAGTTCGACTTCGGAGTTCCGCAGTTCCGCATGGTGCACCAGCCGCTGCTCATCGCGATGGCTGCCGCCACCGCGCTGGTCGCTGCCCGGTGGTGGCTGGGCCGGGGCGGGGCGCTGTTCGCGGTCGGCTTTTACTTCGCGGTGCGTGGCGGGGTGTCGGTCGTGGTCGGCGGGGTGATCGGCGAACTCTGGGCCGCTGTGCCGCTGTACCTGGCCGAGGCGCTGCTGGTAGAGCTGGTGGCCGCCTACCTGGCCAGCGACCGCCGTAGCCGACCACTGGCGTTCGGCCTGGTCTCCGGGTTGGCCATCGGCACGGTCGGGTTCGCGGCCGAGTACGCCTGGTCCGGGCTGGTCATGCCGCTGCCGTGGACCCCGGACATGGTGGTCGAGGGTGTGCTCATGGCCTGCGCCGGCGGGGTGGCCGGCGGGGTGGCCGGCGCGCTGCTCGGCATGGGGCTGACCGGCCGGCTGTGCGGATCAGCGGGCGGACCGGCGGGCGGATCAGCGGGCGGATCAGCGGGCGGATCAGCGGGCGGATCAGCGGGCGGATCAGCGGGCGGACCGGCGGGCGGATCAGCGGGCGGATCAGCGGCGGGCGGGGCGGGTTCGCGGCGCGCGGCGCGGCCCGGCGTGCTGTTCGCTGGCAGCGTGGCGCTGCTGGCCGTCGGGCTGACCAACGGGCTGGCCACCACGGTGCCCGAGGGGGTGCGCGCCGAGCTCGAGGTCACCGCGATCACTCCGACCTCTGCAGACTCGGCACAGGTCCGGTTCACCCCCGAGTCCGCCCTGGACGACCCGACGTGGCTCCAGCTCACCGGCTGGCAGGGCGGCGACCTGCATCTCGACCGGCTGGTGCCCACCGGGGACGGCGCCTGGCGCACCACCCGACCGCTGCCGCTGGGCGGGAACTGGAAGCTGCTCGTCCGGCTGCACGACGGGCGCACGATGACCGCCGTCCCGCTGTACCTGCCGGCTGATCCGGCGCTGAACGCCCCCGAGCTGCCCGCCGAGGCGAGTGCCACCCGCGACGCCGTGCACGAGCAGCTGATCCTACAGCGCGAGCTGAAGCAGGGGGTGTCCGGCTGGGTGTGGAGCGCCGCGTCGCTGCTGGTGCTGCTCTGCACTCTGGCGCTGCTCGCCGCATTGGCCTGGGGTGTCGGACGGGTATCCCGGTCGAGCGGCCACGGGTCCGAGCCGGCCCGGGAGAGCGCGCCTACCGCCGGCTGACGTCCGGGGAGGCAGTGGGTGGGGACAGCGGTCCGGCTCAGTGGGCGGGCACAGCGGTCCGGTCGGTTCGGGGCAGCTCAGCCGGCGGGGGCCGCTCCCGGTTCGAGGCCGAGCTGGGCGAGCAGCCCGCCGTGGTCCCACAGCGTTCGCTCGGCGGCGATCAGCGAGTCGACCCGGCCGAGGTGGGTGGTGTGTCGAAAGTCGACCACCGAGACGGCGAGCACCCGCGCGCGGCGGTGGGTGGGCGGATGCGCGGGCAGCAGCCACGGCAGCTCCCGGTCGTGGGTGAACTCCACGGTCACCTCGTCGACCAGGCGGCGCGGGTCCACCGTCCGGGATACCTGCCGGATCGCCAGGTCGGCGGGCAAATGAGGCAGTACGTCCTCGGCCAGATACCGGCGCCCGGCCCGGTCCCGGTGCCGGCTGGCATGTGCCGCACGGTGTAGCCGTCCGTGGTCGATGCCAGCGCCGCGTCGAGGTCCCGCGCGGTGTAGAGCGCCCACCGGTAGCCGTCGCGCAGCTGCTCCATGGACCGCATGAGCTGCTGGATGCCCACGGTCATGTTCCCGATCGTGACACGTTCGGGGCCGCGTCGTCGACCACCGCGAGTCCGGAGCCGCGCCGTCAGCCACCGCGAGTCCGGAGCCCGTCGTCGACCACCGCGAGTCCGGAGCCGCGCCGTCAGCCACTGAGATCCGCGCCGGTCCGCCTCGGCCGGGTCGCCTGTCCCGTGGCCCCAGGTGATCCACGTCTCGGTGCGAAAGCGGACGGTGACCGTCCGGAT
>JAJFLM010000111.1 GCA_021772655.1 Deltaproteobacteria bacterium
TAAAATAGTGAAGAGGTGCCTTCTTGCTCTAAAACAGACGTTGCACTCAATAAATTAATCAAGCCAACCGTAGTGAGCCCCAATACAATCCAAACCAATGGCGAGTTTAATTCTTTCCAGAAACCTTTAGACTCAGAGCTCACTCTCAGCCTCCCCTCGTTTCAAGCGAATATATTCCTCAATCACTTTTCCCGCAATGGGCGCCGCTGATGAAGAACCATGTCCCCCATGCTCTACAATAACACTCACAACAATTTCTGGATGTTCCGCCGGTGCAAAGGACACAAATAAAGCATGGTCACGGTATTGCTTACCGACCTTACCACTTTTAAGCCCAACAACTTGCGCTGTACCGGTCTTACCCCCAGCACTCACGGGTAGAGCTCTTAAACGACCTGCCGTACCACCGGGCTCAGCAACCACACCAATCATAGCTTTCTTGATACGATCCATAGTATCAGCACTAATACCAATAGCTTTCCGTCTATCTGAAAAAAGATAACTGGGTGGGATAATCCGCTTATTTGCTGGGTCTAAAAAATGTCTCACAAACTTTGGCGTTACTAAAAAACCACCATTAGCAATCGCAGCGACCATCAAAGCATTCTGCAGTGGACTCACTAAATCGTAACCCTGGCCAATGGAGATAGAAAGTGTTTCACCAGGGTGCCATTTTTCCTTACGAACACGCTGCTTCCACTCTTTTGTCGGTATTAAACCATTAGTTTCACCTTTAAAATAAATACCAGAACGCTGACCTAAGCCAAATTTATGAGCATATTTTGCAATACGATCCACTCCCAATCGATTACCCACCGTATAGAAGAACACATCACAAGAACCTACAATCGCACGGTGGACATTTACGGCACCATGCCCACCTCGTTTCCAACAATGAAAGCGTCTTCTCCCAAAGGTAAGATAACCCGGACATTTAATTTTTTCTTCAGGAGTAATCACACCCTCCTCCAAGCCCCCCGCTGCCACAACCATTTTGTAAGTGGACCCCGGCGGATATGCGGATTGAATCGCCCGGTTTAAGAAAAGTTTTCCTGGATCATTGATTAACTGCTGCCATTTTTCTGAGGAAATTTTATTAGCCAACTCATTCAAATCAAAACTAGGCGCACTGACCATCGCAAGAATTTCTCCATCAAAAGGATCCATCGCCACCAGAGCACCGGTTTTATCCGCAAATAATTTCTCAGCAAACCCTTGTAAACGCAGATCTAAAGTCGTCACCATATTATTGCCAGGAATAGCTGCCTGATGCGCTAATTGAATGCCAACTCGGTCACTAGACACTTCCCTGCCCACCGCGTTAACAAACTTCTGCTGATAGCCATCTCGACCACGCAATAAAACTTCCCAACCACGCTCTAAACCAAAGGCCCCCGCTCGAGCCCCTAAATGATAACTGCCTGGAACCGCTGCCTGTAAACGTTTCAACTCTTCTTTAGAAGTTTCACGCACATAGCCCAATGTGTTGGCCGCCATACTTTCATTAGGATAACGACGTACCGGCTGAGCAATCACTTCAACCCCATGCAAATTAATTTTTTCATCGGCAACCGCTTGATAAGCATGAAGCTTTGACATGACATCAAAACCAATATCTTGTGCCACCACATACGGATAAAATGATGGCTGCCGCTTAGCTTTTGGCCAAGCTTTCAACACGACCTCCTGTGGAATGCTACTAAGCGCCTCGATACTCATTGCCACACTATTAATATCCTGGATATATTGGGGGATGAGCGCCAAATTAAATGAAGGGCGGCTGGTCGCAATAATGCGTCCATCGCGATCTTTGATCAAGCCGCGCACAGCGGGAATACGGACTTCTTTCAAGGTATTCTCGTAAGCAAACAGTCGGTATTCTGCACCATGATGAATCTGTAAGAAATACAGACGCACGCCAACACTTAGAAAAAAAAGTGTCATCACTACAACTACAAGTATTAAGCGCCCTTGCAGCCGAGATAAATCTTCGTGAAAGTTTTTAAAGCCCACGGTATTGTTTCGCTATTGTCCCTTCAACACGATCTAAGAGTGGCATCACAACAATAGACGTCGCCATCGTTACCAAGCTTTGTAAAATTCCATAGGCCATTATATAAGCACGTAAACCACTTCCCTGGCCCATCAACTTTAACATGCCCCACTCAACACATAATACCGCTAAGGTAAGTAAGCCTACCCATAGCAAGCGCGCCCACATCGTCTCAACAAACATATGAGCCATAAAGACACGCAAAAAAGCGGTAAATAAAAAATACACAATTGCAAAAAAACCAACAAAAGGAGAGCCCGACAAATCAGCCATAAAACCCAATGATATAACAATAGCGGCTGATTGGCTGAACGGTGTAGCAAAGGCTAAAAATAACACCAACAACCATAGTAATTCAAAACGTAGTAATTCACTGGGCCACAACGCTAAGAAAGTTGTTTGTAGAAAAATAGCTCCCGCACCCAAACATACATAAACTATGTAACGGATCATGGAGTATCCCAAGAAATCAGCACCATGACTTCACGCACGTCCATCATATCAACAAAAGGCACCACTTCCGCTTCTTGAAAAATACCATAGGAGTCCGCTTTAACTTTACGCACTTTTCCGACTGGGATTCCCGCCGGAAAGATTTCATCAAAACCTGATGTAACTACTTTAGCCTCATTAGGTATTAAAGCCAGGCGATCTACATATTCCATCGCTGAAATAAAATATTGGCGATCCCATGCGGTATATTGCACACGCCCACGTAAAATTCCGCGCGCACCACCACCACTTAAAGAAACATCAACAGCACTCGTAGGATCCGAAATAATCAAAATTTGCGCACTATGTGCACTTAAGCGATAAACTTGCCCGAGTAAACCTTGAGGAGCCATGACCGGCATCCGTAATTTAAGGCCGTCAGCGCTCCCTTTATTGATGGTTAAAAAACGAAACTCCGCTTGGGGATTATAGCCAATCACCCGAGCAGTGATTGTCTGCCAAGGCTTACCTTCACGGAAATCTAATAAACGACGCAAGCGATCATTTTCCGCCACAAAAGCTTCATAACGCATGACCCGTGACGTCAATTGGTCCACTTGCTGTTTTAACTGAATATTCTCGGCTTTTAAGTCGACTAAGCTAAAATAATTATCAAACACACGCCGTACCGAAGTCCCCAGACCTGTGGCCAATTTTTGAAACGGTGATAAAGCCCCAAGATAGACCCGTTCATACCAATGGGGTGAGCGCTCTTGAGGCGTATCCACACTTAGCGATAAAATAGTAATTAAAAAAAACAGCGCGATAAATGCGCTTAGGAATAAAGAAATTCTAAAGCGAGAATGACCCACTAGCTAAGATACCATAATCCCTTTCAGGGTATCTAATTGATCTAAAGCCTTCCCAGAACCTAACACGACACAAGTCAAAGGATCATCCGCAACCATCACCGGCAAACCCGTTTCATCACGAATCAACCCATCTAAGTTTGCCAGCAAAGCGCCTCCACCAGAAAGCACAATACCGCGATCAATAATATCAGCGGCTAATTCAGGGGGCATGCGTTCCAGAGCTGTTTTGACACCCTCCACGATGGCATTTAAGGGGTCCTGAATTGCCTCGCGGACTTCTTCCGAGCCGATTTCAATGGTTTTAGGGACACCGGCAACCAAGTGACGGCCTTTAATTTCCATCGTCTTGAGTTCATTGGCCGGATAAGCATTGCCAATTTTAATTTTAATCTGCTCGGCTGTCCGCTCACCAATCAATAAATTATATTTGCGTTTTAAATAATGGATAATTGCTTCATCCATCTTATCTCCGGCCACCCGGACTGACTTACTATACACAATACCTGACAGCGAAATCACCGCAACTTCAGTGGTACCACCACCAATATCTAC
>JAJFLM010000112.1 GCA_021772655.1 Deltaproteobacteria bacterium
CATGCGTGTGGATATAATCATCCTTGTGAATTTATGATGGATGATATAATGTTTAACACAAGCGACTCATCAATGAGAAAAACAGCAAAAGACCTTTATGGTTATGAAAAAGAAGTAGTTAAATTTGAATAATATGAAAGATATAAAAGACATACCAAAAGAAAATCTTGAGATAGAAAGAAAGTTTTTATTGAAGAATGTTCCAAATTTTTCAAAAAAAGATATTAACAGATTTCACATTCATCAAATATATGTTGAAATTGATGGGGAGATAAACCGTTTTAGAATGGCAGAGGAATTAGTTGATGATTTTTCTGTTGATGTAGATGTTGATTATGTTAAATGTGTTAAGAAACCTATTTCTGTTGGAGTATTTGAAGAAATTGAAGAATGTATTAGTAAAGATGTATTTGATGAAATGTCAAAAAAGGACCATAGACATATCTCAAAAACAAGAATTGTATATGAGGAAAATGGTCTTAAATGGGAGATTGATGTATATCATAGTATGAAACTTGTAACACTTGAAGTTGAGCTTGATGATATTGAACAGAAAATAAGTATTCCAAATTTTATTGATGACTTAGTAATTACAGAGTTAACTGGAAAAAAAGAGTTTAGTAATTACAATTTATCATTAAAAAATTGATAATAAAATTAATTAGTTTTTGTAGAATCAAATTAAAAATATATCTTTGCTTGTAAAGACAGAGATAATGTATAAAGAAAACGCAATAATAGTAAACCTCATTGGAGGTCCAGGAGTAGGTAAATCAATATTAACATCTGACGTATTCTCTAAATTAAAGAGAGAATTTATATCTGCTGAAATCTCACCAGAATATATCAAGAAAAAACTTAGAGAAAAATCAATGAAGGCTGTTCAGAGTCAAATTTATATATTTGGCAAACAGCAATATCAACAATTTACAATGAAAGATGAAGTTGATGTTATCGTAACAGATTCTCCTTTCATACTTTCAAGTGTATATGATGTTAGTAAATGTACTTTATTAAAAGCTCTTATCCTTCAAGAGTTTAATAAGTATGATAATATGACATATTATATTGAAAGAGATGATAAAATTCCTTATGAACAAGAAGGAAGATACCAAGATGCTTCTGGAGCAAAAAAAGTAGATAATTCTGTTGTAGATTTCTTAGACCAAAATAGTCTTAACTATAAGGTTGTAAAAGGTATTGGAAACGATACTTTAAATACTATTGTAAAAGATGTAAAGAATAAATTAGATGGACGAAAAGAAAATAAAAAAGATAAGTAAGAATTTGTCTTACTGGTTAAGACATAATCCAGATGATATTGGAATTGTGATAGGTGATGGGGGGTGGACTGATGTAAAGACTCTTCTTAAAAAAGCAGAACCAAAATTGATGTTTGATTTTAATGAACTTAAAAAAGTTGTTGAAACTAGTGATAAACAAAGATTTGCTTTTTCTGATGATTTCTGTGAAGTAAGAGCAAATCAAGGGCATTCTATTGATGTAAAATTAGAATTCAAAGAAGTTAAACCGCCAACTTTTCTTTACCATGGAGCTCCAGTTAAATCGGTAGACTCTATAATGAAGACAGGATTAAACAAAGGGAAGAGGCATCATGTTCACTTAAGCCCAGATAAAGAAACTGCAGCAATGGTTGGAGCAAGAAGGGGTGAGTTTGTGATACTTGAGATAGAGGCTATGAAAATGAGAGCAGATGGACATAAGATTTGTATGTCAGACAATGGGGTTTATCTAGTAGATGAAGTACCATCAAAATATATTAAAACTGAAGAGAGATGAATTTAGAAGAAAGATTAAATGATATAATCGAAGATAGAGATTTTAAAATTGAAGAACTTGAGGAAAAAATAGAAGAATTAAAAAACTTCAATTCCCTTGTTGATACAGCATATCAAAGACATTTTACAATTAAAGATTCTGGTATAAGAGATGGACTACCTTTTCCTAGGTTAGAAATGATATTTGAATATTTGGATGGAGATAGAAGGTATGGATATAAGTGGATATATGGAATGGTTATGAAACCATATAGTTTCATGACTGATAGTAATGATTTGTTATTTATACCATTTTCTGTTACTAGGGGAAGTGGGAGCAGTGATATGATAAGAAATGGAAAACATGAATTACCATATAGAGATGGGATGCATATAATGAAAGAATCTGAAGTACTTAATTTGCCAGCTTATATAATTAATGAAGAAGAAAATCATTGTGAAAAAATTGAAAATGATAAATCAATAGGAAATAAAAGTCTTGTTAAAAGCATGGCTAGAAAATGAAAAATATGAGTAAGAGAAAAGATAAAGACATAATTTTAGTAATTGACCTTGAGGCAACTTGTTGGGAAGATGGAAAAACTCCAGAGGGAATGGTTAGTGAAATAATTGAGATAGGAATATCTGCAGTAGATTACTACACAAAAGAAATTAGACTTAGAGACACTCTAATCATTAAACCTGAACATTCTACTATTTCAGAGTTTTGTACTGGATTAACAACTCTAACACAAGAATATGTTGATAAGAATGGTATGTCATTTTCAGAAGCATGTATGGTTCTTGAACAAAAGTTTTTATCGAAAGATAGAATGTGGATGAGCTGGGGTGAGTATGACAAAAATCAAATTGAGAGAGATTGTAAACTTAAGAATGTTAAAAAAAATCCTATGGGAAGAACACATACTAATGCAAAGGCTCTTTTTAGTTTCGCATATGGACTTCCAAAAGAACTTGGAGTAGGGCAAGCATTAGACCATTTGGGAATGGAGTTCAATGGAACAGCTCACAGAGGAATAGATGATGCTGAGAATATTGCGAAAATTATTCAGAAAATATTTATTCCTTTAATTGATGAGAAGACTTATGGTAAGAAAATAAGAAAAGAACATCAAGTACTTGATGATTATTTACAAGAAAAATATAAAGATGGAATACTTGTGGAAAATGTTGCCAGAATTGTCAATAAGAATACTCCACAAGACCCTGATAAATCAATGAGATAATATATGGAAAATCAGGAGTTGAAATTAAAAATACAACAGGAATTCATAAATTTTTATGTTATGGAGTATCAATTAAAATCTATGATAGAATCAATTCCAGAAATGGGAGATTTATATGATGAAATGAATAAAGAAGAAAGACAAATTTTTTATGATTCTATTGGCGAGGTTCAAGATTTTTTATTAGAAAAATATAAATTAAAAACATAAAATTATGGAAACAGAAGCGTTAAACATGAATTGGGTAAATTTTATCCAAGAACATTACATCGAAGAGCAACTTGAAGGTGATGGAGTTACTGAAGAGGGTAAAATTAAAAACATTGGAGAAGGGCTTAAAAAAGTAATTCAACAAGCGTTTATAAAACGTCAAATTTTAGGATTTGATAATATAAATGAAATGTTAGAAGATGATGATAATATGAATAGTTTATTTGAAG
>JAJFLM010000113.1 GCA_021772655.1 Deltaproteobacteria bacterium
GGATACAGTTTTGTGTGTATCTCTTGAGTTTGAAATAGAAGAATTTAAAAACATGAAAGATGATTCATGGTTAGCTTGTGGGGATTATGGATGTATAGCCGTAGACCTTCTTGAAAAATTAGAAAAATAAAAATGAAAGATATATCAGAATTTGAAAAGTTGTTTAAAGTTAATTTTCCAATAATTGAACATCATCAGTATTATATAAATACTTTGATGAGGTCTCCTTTTTATGCTGGTCTTGGAAAACTTATAGAGGAATATGAACTGTATGAGATATTTGCTGAAGAAGAAGGGTATAAGAGTGCAAAATCATATAAACTTGATTATGCTCTTCCTAAATTAAAAGAATATCTTCTTGGTACAGAGGCATATGAAAAAATGATGTCTAATGATTTTGGTAATTTAAAATTAAGAACAAAAGATAATCTTAGAAATAATGATAATATGTATTTGTTGTCTTTAGATTTTACAGCAGCAAATTATAATTCACTTAAGACATACGATTCAAAAAAAGAATTATATACTTCTTGGGAAGAATTATGTATATCTCTTGATATTCATCCAACTCTTTCTAAATCAAAATCTTTTAGGCAATACGTTTTTGGTAATACAAATCCTAAGAGACTTCAAAAAACTCAACATAAGAATATCGTGGCAATTGTTGATAAGTTAATCGAAAATAATACTCATATTAATGAGGAAGATTTTGTGTTTATTTCTCATGATGAATTTATATTCAGAGTTCAGCCAGATATTAAAAAAGGGTTTTCTGTAAACTCAAGAATAAATTGGATACTTATGGAATTACCTATTGTATGTAAAGAATTAGGAATAAAAATGCCAACTCATTATAAGGTATTTAAAAATGAGCCAATAGGAGCTGGAATGTGTATTCAAACAATATACAATCCATTTGGAAGTGTGTTAGATAAAAGTTTAACTGAAAAGCATAAAGTTCTTTTTAAAGTTCCTGGAAACAAGTTCTTTAAATATTTTAAAACTCATATATTAGAAGAAGAGTTTGATAAGAGAGACCTTATGTTTATGTCTGATGGAGAAATTGCTGTATGGAGTACTGAGGATGATTCTATATCTGAAGTAATAATTCCAGAAGGAGAATTATCTTATGATGAGATAGAAAAGGAATATCCAGTACTTTTAAATAAACTTAAGAGTGAAGTTGTTGGATTAAACAAGTCTCAACTTAGAAAAATTGTTAATGTAGCTCTAGTTTTGAGCGATGAATTATTTTAATATATGAGCAGATTAAATAAAGTAGTAGAAAAAGAATTAACTAGAACTAATGGTTTAGATATAGATAAAGTTAATAGCAGCATTATATTGTTGTTGCAAAATTCTTATGATGCAATTGTTGATTCAGAAAGCGTTGAAGAATCAATAGCTCTCCTTTTTTCAGTTAAAACTATCTGTATTACTTATGGAGTTGAGAGACCAAATTGGTGGTATAATGTGAGAAATAGATATGATTGGCAAGATGATACTGGGAATCCTCATTATGGATATGACCTAGGAGGTTTTTAAAATAAATTTTGTAGTTTACATTTTTTGTTATAACTTCGCAGTCTAAACAATAAATATTATGTCTACAATAAAAAAACAAATTGCTGCAGATTTCATGGATGCCTTCAAGGCAGGAGTGGAAGGAAGAAAGAAAAAGAATATTCTTGGACTTATTAAGTCTGAAATAGTTGCTGAGGAACAAAAGAAGGGTAGAACTTCTGGAGATGTTAGTGATGATGAGGCTATTGTAATCATAAAGAAAAGTGTTAAGAATCTTAATGAGGTTATAAGCAAGGCTGGAGACAATAAAGATATTGTTGAAGAAGCTGAATTTGAGATGAGTATATTAGAAGTATACCTTCCAAAACAAATGACTGAAGAAGAAATTGACGCTAAAATAGAAGAAGCAATTTCAGGAGGAGCCAATAATATTGGTGCAATTATGGGAGCATTTAAAGATTTAGAAGTTGATAAGAAATTGGTTAGTCAAAAAGCAAAAGAAAAATTAAACTAAACTAAAATAAATATGAAAACAACTCTATTATTTGCAATATTGCTTACAGCATTCAGTATTGCAGCGCAAACACAAATTGCTTATTCACAATCTTCTATGTATTTAGTAGGAAGTGATGATTTTCCAGAATACAAAATTGAAATAAAAACATGTTCAACTGAAAAACAAATAACATTGTCAAATGGAAAAAAGGTTCCAGCTCTTAATTGTTTTTTGATTGACAAAAGTGAATATGTAGGAGGAAAACTTGTAAATGGAAAAAAATCTACTGAAATAATTGATATAGTTATGGAAGCTAGTGGTGAAGATGGTGCTAAATTTATAGTTAAAGGAAAAAGTTTTAGTATGAGTTTTACTCTTATTAATGGAATGATTCTTAGGCTTGAAGAAAACGAAGCTATATTTCACACAAAAGGAGAAGGTGTTTGGATAATAAGTAAAAAAGCATAACATTTTTTTACTAAAAACGTATAACAAGAGCTCTATTGGGCTCTTTTTTTTTGAAAATTTTGAATAATACAATTAAAATAAAAGGAACACTATTATTCGACCCCGAAAACGTTACTACAAAACAGGCACGTCAAGGAGAGTGGAAGAAGACTGCTATGGTTATGATTCCAGGGGAGATACATAAACTATATTGTTGGTTTATGAAGAAGAGGTATAACCTACCACTTCAATATCCACTTCGTGGAGCTCATATATCATTCATAAACGATAGAGCATCTGATATGAATGGAAAATGGGAAGAGGTAAAGGAAAAGTGGGATGGTACAGAGGTTGAAATAGTATTAGATGTTGATGCAAGAAGTGACGGATTAAATTGGTGGTTAAATATACCAAACGAAGAAAGAGATGGTCTTCATTTTATAAGAGCAGAGCTTGGGTTGGGAAGACCTCATTTTGGACTTCATATGACATTTGGAACAGCAGTGAACATGTATCCAAATACAGAGAAAGGAGTTAATGCTCAGAGAGCAAAAGGAATGAACGAAGAACATTCACAATATATAGTAAAACTTATTACAGATGGATACAGCTATTAAAATTGATATAAATAAAATACGAACACTTCCACCAAATATGGAATTTGGATTTTGTGTGTATGGTAAGCCAGAAGAGGAAATTATAAATTGGGCAAACTCATGGGGTTTTAGAATCGAAGAAGGAAAACCATATACAAATATATTGGTCCCAAGAAATTTTGACATATCAGGATGTTTTGAAGAATTTGTTCCTTATAAATTTGTTGATGGGTTTAGTCCTAATTTAAACAAGCATCTTCATGTTGGACATATGTCAAATTTCATATTAGCAAAGACATTCCAATCAATGGGTGTTGGAGAAAATTTTATATCTATACTTGGAGACACACTTCAAGGAGATGTTGAACATGGGGATGCTCTTAATATGTATAATACATATTGTGAAGTATTTGGACTTAATATTTCTGAGACATTTCTAGCATCAAACATGTTTTATGATGGAGACCTTCTTAAAGATGGTAAAGGAAAATATAAAGGAACAAAAGTTTTTGATGCTGGAGATGAGAAAATGGTTGGAATTAAAAGCGATGGTTCTACAACTTATTTCTATCAAGATATAGCTCTTGCTGAAGTGTTAAAAGAATCAACATTATATATGACTGGTAATGAACAAGATGGTCATTTTGGAACTTTGAAGAAGTTTTTTCCTCACACCAATCATGTTGGTCTAGGTCTTGTTAAATTAAAGGAAAAGATGTCTAGTCGAGCTGGTAATGTCATTTTTTTATCAGATTTAATTGAAGATTGTCTTGAAAAATTTAATAATGATTGGGAGCTTGTGTATAATGTATTGGCTGGATTTATTATTAAAATTGAACCAAAGAAGGATAAGAAGATTGATTTAGATATTCTTAGCAATCCTAAGAATTCTCCTGGTCTTTATATATCGTACACACTTGCTCGTCTAACAAGTGCTGGAGTTCGAGCTATGGCTACAGAAAAATTTAACAACAATGTTCTTCAGTATAAGTTTTTAAAGGCTCAATCAAATCTACAGCCAAACATATTCTTCAATGAATTAGTAGAGCACTGTAAAATGATTAATAAACTTTATGCAACCCACATAATTCAAGGAAATCCAGAAAACGAAGTAATGTTTTCTAACTTTGAGGAGGATTTAGAATTGGGTATGAATAAGTTGGGATTATTTCTGGTAGATAAGGTTTAAAAAGATTTGGATAGTTAATAATTTCTCGTTAAATTTGTTACCTAAACTAGGAATATGTCAAAATTTGAAATAAAAAAAGGAATAGAGTCAGCAATCAGTAGCAATGGTAAATCATTGCTTGATATTGAGTTTTTAGGAATAGGAGGAGCTTTTGATACAGAGGAAGGAACTTCTTCTGCTATTTTTAAAACAAGAGGTGGAAAATTGTTCTTGATTGATTGTGGATATACAGCATTTTCTAAACTTAGAAAAAAAGGAATTACAAATTTAGTTGATAGAGTTTTTATAACTCATTGTCATGAAGACCATATAAATGGACTTTCTACTTTAATATATGAAAGATACTATATTCATCATTTACAAACTACAATAGAATGTACTGTAGAGGTTGGAGAAAAACTTAAGCAGTATCTTAATATATGTGGACACCCAGAAGACCAATATATCATAAATACAAATAATCATGTGTTTATTGAAGGAGATAATATCAGTATTACAAAAATTGATACAACAAATTATCATTGGCCATTTCCAGGATTTGCAAACTCAGGTTTGTTATTTCATTTTGATACTGGTTCAGATTATGCAGTTGTAATTTTTAGTGGAGACATAAATGTTCCAATTACAAGTTTAATGAGTAAAGAGGATTATCCTTTTGTTTATGAGAAGCCACAGAATGTATTTATATTTCATGATATGACATCACTTGTTCATGAGCAAAATCCTCATACTAATTTTGAGCTACTAATTCCAGTTAGAGAACAATTTGGAATGAAT
>JAJFLM010000114.1 GCA_021772655.1 Deltaproteobacteria bacterium
CTATTTTTTTCTTGTCATCCATTATGATTGAATTACGTTAGAATTATTTTCAATATACATTCCAGATATTTGAAAGTTTACATTACAAGTAGGATTAAGACTACATGTTCTTGTATTGATTCCAAGACTTGAAAGACCTGATGCTCCTCCAGAGTGATTAGTTTTAAGCCAATATTGAGGAGGAGTAATTGCTGCTGCAACAGCCCCACTAACTGTACGAGTTGATGGTCCGTTATTCCAATAAGGTCCAGTATATACTACAGAAACAGTATAAGCTGCTGTGTCATATCTATTTGTAGTTGTATTAAAACTTCTGTTTGCAGGTAATTTTACAGCTGTATATTCCATTGCTTTCTGATTGTTGATTCCAAACTGTATTCCATATACAATCAATGTATCTCCAGGTCTCAATTTACCTGTTCCAACAACAAAACCTTGTGTTGGTGTCCACACTGGGTAGGCACCATTTTGTTGATTCAACCAATATGGAACGTCTACATCTATTTCTCCATCATTTCTTAAGGCGAAATATCCAAAAGGACTTAATCTATCAGCAACACCATCACAAGTATGTAATGTTATAAAAGTAGGAATAACAAAAGGTCTTAAAGGAGTTAGGTTTTCTTTACTTGGGTCTATAACTCTATAAAAATCAATACCACCATTTTTTAGAATATTATTTCTATCTAAAGCTAATGCAGGGTTTTGTGTTTGAATGTTGTAAATATCATTTATATGAGAAGGTCCACTCCAAAGACTGTCTGAATATAATCCACCAGTAACTCCTGGTCCAGGTGTTGTTGTAGAACCTCCTAATCCTAAACCATGAGAAACATCAGGTTTAAATAGAGCTTCTCCTCCTCCTCCCCATGTGTATCTTGCAACCCTTGGCCATCCTTGTGGTCTACAAAAATATCCATAACCACATTCAAGTCTTTGATATTTTTCTCCACCAACAACAGTAGATGTTCCAGGAAAATCAGGATAATTTGGATTTGATGGTTGGAAACCATTTGTATATTCCTCATTAACTGCTACTCCAGATTCATATCTGTACATATAATTTTTTGTAATAGCGTGAGCTACTCTATTTGGAATCCATATATTAAAAGTAGGCATCATACCAAATCCGCCAGCCGTATCTTCTCTGTGAGCATCAACTAAATTTCCAACCATATCTCCATCTGAAAACGAAGGTTCACTAAGATAGTATGTATTACTTCCAGGATTTACTTCTGTTCTTCCATTGGTTACATTTGAAATAAATTTTGATTTTGTTGGTTTAGATGGTATTGAATACATTTCTGGATATTCTACAGACCAAGGTTTTTCATATGGAAATTTATTCATTCCAGTACCTTCAGATGTATTCTGAGAAATTACATTATCATTTGTGTAGTTAATATCATAATGACTATAAGTATGAGAACCATCTTGATGGTATCCACCAGATGTTCTTGATACACTGTCGTTAGAGTCGGTGAATATTTTTAACTGATATGCTGAAAGCCAAACTCCTTTTTGAGAAGGATGAATTACAGGAACACCATCTTTATCTGTCCTATATGCATTAGGGTCATATATATTAGCTGGTAATTTTATTATAGATGCTCCGAATTTAAAAAACTCAGCCTCATTTCTTACTTGAGCAAACTCAAGATTCCAGTTTAATTGCTGATTGTTTACTCTATCTAAGTCATTTGGAATGACTGTCATTTTTATATTACTATTTGGATAACCTTGTTTAGCCATATTTCTAACACCTATTTTAAGGCTGTTTGCGGCACTATCTGCAACAGAAGACTCTAGTTTAGCTCCGCCTACAGAAACTGGCGGTATGAAGTACGTAGTCCATTTTCTAAGGTCCATATTAACTGTTACATTTAACTCTGTATATCCAGTTTGTATTGTTCCCCAAGCAGGAACAACTTCTATAGGAAATTGTTTAAATGAAAAATTAGGTATTTGGTCAACCACTGCATCTTCATCTGGTGGAAATGGGAAAAAATTAAGAGCTATTTCATCTCTAGTTAATCCTTGTTTCATAAGGTCAACTTCAAACATAACAATTTGACTTCCTACAGGAGCATTATAAATTACAAATTCTCCTTCGTCATTTGTTTTTGTAACATATTTGTATTGTTCAGGAACTGTATCAAATTTAGACGCAGACCTAAGTAATTGATTTTTATCAAGATTAAAAGATTCAACATTAAAATAATCACTTTGTTCAGCAGATTCTTTTAAATTAAGAAATATTCTATCTCCATCATCACTAAAAGATGCTGGAGTTGGATAATCTTCTGATGAATTAAATAATCCAACAGGAACATTTCTAAGAGGTATTTTGATTCTGTTTCCTTCTGGGTCTCTAATAGTTTGAAGTGCCATTAACCTTCCAAATACGACTCCAGTATCAGCTTCTTGAGTTGGAATACTGTTTACAAGATTGTTGTAAATATTAAGTGTATCAAGTGTTGCAAAACTTCTGTTTAATTTTATATCAACATAAAAATCATCAATTTCATTATAATCTGAAAACAAAAACTCTGTATGAGGAGTATTAGCTGTTCCAATAGATTCTGCTATTGATTGAGAAAATTCAGTTTTAATATTTTGAATTGTGGACGCATCAAGTATTTGATTTACTTCTTTGCTATATGAATGTCCTGTTATATAATTGCTTGATGAGGCAGAAAGATGTTGATAAACGTTGTTATTATTTAACTTCCATAAATTTTGACCATCAAAAGTAGAAATCTCAACAGGTAGGTTATAAATATTTAGAGTTACAATAGAAGGAACGTATTCAATAGTTGGGTCTCTCTCTTGTATTTCTGTATTAGCTGTTAATTGTGTGCTAAAAAATACAAGAGAAGTACCAGACGTAAATTCTGTTATAGTTATTTCTTCTCTTTGAATACTCATAATTCTTTTATTCTAAATATAAGCAAAGAAAAAACTGTATTAAATAGTTAATCTTATTTTTCTAAATTTATAATGCTTGATTTATAAAGTTGTGGTTGCATTATCAGGCGAACCAGAAGCTGTTCTAATCTTTATATCTTTCTCAGGGAATCTAATTTCAAACATAGAAATAGGGGTTCCTATTATAGCATTATCAATAAATTCAAACTGAGTTCTAAAGACACCTGTATTAGGGTCTTGAGTTCTATTAAAATTAGCTTGTGAATGAACTGTGTTTGAATACTCCCCACCTTCCATATTATAGAATCTAATATCAACAACATTTATAATACCTGGTATGTCTCTTAAAAAATCTGTAAGTTGAGATATATAAATATTTTGATTCATTTGCCATTTTGATATGTCAAAATATTGCTTTATAGAATTTATAGCTTGTGATTTAACTTCACTTGCGTTAAAAGTTTTATCAACAAAAAGGTCGGCTTCAATTTGCATATTTATAACCTTTCCATCATTAATTTCAACATAGTCGTTAATCATTCTAAATGGAACTAAGTATCTCTGAAGATTTTGTTTTATAATACTTGTAGATGCAGCAACTAATTTTCCAGCGCCATCTGTTGTTAAGATATACATCTTAACTTTGTTATCTTCTACTTTTCCAAATATTCTAAATGGAGCTCCAAATTTTCCTGGTATTTGAAAGGCTCTTGATACATAGTCATCTAAAGTTACAGCTCTCATTTGTGCTGCATTATTTGCTGCTATATAACTTTTAACCTCATCAACTGAAGGCAAGCCTACTCCACCAATAGCTGGAATTGGGTTATTTGCTCTAGTTGACGATAAAACTCCTTGTATTAGTGTTGTATTAGAACCAAGTGATTGACTTTGTATATTTGAAACTTCGTTAAGAACATTAGAACCAACATTGCTCAAAGGACCTCCTCCTGCTTTATATTTTATAAAAATAGTAGTATTAGGGTTAACTTGTGCTCCAAGTGCAGTATTGTTTAAAACACCAGAAACATCAAGAGAACTTGAGTCAGGACATTTAACTACATTGGTTAAACTATCAACATAATCTTCATAAGCATTAACATCTTCTACTCCTCCTCCAAAAGTAAGAACACAAGAACCATCAGAAAGAAAATCTTTTTCAAATCTTCTTTGAACTTCAACATAACCACCTGTTTTAACTCCATTAATATCATCAACAGTATCATCCTGTAAAAATATTTTATTCTCTGGAAGTGCTGGAACTTCGAAATATTTTAAATTAAAATCATTAAACTCAGCATAACTAGGAGTTCTTTCTATTCCAAGACCATTAATTGAAATAACGTCAATTATCTCAAGAACGTTCTTATCTGGAAGTTCTATTTGAAAAAATGGTTTAGCTTGATTTGCTGTTATTTCTACTTTAAAAATCTTTGTTACACCAGCTTTTATTTTCTCTCTCTTAAGTATTCTGTATCTAATTAAATCTTGATTTCCATTTAATATAGGCGTAATAGTTCTATTAGAAATTCCGTCTTCACTAAAATCACTTGAGAAATCTATTTCATTAACAGTTCCAAATGTTTGACCTGCGCCTTTAATTTTCATGTCAGGTCTAAAAACAGGAAGATATGATGTATCTGGCCCATTTGCTGTTGGTGGAACTTCTATTATTATATCAGCAATACTTATAGCTGGTCTAACACCAGGCGGTTTATATCCCTTAGTTTTAGCAAGTCTATAAACTGCTCTTCTTTCTGTAACACCATCAATAAATAATTCATTGAATTTCTTATCGGTAGCATAAGAAAGCAAATCACCAACATAGGCGTTAAGTTCTAATAATGCCATACCTGGAGAGGTTACATTAAAATCTTGCCATTGTTCTGGGAAGAATGTTTTAAGATAATTGATTAAATCCTCTCTAATAGTGGTAAAATCTCTACTTAAATAATTTACTGTTACGTTTTTCTGTTCCATTCTATTTTAATTATGTATGAACGTCTACAGGTGATTCACCTGGTTCGATTGGTATTATTACACTCACACTATCTTCAACTGCACCTAAGTCAGTTACTTTATAAATTACTTTAACTTGTAATAGATTGTCATTTTCAACAAAAGAAAACTCAACCTCTTTAACTTCTACTTGAGGAATAAATTCTCCTATTTTTTCAATAATTTCACCTTTAAGTTTAGTAGCGGATATATCATCCCACACTTCAAATATATAGTCCCATAGTGGAGAATATAGATTATTACGCATGACTCTATTTCTTCTTTTTGTTGTAAGTAAAGCTATTAGATTAGTTTGGATTGATTCCAAAGTAGTCTGGTTTGCCATGAATACACCACCAGCAGTTGTTTCTTTAAATGGGAATTTTACACTTATAGCCATAGATACACTTTGTTTTAATATAAATATGCTGACAAAAAAAATAAAGAGTTATGAGTTCCTATAAAAAGAAATAAATGAATATTTATAATAAAACGTTATTTATGGGAGTTTTCAGAATATATCCAAGCAAATCAAATTCAATAGCAAGTGGCATCTATCAGATTTTTAATTCTGGCCAAAATGCTGTTACAGATTTGTGGTATGGTGGCGGTGGAACAGATACTGCTCCAGAAAGAAGAAATTCTATAAGCAGATTTATAATAAAGTTTGACCTTGATGAACTTTCTGAAAAAATAAGTTCAAAAGAAATTAATGGAGATTTAGTAACATCTTACAAACTTAAAATGACAAATGCAGTTCCAGGAGACAGAATCCTTGAGCCAGAATTTGAGTTTGATGTTCTTGATAAAAGAATAGCAGCTTCGTTTGATTTAATAACATTTCCAATAAATAAAGATTGGGATGAAGGTAGAGGATATGATTTATATCAAGAAAATTATCTTGTAAGACAAAATGGAAACCCTCTAGCAACTGGATATTCTAACTGGAATTCTGCAACAATGACTACTAGTTGGGATGAGCCAGGTGTATACACAAACCCTACAGCATCTACAGCTGTAACATATTATTCTACTCAACATTTTGACCTTGGTAATGAAGACATAGATATGGATATAACTGATATAGTTAATGATTGGTTAAGTGGTGGTTCTACTAATAATGGACTTGGTGTTGCATACAGAAGAGATTATGAAACACTTAGTACAGATACTAGATACATAGCATCTTTCTTTACAGATAAAACAAACTCTTCTTTTAAACCATATATAGAAGTAAATTATAATCAATCTTTTCAAGACGACAGACTTCAGGTTTCTAATAATAGAACATCAAGACTATTTCTTTATACATTTAGTGGAAATAATTCAGTGAATTATTTTTCAGCTGGAACTGTTGAAATTAGGACTATGGCAGATGTGCCTGTTTACACTGGACTTACACCAACTCAACAAGAAAATGGAGTTTATTATATTGATGTATTAATGAGTTCTGCAACTCGTGGTCAACAATATAAAGATGTTTGGCAAGGAGTGACTTTTGTTCCTGGAATTGACCAACAAGATTTAACACAAATTTTCACAATAAAAGATAATTATTACACTAATAACGTTCCCCAAGTAAATGATTATTCAATATCTGTATATGGTATTGGAGATAACTCTATACTTTCAATAGGAGAAACTACAAAAGTGTTTGTTGACCTTAGAGTTAATTATAGCAGTAGAAATGAACCTAAGACAGCATATGACCTTCAGTATAGAATGGTGATGAATAACCAAGATGAAGTTATTCCATGGACACCTGTTAATCAAGCTGTGATAAATAAATGTAAAAATAATTACTTTGTTCTCGAAACTGGATGGTTACTTCACAATCAAACTTATAAGATTGAATATAGGATAAATGAATTTGGAACCAAAAGAGTAATGCCTGAATCTACAACATTTAGAGTTATAAGACCAGAGGGATTTGAACAGACTTAATTAGTTCATCTAAAATCTCCATGGTAGCAAGATATACGTTTCTGTTTCTACCCTCTTTAAGTTCAAGTCTTGTTGATTTTGTTCCTTCTGGAGTAGATATTGCAAAATATATTGTTCCTGCTGGATTTTCTTCAGTTCCAAAACCTTTTGGGTCAGCATATCCAGTTGTTGCAATTGAATACTCGGTTCCCATGATTTCTTTAACTCTTTCAGCCATTCTACGAGCAACTTCTCCACTTACCTCAGTGTGTTCATCTATTAGTTCTTTTTCTACTCCTAATACATTTATTTTTGCTCTATTGCTATAGACAACAATGCCCCCTTCAAAATAATCTGAACTTCCTGGTACTGATGTTAATAAATTGCTTATGTATCCTGCAGTACAACTTTCTGCTGTTGAAATTCTTTGACCTTTCTCTTTGAGAATATTTCCAATGTTTTCTATATCCATTTTTCTATTGCATGTATCCGTTATCCTTTAACTCATCATTTGTAGGGAAACCAACGTGCTCTCCGCAGAGGTCACAAACTTTCCTTAATTTAAAAGTGCTTGATTCTAATTCTACATTTTTAATTACAGTGTCAGAATGTTTGCATTTTTTTCTTAATTCTTTTAGAGCTTCTTCTGAATCTTTAATATTCTTAGTCAACTCTTCTTTTGTTTTTTTAATGTTTTTATTGTCCATTAAAATTTTTTTCGTTTAACATATCAACTTCGCTTATCTCTCCCTTCAATAACAAATATATACAAAAATTGTATTATACTAAAGTTTAATTAATTCTTACATGATTTGAAATTATATTCTGCAACGCACCATCAACTGTATATGCAGCTAAGTCTTCTGACTCTGGAAATGGCACTAAAGGCATTTGAGGTGTATGTATGTGATTTAACATAACTCTTACAACAAGGTCAAGAAGCTTTATAAGCTCATCTCCGAATACAGCTGGATGTAACTGGTCTGCTAGTTCTCCAAATGACTTAAGGTCTTCATTTTTTTCAAACTCAGAAATACTAGCATCTCTATATTTACCTCTAACAGAAAAAATATTAACATTTGTTGAAGTTATGTTTGCTTGTGAATATCTTGGAATCAATTCTTCATCATCATTTTCTCTTTGAATTAGTTGTAAATTTGATGGTGTTGTTTGATTAACATTTAGCGTACCCTTATCAAACTTTCCAGCAACAAGAAAAACTTCTCTTGGTCTAAGAATTAAATCAGCATCTGTACGACCTTGTAAAGCTATATCTCCAGCTTTTGGAAGTACGGCAGTTGCTTCAGCATTTGCACTTTTAGTTTGGTTTAGGTTAAAATCTGTATATTTAAAAACTTGATTTGCTTCAGCATAAGCTTGAAATTTGAGTTTAAATTGACTATTAATTTGAGGACCCATATAATATCTAGGAGCAGAGTTGTCACTAGGATTTTCAAGTATTATATAAATCATCTCATCAACTAAAGGAACAATGTGAACATGATTTTGCATAAATGGTACACAGAACGGTAATTGTTCATCTGGAGTATCTCTATCTCTACCTCCATTGATTCTGCCAGATTCATCAAGAGAAATTATACGAGCAATAACTCTCTTCATTCCAAGAGGGTCTTCATCATTAACTACAATGGCTGGATAAACAATTCTTGATGATTGATTTCCTTCAGAGGATATTCCTCCACCAAGACCTTGGCCTTGTAATGCTGCTTTTGCTAAACCGTCTATAGCCATTTTATGCGTTTTTTATTTTCTTAAATACCTCAAGCTGCTCTAGTTCTATCATATCATACTCTGTGAATAATTCCTCTATGATAGCCATTCCATTAATATGCTCATCTGATACACCATTTTTAGCAGCCTTTTCATCGAGGTCGTTAAGGGCAGTTTTAATTACTTCCTTCTTTTCAGAAAGTTTATCAGCAAGCTTTTGAGCTTCTTCTATTAATTCTTTTTTATTTTTCTTTTCTTCCATATTAACTTGCTATTCCGACTCCTGTATGAGGAACTGTTGTTGCTCCAACTGTAGAAACTGGTCCACCACCATTTGCTCCTGCAGCTGTAACTGTTGCTCCAGCATCTGAAGCAATATCAACTCTCATATCCGTTTGTATTGCTGTAACTAATTCTTCCATCATTACTTTAACAAAATTCTCCATAACATTTGGAGTACCACCAACAAGAGGGCCAGTAGGAATACCAGCTTCTTCAAATCTTGATGTTATTGATGATGTTAAAATTTCTGCGTTAAGTCCAGGTCTAGTCTTTGCTAAAATGATTTGTTGAAGACTTGGTTTTGGTACAGGTACTCTATCTTCTTTTAATAAAAAAAGCAAGAAGTCTGCTACCTCTTCTGATATTTGTAAACTTGGGTCTATTCCTATTTCTGCCATTTTATATTAGTTTATGCGTTAAGTACTCCATTTAAAGTTGAAGCTGCTGCTGCATACTTTTTAGCTTTAGCTGCAGATTCACCAACTCCTTTAAATACTTCAAATTTTAATTTTATTTTTTCTGTTTTTCTTTTTTGCTTTTCTATTGCTGTTCTTGCAAAATAATTTGCAACAAGACTTTTAAATTCTTTTATTACAAACACAAGAAGCATTCTCAGTAATTCTTTTAAAAGTGCATTAGCAAGTGTTTTAAAAAATTCTTGTTGTTCTTCAGCTTGAGCACTTCCAGCTGAGTTCATGATGTCACAATTACTATATGCAACATTTGATGCTGAAAGTCCTACTCCAGCTGGAGAAGCATTTACTACTGAGAATATTGGTCCCAAAAATGGAAATACCATAGATGATATGTAATTAAGAAGTTTGCCAATTAATATTTCAAAAAAACTTTTACCAATTGAATTGGAGTTTTGTTCGTTATTTATTTGTTGGCCTTGATTTTTTACATTCTGAACTACAAGACCAAGACTTTG
>JAJFLM010000115.1 GCA_021772655.1 Deltaproteobacteria bacterium
TCTATCATTTCGATTGCTTCATTCTCTGTGTCAAACTTAGATGCTTCATATGCACTATTTGTCCAACAATCATCATCAGTAAAATCAAAAATCTTTATCTGACCTATTCTTTCTGACACATAATAATATAAACATGTGTCAGAGTCTTCTATTAACCAGAAAACCTTTGTATTTTTAAGCATTAAAGTAATTTAGCACCAGGGGAAACGTCTTCAAGCTGCAATTCTTCATTTAAAGTTGGAATCATAATCATAGCAGTTGATTCCACTCCCATAATTTTTGCAGGTTTAAGATTTGTTATAAATGGAAATGTTCTTCCGACTAAAACTTGTTCTTCACCATCTTCAGATAGTCCTTCATTATTTCCAATATTTGTCATCACTGTTAAGAATGAATCATAATCTTCTCCGAAATCTACAGTCATCTTTAGCATTTTATTACTACCTTCCATTCTGACTACCTCATCAACGTTACCCATTCTTATTTCAAGCTTTTTCTCTATTTCAAGAAACTCATTAAATTCTATTTTATCTTTCATAAGTTATATTTTACGCAGAATACCTTTTTCAATATATTCATCAATTCTGCTTTTATCTTTTATTCTTTCATTTGCTATTGGTATCCAGGTATTTATTTCAAACTGACTACCTTCATCGTCTATAAACATCTCATATTCATAATCAGACAAAACTCTTTTAATTTCTATAAAGTTATCATGTTCATAAGAATTCAGAGCTTTCTCTGTAAAGAATTCTCTCAACTTACCTAAAGTAATACCTTTTTGACCCTTGTGAAAAAATTGAATGTGTCTTTTTATGTTCACCTCCATCTCATCTTCTCCAATGTTTAATATTGGGAATTTAAAATCAGGCATTGGGTGTCTGTTTTGACCGTAGTCTATAAGTCCAATTGTTTCCATATATATTAAACGTTTAAGCGTGACACTTAATTTTTTATCTTAATTTATATCCTTCGTATACTAAGAAAGAATATTCAGTATCTTCAACAAGAAGACCTTCAAATTCAGATAAAAAACGATAGTTCTCTTCAGTAACCTCAAAATTATTTGATTTAAAATATTCTTCTACTTCATCATCTTCGAAACCATAATTTGAAATCAGGCATAATAAATCGTGTTCTGATTCACTGATGTTTTTATCATCAAAGTTACTTCGATAAAATTCATCATCCAGTACCATACCCCACCTGCCTTTTACAATTTTTAGTTTATCAAGTGCAGAAGTAACCAGTGGCAAAAAAGGATTATTGGCACTAATTGTCTCTGACATGGTAGTATTACCATTAGCATCTCCAATCATGTAGTAAACAATCATCTTATAACTCTTTTTTACTTTTGGCTTCTTAGGTTTCTTAATCAAACCTAATGCTTTCTTTTCTTCTTCTGTTAGCTTAGCCATAGCAGAATCAATAATTTTTTGCTTTTCTTCTATCATCTTTATTATTCGTAATATTTTTGTATTTCTTCGTACAATATTTTTTCAATTCTGGTAATAAATTCAAATTCATCTATTATTTCAAACCCCTTTTCTTTGACAAAATCCTTAACATCAGATGTTAACTCTTCGATTTCTTCATATGCTACGTCTTTATCTCTAGTTTTATTTTTCATAACCTTCAACACGTTCATCTCTAACTCTTTGAATTGCCTCTCCAAGCCAGTTAGTCCCTTTCCAAGTACTTCTATCTTGAGCAAGAGGGTCATCTCCTGCAAGACCAATTCCCCAGATAGAATCATATGGAGATGCCTCAACAAGTGTCTTCCCAACTGTAAACATAAGTTCATCCATCATATCTGGATTCTGGGTAAATTTTGCAACGTTTGCATCATACACAATTTCTCTACAATACTTTTCCCAAACATCTTTATCAAAATTTGACACCTCCCTTCCAAGGGCCTTTTGTTCTTTAGGTTTGGTCGTTTTCATAACCTTAGATGCTATTTCATAATCATGAAACATAAGAGCTTTCTTATACATCATATATTGTTCACATGTGCAAAATTCTACTCCGTCAACTATAAATGTTGATGGGCACCATTGACTCATTGTTCCTCCCCAGAAGAAAGCAAATTCCTCTTTTTTTTCTGTTGTTTCCATTATTTATTTCTTTTATTTATTTCTTTTATCAAATTTTTTCCAAAACTTCTTACTAAACACTCCTGAAAGTCCACATAATATTATTATAAGAGCAAAAACTCCTATTGATACTGGGATTATTATAGGACTAAAAATCCACCACCAAGACCAATTAATTTGTCCAATCAGTTTTAAAACTATAAACGCTACTGTTAAAAGTCCAACAAACCCAATTCCACCTGAACTCGAATTTCCCATATCTTTATTTATTTTCATGCATTTCACACATATCCTTCCATTGTACAACAACTGGAGGATTCTGCATTTCATACTGCAGATTCAATACACTGCAATTAATTAATTTTATTATCTTTCCTGGATTCTCTTGGTTTTCAAGGTCAAGAATTTCTTTATTCTCAGTTCCATAGGCTTCATGTATGTGTCCAAAAGCGCAAATTTTTGGTTGAATTTCTGCAAGTGTTCTTGCAAGATTTGCACACCCAACTCTATCTCCTCTACGACATCTATCTAAATATGTATTTGCTGGAGGACCATGTGTTATAACTATGTCTGTACCTTCCTCAATCAAATCCCAATATTTCTGAATATCATCTCCACGCATTGCATTGAAAGCCCAATCATGAAACCAAGGTGTCCAAGGACTACCAAAAATCTTTACACCCATTACAGTAACTGTCTCGTTTTCAATATATATAATATTATCTGGAATGATGTCTCTTGGATTTTCTCCTTCTTTAAGAGCATAGTTTCTTGAATGTCCAGGCTCA
>JAJFLM010000116.1 GCA_021772655.1 Deltaproteobacteria bacterium
AATATTCAAATGGAGGCAGCCAATGTACTGGAAGGGATAACAAGGAATACCTGACATTGCACCAGATCGCACCAGATAAAGCTTTAGTTTTAGAAGGAATTCGAAAAAACCGCAAGATTCATGCGGTTTTAGAGGGAAAAAAGTGGCGCGGGTGGGAGTCGAACCCACAAGAGGTTGCCCTCGGAGGATTTTAAGTCTACCGCAAGGTCGAAAATACTAGAGGGTATCCTGCAAAAACTCAGTTTTTAGGGAGTAGACACGCATCCATAGAGTCCATTTTGTGCATTGTGTCTATATGGGTTGCACCGGGTTGCACCAGGAATCAGCCAGGGAAGACGAGGTATAGAGATATGAGGATCCTGTCGGTTCAAAAGGCAAATCTGCGCTGTTAAACTTTTTGTTTTTTTTAATCAAGGGAAATAAAAACCATCGCGCTTACAGCCATACTAAGTGGGAATAGATTTTGAATACGGTAAATAGGAAAAAATTAATATTCACAAAGTGCCACTTGTTTCCAGCTTGAGAATTTTCTGTAAATGAAAGACAGATGATGGATAACCAAAGGTATGCTATAGGGTTCTGATAAAAGACCATTCCTCTTTTTACGTTTTTCTCTTCTCCGAGAACTCACACCACAGATATGAACAGGCAATTACAAGCCTGTAAGACACTATCTTGACTTGTTTGTCGGTGAGATACAGGCTCATGGGAATTACAAGAATATTAAATAGCTTCTTACAACTTGCATCGTGAAAATTATGACCCGATGATATCTATTAGTTTAGTAATAACATACGCCAATACTGCGAGTAAGAGCGCATTAAAAAGTATCCAAAATATTATCCGACCGATTAATTCAATTCCTTTTAACATCTTGAAAATGGTTTTTCTTAATTTTCTGAATCTAAGTGATAGACCCTTGAACCGAATCCTTCCCCTTAAAGGCATCTGCCTTTTTTGATCACTTATTTCATCAGCTGCAATTGCGTTTGGCGTTTGCGGATGCATCGACGCAGCATCTAGGTCACCAACACCGTGTAATTCGTCAATAAAGGTAGTTTCCTTTTCCAAGACGCCTTCATTCTCTGCCAAATATTTCTTGCCCTCCACCTCAAGGGGAAAATCAGCTTCAGTTTTTTCCTCTTCAGTAAACTCGGTCCCAGCCTCAAAAAATTTTTCGATTGCACCCAGCAATTTCTGTTGTTGGTTATCTTCTAATTTGTTTACTAAATTGATGCGATACTTTTCTGAAAGGTCAGTTATCAAACGGGCCTTTTTGTCGATTGCTAGCCATAAAATCGAATACTCAAAATCATTGTCAAGAGGATATTCTTTAATTAGTTTTTCAAAATCAGCTACTTCAATTCGGATACCTTGTTCCAACGCGTTTCTTAGGCTATATTTAAAAAAGAGTTTAGGGTTTCTCGCTTTTTTAGCAACGGACCAATATTCCAATTTTTTGTCTTGAGTTGTGATTAGGAACGCCAACTCAATTGGCAATCCTTTCTTAAGAGACTCATACTTGTATTGGCTAAGATTTATCCAAGCTGTATAAAGTGCATATTTCTCCTCATCATCTGCTTCGAGAGCAGGTATAAAATCTCTTATTACCTCCCAGAAATATGCAACATTAGTCGAATCCAGAGAAAATTTATATTTGCTAAGAATCTCTAAAAGCAATTGTGATGAGGATTCCAGTAGGTTAGCATCCCAAATCATTCTAAGCAACCGAGTTACTTGTTCGGGATCTAAATCATTCCAAAGCTTTGAGTAGTTTGGCGTTAAGACTAGCTGTTCTAGGATGCGTCGCAAGGGATGGTAATGAGCGTAATCTATAGCAACTCTAAAATCTTTACTGCTTATTTCAATGTTTTCGCGTTGGCGTATGTTCATAGTCGCACAGAACAAGGGGAGCTTTTCTTGAGCTGCCTCCCATATCGATTTCGATCTTGCAGTTATATTTCTCGGGGACAATATAGTCCGAGTTTCAGGACTAAGCTGATAAGTCAAAGGGGATTTTAGGAATCCGTCTCGTAATGTAATTAATGTCTTATTTATTTCGCTTTGATTTATTTCAAATAGGGTAGGAAGCTCCGTATAAATAAACCATTCTAATACCTTGAAGTTTGTTTTTGCAAGATTTAGAACTGACTCGAACAATTGCGCTCGATTCGTGCTAATATTGGTTCGAGACATAGTAAAGAGCGGTGTTCCAAACTTGTTTTGGCCCTTGATTAAAAATTCAACAAGTGTCTTTTCATCCAAATGATGACCTTTGGACAAGAAGGTTTCAACTAAGTGTCCCGCATTCACAAGGAAAATTTCCTCACTTGACAAATCATAGGAGATAATTTCGCTTGGGCTAAAGAATTTTGACAACGTAGTTACATACTCTTTACTGTTTGATTCTGCGAAGAGTTCCTGAAGAATCTCTTCTGATTTTTTCCCCGTAAACTTTTTAATTTCCTCCTTGGTTTCAGCAAATTTCAATACGGTAGGTAAAAATACAGAGCGATAGTCACCATTTTGCTTGGGTTTTACATTTATTTCCGCCTCGGATAAGATATTGCTTCCAAATTTCCAAGAATTTTTATCAAATTTCAATGAAGCTTTCCAACGAAAAACCTTAAGTGCGCAATCAGAGTAACTATTTTCATTGCTTTGGCTATAGAAACTGTTATTAACAATTTTATCCAAGTCGTAGATTTGGTAATTCTTTTTTTGATTCGGTAAATTTTTCGAAATTCCGAAGTCAACACTTTGCGTTGATAACTCACTTAGTTGGAATGAGACAAAACCTCTTGCAGGCAAAATCAGCCGCTGGACGTCCTGGGCTATTAGCAACCTGTCTATGAAATTAAAATGACTTGATATGATCCAAATCTTGTTCCCTTTTGCTAATTCATTGGAGATGTGTTGTATAGCTGTAACATAAAGTGAACTACTAAAGTCAGATTCTGCATTCCACAAACAAGGTACAAGCTCTGTGTTTAGGTTTTCGATTTCGTCAGGGAAATGAAGCATCACCTTCGAATCTTGACCACTTATTTCGTTTTTACTACTAGTGTAATCTCGCAGTTTATAGGGCATGCCAGGGTTGGGATTTGACTTTAACAACAAATCCGAGTATGGAGAATACCCTGTTGAGAAACTGCTAAGTAAATTATCTGTTCCCAGTACTGTAAATCGAATCTGGTTAAAGAATCGATTCGTGTGAGAACTTCTCGTAAATTCCCCTTCCCGCCTTCTCTGAATCTGTACAAAAACTAATGTGGATCCATTAAACGGCAAGGATGCAACTGAGTAGTTTCCGAATGTATTATTGAATTGGCTTTGTGAGGGATAATCTAGAGCATGAACTAACTTACGCCAATTACCTTTCATTCTTGACGTGTAAGCTAATTCCTCGTAGTCACTTGATCCATCTTTAAAGAAGTATTTCCCGTATTCTAGAATCTCTGAGGGGATGTAATGACTCATTTTGACATACTATCGCCCGTCAGGCCACTGTAAGCTTGGAAAAGGCCTGTAGCTGTATTTTATCTTTTTCCTAAAGAGTGTAGACCTGATTGACCTCTTTTGTGATTGGTCGGCTATTTGTCGTTTTTCAGCCTCTTCAAACAACCAAAAAAAGGGCCATACTACACCTAATGGTCGCCATTCATCCTTGCTTTCTGTTTTTGCACTAGTTACATAAGGCTTCAGAGTTACATTTTCCTGCCTTCTAAGTAACGATAACATGCCCTTCCCAAATTCGTCATGAATAATATCCCACGCGGCATCTTCAGATCTTACGGCCTTTTCAACTCTACCTTGATCCAGCCAGTCAGCTTTAGTCACACAAACAGCAATCTTTCGATGAATGGGTTCATTGTTTTCCCCACGGGCCTTTGTTAGGTGGCCAAAAAGATTAGATATTTGTGTTTTGTACTGGTTTTGAGTCAGTCTGACAGTAGATTCCGTAGCTAAGGGTACCGAAGGTTCAGAGTTCGGGGATGTTGAATCGCCTCCATTCCCTTCTGGAAGGGCATAAGCTCCAAGTTGTTCTTGTAAGCCTGCACTAGAATCCAAAGTTTCATTTGACTCAGTAAGCAATGTATGATCTAGCAAGAGAATCAGATGTTTTGCCCTTAGCATCCTCCTAAGAGCTCGATCAAGATCCATGTTGTCACCAGTATTTTCAAGCATCTCTGTCAAATTTCTACCAGCATCGTCTATGAATGAAATCCAATGACTATGACAACTTTGCTCGTAGGTGTACTCGGAGTGAGTTGGCGCATTTTGATTTCTAACCCGTGAAAATTGCCAGTTAACCTGTCGCGCTTCACGAGTTCCCTCTCTAACATCCTCAATCTCACTTGGGGCTTTTACATTGATCAGGTTTCCGGATACATCCTTGATGAGGAAATCAAATCCATCATACCCATTTGCATAATCTTGATTTATCGCCTCACCGAAACTGTAAATCAGGGAAGTTTTTCCTGATCCTTTTGGCCCCCAAAGTGCAACATCCAAAGCAAATTCCATTGCCTAAACTCCTCCTCTTGTCTTATTTGCTAGTAACACATAAAAGGCAGCGTAGCTTAGAAAACCGACGAACAATCCTATTAACCCATATGAGAATATAACCCACCAGTCAAAAAGGACAAACTCTATTCCATAGACATAAATGAGGATGATGCTTGCTGCCGTTAAGACTAGCCAAAGGAAAACCAAAATTGCGCCTAGAAGCGAATTAGGCAGGTTATCCTCACTAGGATCCTTGATTGACCGAAGTAGCCTTTGAAACGCGATGGGAACGACCAAAATAGAAATCGTTAGAACAGTAAAGGTGACATAATCATTAGGTGCACTAAGTGGCCAGGTAAGGTATAGAAGGCTATACGAAACGAGTGGGATAACTGTAAAATAAAAAAACAGGTCTGAGCTAATGAAACGACTAAAATTTGAGGACACCCGATTCTCTTCGGCTTCGTCCGTAATTTGCAAATAAACTAATGTGGCAATCGTCAAAACATGAAATACTAACCATGTAAATGAATCGTTTCTCTGTTGAATTAACAACCTCCCAAACACCTGTAAGCTGTTCAACACATTGGAAGCGAAAGCCTTTAGCAATTCAGGTGAAATGGACAACTCTACCAATCTTGCAAATATCTGGAAGAGTTGGAGCAGGTCAGAAATAATCCCAAGTATGGTGAGAAAGATTTTTAGAAACAGTTTTATCATTATAGGTCTCTCCCTTAAATTGCTATTTCGTTTGCACAACAGCTATAAAATACAATCTGCTTGCGGATCCGCTTACTGAAACACCAACCTTGAATTCAGAGCCGAAGTTCTGCATATTATCCAAGGAAATGATAGGTAGACTTAATCCGTTTACTGAACCAGTCAGCCTGTTCCCTTGAAGCCTTATCTCAATTAAATCCTCAATTGAGTCATTGCATCGTGTGTCATTGCTCTCAGAATCTAGCGGGATGTTTGCCTCTGATTGAATTTCGCCAGATGGGTTACTGAAAACAACTTCTATTGAACAATCCCCTCGAACCCTAACTTCGTAATAGTATTGAGAGTTTTCATCGTCTAAAATGCGAATCGAAAAGAAGCTGTCTCCCGATAAGAATCTGTTGCTCACAGAAAGGTCTACGATAAGGTCTTTTCTGAAATCAAATGTATCAGCACTGAGTATTGCTACTGTTGTTTCATCCAGACTTGCAAAAATGGGTAGATAGTAATCAGAGAATGGCTCCTGCTTTCTGCTTGAAATTCTGTTTCCCGATTCATCCTTCCATACGTATGAACCAAAAAATGTATCTTCGACAATAAAGTGATTTATAGCCCTGTTTCCGATGATTTCGGAGATAGAAAATTCTGGCAGGGAATCAATACAATCCTTATCAATTACTATTGCGTCTCTTCTAACCCACATTTGCGCATCCTTCACCAATATGGGCCACCAACCACGTTCACCGATTGTGCCGAATATTTTGACTTCCTCCCCTACAGAAAGGCGTAAGCTGCCGTCAGAATACCCTCGACTAGGAAACCGAAACGCCCTAGTGTTTTCAGCCACTTGAGAATTGCAGAACGTGGTAAATGGAGTAGGAGAGGGAACTGGTGTAGTAGTGATAGTTATGGTCGGGGTAACGGAAAGCGTTTGTTGCATGCTTTCAGCTAGCTGTGTCTTCGCAACCTCGGTACTTTTTTCTGAGAAGGTAGTAGCCTCGGCACGCATTTCACTGAAATCGACGTTCTGTAAAATGAGGGCGGATACTCCGAGTAAAACTATTAACACGATTAGGATAGATGAGGTCTTTTTCAGTGTCTCCATATTTGCCTTCCCTGGTTATTTGGTATTGACCTAAATACAAAAATAGGTAGAAAATATGATGCTGCAGTTAAAAATCCTGTAACCCACATTGATGAGCAACAGAAGAATCAAGGTTCCTATTACTATTCTTCCGTAGTGTTTTAAATCTTGAATCTCCTCCTCATAAAAGTAATCAAAAAGGAACCAGCTTGAACCACAGTTATTACATTTTTCCGTTCTCTCCAGTGACCGCTCTTTTTTGCAATTTGGGCAAACACTATAATCCGCTTCCATTTCCCGTATCCCTTCCTATGTTTTGAAAGCAAAAAAAATTAAAAATTTATGAGTTTCCACTGAGATTGTAGTATGAATTTGTTGTGGTGTCGAGAGAAAAACGAGAATCAAATCTAAAGTGTGAATTGAATGACAGATGCATGTAATCAAACGGAAGGCTTAAGTAGTACATAATGCATGCAAAAGTGCACCTTTTTTTTGTGGGGGGGAATGTATCCGGGAGGAAATTGAGTTTATTCTATAAGGATTGCAACAGAAATAAGCTAGAAGAGACGAGACGATACTTCTAGATAATGATAACCAATTTAGCAACCAATGGCTTAAAAGGCCGTAGCGAGGGAGAGTTATCTTGGCGGGGACCGGCTAAGCAGAGAAATTAGGGGAGAAAGAAGCGTCAATTCTGTCTATATGGTCAAATATGTAAACCCTAACTTCACCCAAACTTCACCGAGATTGGGATTAGCAAAAGGCCAGGATCACAGAGCCCAGAATACGAGTTCTTTGTCATTGCGTTTCAGTCGGCGTGATAGGATTAGTATCTCCGACCTCACCGACAATGGATTACGTCAATATTTTCCCCAGAGTTAAGCAATTGTTGGACGACTTAATGTGGAGTTGCACGCTCAAGCGTGAAGATGTTTATTACGGTAGCCTTCACCTAGAAAAAACATGGATGGCTTGGCCTCGTTAATTGTGAATGGATAAGCTAACAAGCGTTTTATAATAAGCTATATAGTAGGAAATGCGAAAGGGTGTATTTCGTGAAAGAGACAGAAAGGGAAATTCGAACCTACTTTTTTATTGGCGAGTATCCACTAATATTAAGTAGGGAAAAATTAGACGGAAGTATAAATACCCGATGCCAATTCCAAAGTTTTGTAAAATGTTGTGGAAAGATACCCGCCTAATAATATGAAACACAAGAGGCTGTATTGAAGAAAGGAATCAAAAGACTTAGAAAACCAACAGTTTATGAAGTTGCCATGATGCTAATTGCGTTGTTTTCCCTATATGTATCGTGGCAAGCAAAAAATCTATTAATTTCTTCCTCCAATGTTGTGGTGATCGACTCTCAGGGTCATTCTGGGGGTCAAGTTAGTACTGCGGAATCAGATAGAGGTTCTGGGGTTTGTAGTAGCGAACTATCCCTGTTAAACCTGGGCGGATCTAGAAATAAACTGCAGGCCTTCGCTGCAACGGTTCAATACCAAACTGAGCAATTGGATATTCCATCAAATTCGACCGAAATTATCAGAGACGGTTCAAATTCATTTCTAAACGGTAGTTGGTGGTTTAGAGTTATTAGTACAGAACCAGGTTTTGATGGACCTAGCAATTTATCCAATGAAGGTCTGACTTTGGGGTACTCAACAGACTATTATCTAAATATGCTTCCAATAGAAATTGAGAGTAATTCAATAACTGAACTATTGTTTTTTGTCGAATACACTTTTAGTCCAAAAGAATTTATTAATTTGTTTACATATCAATCAGATCGTGAGCCAAGCCCAGGAAAACATCCGATTTTAATAACATACAAGTTGTTTTTTTCGGATGGCCAGATTATCGAATCTCCACCAGTAGTTTGTGAATATTTAAGGCTAAACTTGGAACAATAGTACGGACGGAGATTTTTAAAAATCCAATCAGAAGCTCCAAACTAGACCAGATTGTAATTTTAGTTTTGTATCTTAAGGGTCAGGCGTGAAAGCAAATATTACGGTGAGTTTCGTATTCAAAAAAGTTGGAATCCAACGCTAGGTAAATCCGCGAGGAGGATTCTCCTGTTTAAAATAAGTCGGGCTATTCAAAACTCGTTATTTTGAGACAGGGAAAATAACCTCAGAATTTTATTTTTTCGCTTGCGTTCAGCCAGGAATACTACGCAAATGATATTTGCAGGGGGCACTTCACTCCGATCGAATACCGATAGCTCGCACCAACCTGCTCGGAAGGATGTGGGTGTGCTTATCAATTGTTCCGGATTATAATTAGGGACTTAAGGCAATCTGAATGAGGGATGTGTGAGGAAATATTTCGGTTTAATTCTTATCGTTATTGCACTCCTGAGTCTTGCTATATTTTTTGTCAATAAAAATATTAGTCCTTTCCTGTCAGAATCATTTAATTCAAATTTGATCATTTATTTATCGATCTTTATAGGTGTGAGCGGAATCCTGGCCAGTCTCAAAAATTCTACTGAGCTGTTGGGGCTTGTTTTCCCAACAACAGAGGAAAAAGGGGATCTATCTAGAAACCCCAAATTTGAAACGATTCATAAGATGCAGAGCAAGGGGCTAGAAGATGATCTGCATGAACTGATTAATTTTCTTCATTCTGGAGTTGTTATTTATACAGAAATGCTCGAAAAACATTTGCAGGAAGGAGACTACGAAACGGCAAAGAAACTGTCTCATCAAATAAAGATTGGCGCCAGGGCAACATTAAATAATCTTCGGTCTATTCATATTTCTATATACAGTAAGATCCTCGAAGAAGAGAATTTACACGACGCCCTATACAATTTGACAGCGGTATGGTCGAGAAGGATTTTTTCTCCAAACAAATCCTATGTTCCCATTGTTTTAGAGTGCCCCAAAAGTATTGAAATCAGCAAGGATTTGTTTGAACCAATATTAAGAGTTGCAGGATTGGCTTTGGCAAACGCGGTCCTTTACTCGGGCATCATAGAGAATGAAAAGATCGGGATCGTAATAGATGTAGAAAAAGCAGAGGGCATGCTTACGTTGAAGGTTCAAGACGATGGTGTGGGGATGAATGTAGTAAATGATGGGTATGGAATAACTCGAATGAAACAAATAGCGGATTACCTCAGTCGAGATGGTCACGTGGCTAATCTAAAATTTTCATCGAAAGCAGGTAAGGGCACATCGGTTATTTTTCGGGTTGCCTGCTAGTTTTATTACCACTGAAAATTACTGGAGGATGTTTTGACTGGCAAGAAAATCAGAATCCTAATTGGAGACGATACCGAAGTTACAAGAAAAGGATGGACAGTTCTACTTCAATCTATCGATGAATTTGAAGTAATTGGAAGTGCTAAGATTCCAAGTGAAATGGTTGTCTTAACGAATCGTCTTCATCCAGATATTATTGTTACTGACCTTAAATGGGGAGGGGATGAAACTGCGGGAATAGTCATAATAGCCGAAATCCGCAAAAACCAACCCTCTATGCCAATAATTGCCATATCGGCATATGAACAATTGCTCGATGACGCTAAACGCATGGGTGCAAATGCTGTGATAACAAAAGATTTTTCCTTAAATGAATTTGAGGGACTGATCAAACATCTCGCTGAATAATTAATACTCAAAAGCGACGGAATCGGGGTCTTAATGGGAACCAAAGGTTGTGAGTGTGCTCAAAGGAGTCGCGCTACTAATACCCAAACGTTCAACCATGTAGTTATTCTTTGTCGCTACTAATAGTGAATGGAATAAAAAAATCACTTTTTCTCAAATCAAGTTGCTTGTTTTGGGTTTCTATGTAATTCCTCACCAAATTTAACATTGACGTAGATCCCAAAATAGCCGGCAGCTCCTTCGGAAAAGGATTGGATGGTGATAACAAGAATGCCATTGAGATCGTGAAGAACCCTAAAGAAAAACGCTCTAAACTCTTTAGTCTTTTTATCTTTTCAGCTTCAATCTTTAAGAGTGAGGTTTGATAATCAATTTCTTCAAGGATTGCCCCAATTGCATTTGTATTGTCAGATGATAGAAGTTCACCTGCCTTTTCACGCAGAAAATGCCTAAACCTGTTGAATGCTTCCGTCTCATTAGACACTATTTCTTTTATTTTAGAACTTTCGAAATCAGGAAAGTAAGGGAGAAGGATGTTGTTTAGAACGATTGTGTTTTCTAAGTCAAAGAGTGGATTTTGAATAATGTTATTTGTTGGGGTAAGGGGGATCAAATTGGGCTTATTTGATTCTAGATAAACTCTTGAATCTGCGATTGTATAACTACCACTAAGGTTATCAAATAAACCGTCATCATAGACCCCCCTGTCAATGCTACGCGGTAGGAAAATAATATCGCCGCTAGCGATTTGCTTCGCAAATCTCATGTTGACATCCAATATCTCGGCCAGCATATGAATTTGCCCTTCACCTTTGAGGTGAAGCGAATAGATATTGGGTGAGCCATTTGAAGATGGAATAAGCTCAGCTGACAAATCCATGGGCAAAATAAAAACCAGTCGGTCAGCTATTAGTGCTAAACGTTTAATTGCCGATTTTTCATTAAAGAGAGGCAAGACTGGAGAATTCCAGGGGACAAGGAAATTCTCTTCTGTTGGTAATAAATGTACCCATGTGGACCCCTGGCCATTTTCATATGAAGTGCCCCATCCCCCGTGGAAGTAGCTCAGAGAAACGTTAAGTAGCTCTCCGTATGCGTTTACTGACAGATAATCCGATCTATCAACGGCTTTCTCAACATCCTTCAGGCTTTCGAGAAAGTTGTCAATTGCACGGCTGTTTTGAGCAATCATGGTGTGTAATCTCCTGATTTCCAAATCTGGCATTTTGCAACATTACCCGATCTTTGTTATGGTTCTGTCTCGTAAGTCAAACCAAACACCGCGTCTGTTAGAAAACGTTTGAAGGACTCATTGTCCATGAACTGTTTAAACAACTCTGTATCGTCTTTTAAAACCGCCGTCATCACGCGTTCTAACGCCTTATCGTGCTCAATGCGTGCATTTTGTTTATCTGAATTTTGCTTGGCGTTCTGGTAAGCCTTATCCGCTGATACCCTATTGGGAATGTCCTCCGTGACCAGTTTATATACGCGGTCTGGATGCGTCCAGGGAATATTGCCAAATTGATCATTAAATGATTTTATGATGTTCGAAAGAAAATCTATCTCCGGCTCAGCAATACGACCACCTTCTACCATTGGTACCGGCTCAATTTCGGCGTCCTCATCCGGTAACTGGATTTTCATGGCGGCCTTCTTTTCCACACGGTAGCTGTCCATATCAATTGATTCGAGGATACCTTTTGCCAGGTCTTCTTCAACCGGAGCAGGTAATTTGGGGATCAGAAAATTCAGAAAAATTGAGAGCTTTTCCCACTCAGCATATGTATAGGGGAGAATTGACGAGAGAAAACCATAAGTGCGCACGAATGATTTGGCCTTGCCCTTGAAATTAACCTGCCCATCTTCATCTAATTGCTCTTTGTAAATTGCTACGCAAGCATCCAGTATGGGGTCAAGCTTATCTCGTTCTGCACCGCCAAGGTATAGCTCGACTAGTTGGTCGATCTGTTCAGAAACATAGATTTGATACCCATCCAATGCGGCCATCAGATCATGCAGTTTATTTGGATCCGTCTCTTCGCTCAAGATCGTGGTGCGATAGTAATCGGCAAATGCGTCCCGGATGGAATCCACGTCGTTCATGAAATCGAGAACAAACACATCGTGCTTCTTAGGATGAGCGCGGTTCAATCGCGACAGCGTTTGCACAGCTCTCACACCGGAGAGAATTTTGTCCACATACATGGTGTGCAGCAAGGGTTCATCGTAGCCAGTCTGAAATTTGTCGGCGCATACTAGAAAGCGATACGGGTCTTTTTGGATCTTGTCCGCAATGTGGCTAGCGGGGAAACCATTAAGTGAGGCTTCGGTTACTTTTGCACCGCCGTATTCGTGCTCTCCAGAAAAAGCGACAATTGCCTTATAAGGGCTTTTGCGCTCCGCCAGATACTCGCTGATTGCATGGTAATACTGGATGGCGCGCTCAATGCCGCTGGTTACCACCATTGCGCGGGCTTGCCCAGCTATCTTCTGCAACCCTGCGACCTGCTCATGGAAATGGTCGACCATGATCTCCGCCTTGAGGTGGATAGCATGGTCATGGCTTTCCACATAACGGCGAAGCTTCCTACGTGCTCGTTTGATATCGTATTCCGGGTCAGTTTCAACCTTTTTGATGAGTTTGTAGTAACTGTCCACAGGCGTGTAATGCTTGAGCACATCTAAGATAAAGCCTTCCTGGATGGCTTGCTTCATGGTGTAGCTGTGGAATGGCCGGTGCTTGGTTGTCCCATCTTCAGGATAAGGTTCACCAAACAATTCGAGTGTTTTGTTCTTAGGTGTGGCGGTAAAGGCAAAATAGCTGGCATTGGGCAGCATTTGGCGCGCTTCCATGATTCGATTTATCGTGTCTTCAGTGGTTTCGTCGTCCTCTTCCGCGCCAGCCGGTGAGAGCGCCATACTCACCGCAGCCGAGGTGCGCCCTCCCTGGCTAGAATGAGCTTCGTCGATAATGATGGCGAACTTTCGTCCGCGCTGCTCATTACCGATCTCGTCCAAAATAAAGGGGAATTTCTGCACGGTGGTAATGATGATCTTCTTGCCGCTCTCGATGAATTTGCGCAGGTCGCCGGAATGCTCGGCGTGGCCAACTGTGGCACTCACCTGGGAAAATTGCTTGATGGTGTCACGAATTTGCTGGTCGAGGATTTTGCGGTCGGTTACTACGATGATTGAATCGAAGAGTTCGGCCTCATCCTTGCGCTTGCCAATCAATTGATGCGCCAACCAGGCGATGGAATTCGATTTTCCGCTGCCCGCCGAGTGCTGAACCAGGTAGCGCTTGCCCGCGCCATGCTGGGTTGTGTCAGCAAGCAGCTTGCGGACTACATCCAATTGGTGATAGCGCGGCCAAATTTGTACAACCCTCTTCTTTCCGGTTTGTTTGTCCTTCGTTTCAACGATCTGAGCGTAATTTTCGAGAATATCCGTCAACCCCTGAGGCGTCAGGATGTGCTTCCACAGGTAATCGGTCTTTATTCCGTCAGGGTTGGGTGGATTGCCCGCGCCATCATTCCAACCCTGGTTAAAGGGCAGGAACCAGGAAGACTCGCCCTGCAGGTGGGTGCAAAAACACACTTCGTGCTCGTCAACGGCGAAATGGGCCACGCAACGCCCAAACTCAAACAACTTTTCGCGCGGGTCGCGGTCGCGTTTGTATTGCTCTACGGCATCTTCAACGGTTTGTTTAGTGAGGCTATTCTTCAATTCAAAGGTGGCGATGGGCAAGCCATTGATGAACAAGGCCAGGTCGAGGCTCAAGCGAGTTTCATCCCGGCTGTAGCGAAGCTGACGTGTAACGGAAAAGCGATTTTGAGCGTAGTTCTCCTGTGCTTTGGGATTATCCGGGGATGGGGCGCCGAAAAACAGGTCGATATGGCGCGGCCCATCCTTGACCCCGTTGCGCAGCACGTCGATCACCCCGCGCTTGCTGATCTCGCCCTGTAAGCGCGCCAGGAACTTGCGCCGCGTGGGGCTGTCATTTTCCAGATCGAGCGCTTCTGCAGGCTGTGGTTGCGTGGCTTGTAAAAAGGCAGCCAACTGCGCCAGGTCAACGCAGTATTCGCGCTCGTAATCCTCGGCTTTTCCAACCAACCAACCTCCGCTGGCGAGAGCGTCAAGGATCAGAGATTCAAGGCCTTTTTCGCTGGTATCTGTTTTCATGCTTCTTCCTCCCCTTCACTATCATCTGAAATGGATTCTAATTCCAGGCCATCTACTTCGTTCAACGCGTCGTCTTCATCAAGTTCGTCAACTTGCTCGATTTCATCCGGCAACCCGGCCGCGGCCTGGCCCACGTCCAGCTTGCCGGTGACCACATCGGCAATTAGGCGGGTGCGGTATTCGCGAAGAAGGCTTATTTCTTCTTTTGACTTACCGATGGATTCTTGAAGAGTCGAGGTTGCTTCGCGAATCCAATCCACAATCTTTTCTTGCTCCTCCTTCGGTGGTATCGATAATGAAATGCTGAGTAACCTATCTTTTGTCAACTTTGGTTGGGCGGCGCCTGAAATCCATAGTTCATAGTTCAACCCTTCTAGAAAATAGGCGAGAAATTCAATGTCCCCACTTATCGGTTTTAGTATATGTGCATGATTGTTGACCCAGAATTTACCCCTAGCAATAATCATTAAAGGGAGATTCCTCAAAACCAAGTTTGCTCCATCTTCGGCAATAAGGAGCAATTCATCATCAAAAATATATCCCTCGACTTTATCAATTATGCCTGATGCTCCATAATAGTCATATCTTTTATCGGTCATGGCACCGCGCTCAGTTGAACTGAGTGGGATTCGCTTATGATTCAGACATAGAAACTCATTCTTGACTCGCGTGACTTCCCAATGTTCCGGCACCTCGCCCAGCCACTCCACGCCGGAATCCTTCATCGGCGCGTCCGGGTTCAGGCCGCGGGTGACCGCCTGGTGAATGATGGCTTGCTTCTGCTCCTCCAGGAGCTTCACCAGCCGCTGCTTAGCGCGGATGTAGCGGCGGATGCGGCTGTCAGCATACTCGAGGAATTTGACGATGGCAGCTTGCTCGTCGGGGGGTGGAACCAACGCTTTTATCCTGCCCAATTCATCTGAATATAAACGAAGACGGCTTTCCACTACCCCGGTTGAGACTGCTTTTATCCTATCCTTATAAATTGTGGTTCTCAGAAGCTGATGATAGTACCAGGGGTGAGTTTCTTGCCCAAATCTGTAAACACAATACGCGGGACTCGTTAGGCCATTAAAGTCAGAGACGCCCAAGCTGCCATTCCAGGCAAGCATGATGTTAATGACAAGGTCATTTCTTGAAACAAGTTTATATCCTACAAGACTAGAAGCCCTTGTATAGGGTATCCCCGACCTTGAGTTTGCCTTCCTTTCAGTCACCCCTGTGTACTGGGAAACACGAAGGAGTTGTTCACTGCCTGTTTCTGAACGCTCGTCGATTTCCCTCAACAGGAATTTCATTCGTCTTACGCCCCAGTGCTCAGGAGCATCACCTAACCAAGATAGGCCAGTTGGCCTATAAGAAGCGTACGGTTTGAGACTGTTAATCATTTCGTAATCGTTCCCAAAACCTGTTCAAACCACAAGCATGCTGCTTCGCCATCTTTGCGAGTCACAGCTGTCACCGTTCGGCTGTGGCGGATACTGTTGCGCAGTTCGGCGAGTTGCCCAAACCGGGTTTCCAGATTGCCTTTACTACCAAAGATTTGTTCCACGCCCGGCCAAACAACCTTATTTACAAAAACATCATGGAGTTCACGAAAATCAGCATATTCCAAAATGCCCGCCAGCCTTCCATAGTATTCTTCGTCAAGAGCCGGGTTCTTGCGGGTCGCAGCTTGCAGACGGTCTTGCAGTTTTTGTAATACGTGCGATGGGAGGCTAGATTTATCAGGCCCCAGTTTGTCTAACACCAACTGACGCAAGGCTAATTCAATCCGCTCAATCTGGGCATCCAGCTCGCGCAATCTGGGTGCAAGATTAAGCCGTTGTTTAATCAACAAATCCTCGATCGCTTCTTGCAAAGTTTGCTGGCGCGCATCCAAAAATGCCTCAAAATCATCCGCCGTAAACGGATCACGCAGCAAAATATCAAAAGCAGTCGCAGAAATGAAATGCGATGCAAAAATCTCGCGTACTAATTCCTCGCCATTGGCAGCGATCAACTCCGGCAAGTATTCATTCGGCAGGCGGTTTTTGATCACATTGCGATTGGTATGACTAGTAAGGGGCGTGCGGTTCAGGATACTGTCAACCAGGTTGCCCAAACTATTGTCCTTGCCCCAGGACTTCGGCACGATATGATGGTCATCCAGGTCGCCGTACTGGGGGATATCGCTGGTCATCCAATCACGTGCGCCATTCAAGACCAGCAAATTGAAGACACCGTTATATACCGATGTGCCACGCTTGACTTCTCGGCGCAATTCGAGTGAGCGGAACCGGGCTCGGAATTCAGCAATCAGAGCCGGTTCGGCGGCATCGTTTTCAAACCAGGCGCGTACATCCAAGAAGTCACGTGCGCTGGTCGACTCGACTGAGCCAGAATAACGATTGTTGAACACGCTTGCCCAATACCAAAAACGAATCTTTCGCTGGGCATCTGCCTGCTTTTCTGGCACTAAAGCTCGCGCCTCCACTTGCAAAGCGGCAAATGCGGGCAGGATCGATATATATGGCAAAAACTGTGATGCAATTGCCCCATATTCCTGCGGGTGGCGCAGCTTCTCAATTGCTTTTGCAAGGGCATCTACCGCCTCATCCCAGTTTTTAACGAATGTGTCTGCATCTTTTACTAAGACTTCTTTGTGCAGTGATCCATCTGGATCGCGTACTTGTTTCTCTTGTCCTGGCATCAGGTAATACAGATACTTTGGAGAACAATAAGCTTGAACTAAAATCGACATCACTTGAAGCACATAAATATTCAAACGGTCGCTTTCAATAAAATCCAACCGCGGTTCCGCCTCTCGCCACATATGCTTAAGCTGAATGTCCTTTGGTTTGAGCAAAGCATTGATAAGATCAAAGGCATCCAAGCGAATCCCTTTGCTGTTAATCTGCGTAAATATGTCACACACTTTATCAATCTCAATCTCGCTATTTAATTCGATAAACGAGATTTGATACAACTGGGTCAATTCTTGAATATAGCCTGCAAAATCAGTCGCATTTTTCGAATAACGCTTAGCCGTCTCCAAACCAATTTCGTTCCCGTTGGATTCTGCCTCCAACACCTTAGCGTGCCAATATTGTTGATAACCTTGCAACCAATTTGGTACACTAAAATCAGACTCGCCAATCACTGCCAGCGGGAAATAATGAGTTTCAAATTGTTCTTCTTGATTCTCTAAACGATTGAAAGCCCATCTTTGCCAACCATATTCAAATGCTTCATCAAACGATTCTTCCATGAACTTATCAATACGGATGAAAAAAATGTAGCGGCTGGATCGTTGTGGCAGTGCAATATCTGGGGCACAAAAAACATAATACATTGCCGTCAGGCGCTGCTGCCCATCCAAGACGATATATTCTGGTTTTTCGCTGCCTTCATAACCGTAAATCGGTTCACAGGCCAAGGATTCAAAATTTTCATTCTTACCACTCCACAGCAGCAAGCTACCAATAAAATAATCCAAGAAGATTGAGCGCATCAGATCGCGCACATCCCAGGGCTTCCATTCAAAATCGCGTTGGAAGTCTGGAATGACATACTTTCCTTCTTTGAGCCATCTAACCAAATTGTTCAGGCTGGTATGGTCAGGTTTTTGCGCATCTTTCATGTGGTCCCGCCTTTACCTAAGAATTCACCCAGCAGTCCTTCGGTTTCCATTTCTAGGGCGAGGATATCGGTGCGGACTTCCTCAAGCGACCGCAGCGGCTTTGGCTTGTAAAAATGACGTGTGAACGAAATTTCGTAACCGATCTTTACCTTATCCTCGTCATACCAGGCATCCGGCGCGTAAGGCAGCGCCTCGCGGGTGAGAAAAGCGTCAATGCCGCCTTCTTCCAGCAAGGACACCTGCTCAGTGTCGCGCAGGTTAGTGTCCGGTTCGTATTCCACCACAGTGGGTTTGCCATTAATGGTCGCTTCAAACAAACCACGCAATGGGTCTGCCGCTGTGCCCTTTTTGTGAATTTTCTTGACCACTGGAACACCGTTGTCATCAGGCTCAAGCTCGGCCTTCATTTTGCGGATTTCGGCGGCGGCGTAAGCCTTGTACTGTTCAATCTCTGAGAAGCGCAGCGGGCGTTCTACTGTCACTTTCCAGTAGCCAAAAGCCTCATTGGGAAAGATTTTCGATTGCTCGGTCTCTTCAAATTTCAGGAAGACATCGCATATGCGGTCGATATCTGCTTTCGAAAGTTCACAGTTTTTCTTGCCCAGGTTTTTGCGCAATGGCTTGTACCATTCGGTGGCATCAATCAACTGAATTTTTCCCTTGCGGGGCTCTGGTTTCCGGTTCGAAAGCACCCAAATGTACGTGGCAATGCCGGTGTTGTAAAACATGTTCAGCGGCAACGCTACAATCGCTTCCAGCCAATCATTTTCGATAATCCAGCGACGGATATTGCTCTCGCCCTGCCCGGCATCGCCGGTAAATAGGGAGGAACCATTGTGAACTTCGGCAATCCGGCTGCCCAACTTCGTCTTATGCTTCATTTTGCTTAGCATGTTGGCGAGAAAAAGCATTTGTCCATCACTGGTACGGGTGATTAGCGAGTATTCAGGATCGTCATTGTGGTCAATAATGAAGCGAGGGTCTTTCATGCCTGACTTGCCCCCCATGCGCTCCAGGTCGCTTTTCCAGCTTTTGCCATAGGGAGGGTTCGAGAGCATAAAATCGAACTCGCGCGAGGGAAAAGCATCGTTGGCAAGTGTTGAGTATTCAGGGCCACCAACGATGTTATCGGCAGCTTCACCCTCACCTTTCAATAGCAGGTCTGCCTTAGCGATAGCGTAGGTTTCAGCATTGATTTCTTGCCCGTAAAGGTGCGTAGATACTTCCTTTCCTTGTTGCTTGGCCAGCTTTTGAAGTGTTTCTTCTGCCACGGTCAACATGCCACCCGTACCCAGCGCACCGTCATAGAGCAGGTAAGTACCAGACTGAACTTGATCCGCAATGGGAAGAAAGATCAAATTTGCCATCAGCCTTACCGCATCGCGCGGCGTCCAGTGTTCACCCGCCTCCTCGTTGTTTTCCTCGTTAAACCGACGTACCAACTCTTCAAAGATCGTGCCCATGGCATGATTATCCAACCCAATATGCATTTTCGAGCCGTCGGCTTTGAGCACCGGTTCGGGACTTAGATTGATGGAAGGGGAAAGAAATTTTTCAATCAATGTCCCTAAAACATCGCCTTTTGAAAGGCGTGGAATTTGGTTTCGGAATTCGAAGTTTTCCAGAATTTCTTGAACATTGGACGAAAACCCGTCAAGGTAGGCTTCAAAATCGGCTCGTAGTTGTTGCTGGCTGGCACGAGCCCGTAGATCGCGCAAAGTAAACTTGGAAGAATTATAAAAAGCCTGACCCGCAGCTTGGCGCAACGCCTGGTCCTGGTGGATTACTCCCGCTTTGTCCAGCCTGGACTTCTCCACTAGGACGGCTTCTTGGGTCGGTTCGAGCAATGTGTCCAGGCGGCGCAATACAGTCATAGGCAAGATCACATCACGGTATTTGCCACGCACGTAAAGATCGCGCAGAATGTCGTCGGCAATGCCCCAAATGAAATTGACGATGCCGTTGTACTGATTTGGATTCATCGCTTTAGCTCCCTGTGTGAGAAGAATCACTGTAGACTAACATAGAATTATATAAGAGCTTAGGTCACTAGGCATCGCGCGATCTTCAAAATTTAGTTCTTGACACATTAGAACACAAGTGCTATACTTTCCAATATTAGGAACATATTCTAATTATTAGAAAGGAGTCAACATCGACTAACCTCTATAAAACAGGACTGCCCGCTGCGCTAACAGCGAACAGTCCCTAACCAATCTCCAGGGCTTGCTGGAAGACGGCTGACCATATTCTACCTAGAACGTCCTTTCGCAGCATGCCCTGGAATCAATCCAGGGCATTTGCTTTTTAAACCACTAGTTGCACAAGGAGCAGAATCGTGAAAATCTCGTTCGAAAAAGTACTCGTCACCGATGTCTATATCAGTGACAAATCCGGAGCGCAATACGCCACCTTCATGTCCGAGAACGGCGCTTTCAAGTTGTCGGCACCCAAGGATGGCGTGGACCTGGCTAAATTGCCACGCATCGAGCCGCTGAAAGATTCGGCCAATGTAGAAGGCCGAATCTTTCAGGAAGGCGGCCTGGTGCTTTCCGTAGTCGATATGCAGGCTGAGCTGATCAACAAGCCCAAGTCCTGATTCGAAATCTAGAAGAAAGGAGGCTTAACCGATGACCGTTGCTGATCTGGTAACTGCCCTCACCGATATTGGTGTTGTGGGTGTGATCACCCTGGGCGCAACGCTTTACGTTGCCGGACGCTTGTACAAGCGCTTCCGCAGCTAAAGCAATCATCTCTAGAGGGGTGGGGCTTCGGCTCCACCCCGATGAGGTCACGGAGACAGGACATACTAAATGACGTTTTAGAAATTCTTTCAGCACTTGGTATTTTGCCCGCCATCCAATTTATGGCGGTTTCGATTGCCACGATTTTTATCTATCGCTACTTCACAGATCGGAGCTAGTCATGATTGGTTTCGAGTGGGTGGCGTACTACTTTTTCACGATGTTGATGTCCGCGATGAACGCCAAGTTGTTAGGCGCTTCCATCGTGGCCGCACTTGGACTTACGGTGGTGTATCCCAATGAAGATTTCGCATATGCTCTTTGCCTGGGCCTGCTTGTTTGCGCTTTGCTGGCTAGCTTTCGGGATTAGACCGGTGAGCGCAGCTGAATTGTTCCAGACCACAAATACGCCCACAGCCACATGGGAGCCGCTGATCAAAACGGCCACTCCCCAACCTCCCAGGGACTATTCCTGCCCGGAGGGACTGCCGATTGGCTGGGGCATGGTCACGCCTGGTGCATTGTGGTCTTCGGGTTGTGGGCCATGCATGCAAACATTAACCCCACGTCCCACCAGTACACCATTCTGGCCATCCGCAACTCCGGATCCTTTGGTAAGCGCAACTCCAACGCTAGCAGCCGGTAGCAATCCCTGGGTCTTCGAATTTGTTCCCAACCTGGATAGCCTGACTTTTCCGGTTACTGGCAGTCCGGCCACGGGTGCGGCCAATACTCCACTCTTTGGCGATAGCGGCTGGGTTGTGGGCCTGGTGATTAGTGCCTCTGAATCCAATGGCTTCAACAATGAACGCTATGCACTCTTCGATAGTGCTGGCTCCTATGGCTTTGGCGCCAGCAATGCGGGGACTGCCCTGGTCTTCGTAAGTAATGATCGCATTTCACCGGAAGTATTTGAAGCGGTATTTGGCGACCTGCAAACCTATTTCGACTACCAGGTGGATTTTCGTGACAACACCTCCGGGCTGCAAAGCGCAGTGATCAAACCCGGTGAAGCAATTTTTGACCTGGCGGATTGGGAAGCAGGCTTGCCCGCACAATATCCATTCGATTTATGGACCTATCGGGTCAACAGTTTTGTTACCCGCACCATCACCTTGCTGGGCTACATCACCATTCCTGGGGATGCCTTGGTGGTGTCCACTCCCGCAACCTATTGTGCTGAAGTCAATGGCCTGGGCGGCTCAGCCGAACCTTTTGACTTTGGCCTGGACTTGCCGCAGATCTTGATTGGTCCGGCGGCCTGTTATGGCATCTCCGGTTTCTCGGTACCCACGGGCATATTGGCGCTGCTGGGCATTGAGGTCGAGAATTTTGAGGTACCCACCATCCAGATTTGTTTCCGGCCGATTAGCTTTCAACCGCTAAGCCTCTTCGGCATTTCCATCGATATTGATTACATGATTTTCATTGTCGCAGCAGTGCTGGGCATTCGTTGGGTACTGCGTTCGTAAAGGACAGTTTTGATGAATGATTTAACCCTCACCGTATACATGTCGCCCCAGATTCTGAGCGTGATCGGGCTGATCTTCTTTGCTTTCCTGGTCAAGTCGCTGATTGAGTTCATCCCATGAGCGAGTTTCCATATTGGCCCCTGGTGGTCAGAGTGCTCCAGATGTTGATTGGCATTGCGCTCTCCTACTACACCCTCCAATGGGTGGATCACACATGGCGCTGATCGGTGCTGGCACCTTCCTGGCTTTGCTGAGCGGTTATCGCTCCTGTTGGATTTCCGGCAAATGGGGCGGCGGCAAAACCTCCTTAGGCTTTTACCTGGCAATGCCCTTCCTGGAAAAAGGCTATCGACTGATCACCAACTCGCGCTGCATCTGGGCCGACGACATGCAGCAGCTGGAATGGGTCAACGAGAGCGGGCACCTCAAAGCCTTTGTGGTCATCGACGAAGGCGGTGTGGATATCGAAAGCTCCAAGCAGGTTAAGGCCTACATGGCCTATGCCGCCAAGATGGACATCATCACCATGATCCCGTCCGGCACAGAACCACCACCTGAGGCCAAGAAATTAGTCGTGCAGGTCATATTCAACTTTTCCAAGATTGGTTTCCCACTGATCGTCTATCACTGGCGATTGCGGTGGGGGGAGGCAAAAGACAATGGCATCTTCCTTTGGCTCGATCCGTCGCCGGTGTATGGCGTCTATTCTCGTCAGGATCCCGGCGAGGATGCGGCGGAAATTATGGCGTGGCTTGTTGATAAGGCGCAGGAATATCGAGCGTTCCACGGGCGTTCCACAAAACGCATATCAAGCCTGGAAGCAACGCAAGCGGATCTATTCCAAGACGCGGCTCGCACCCTTCGGGAAGCCGTTGAGTATGTATCCCTTCCTAAACGAAGAAATGGTCGGCGGTGGCCTTGATTTCGGCGCAGTCGTGGCTTTCCTGGCTTTTGCGATGCTGATCGTCTTCCAAGGCTATGCCTTAGTCAGACCGATGTGGAAGTTCCTGGGCTTTGCCACCAGTGGCGCGGTCAGTGGATCTGCTGCTCAAGTCGATCCCCAGCACCAGGGCATTGCGATAGTCGGCCAGCCCAACCCAGAGGCAGACAAGCAAGGTGTGGTGGCCATCCTGCCAACTCATGGGGCTCAGGATGGGCCAGGAGCGATCTTGCCAACAGTGGAAGTGAAATCCACACCAACGGTTATCCCTCAGCCGGGTGAAGCGCAGAACGTGGATCGGCTTCCTTTAGTTGAAGCCGAGACTGGCCGATCCTATGCCAAGCAGCTGGTGGTGGCACGTTTCTCGAATTATTGGCCGCCTTATGGCGGGATCAACTGTTTCAACGATTGTGAGCATTTTGCGGATGGTGCCCGTGTTGACCAGGCCATTTTGGAAGGTTGGCATGTGGTCGCTTGTCCCGCTGAATGGTTGTTGGGCACCCGCATTGAGTATCCACCCAAGAGCGGCGTTTTATGGATTTGTCGTGATCGTGGCGAAGACATCTTCCTCTATCACGGTGAAAACGGCTTGCCGATCTACTGGATCGATTTCCTGTCTCAAACCGCCTGGGTTGATTTCGGCTCCTATATCCAGATTCAGCTGTATGTCCCGTGCGATCAGGTGGCTTGCCAGTAGAGGACTAAACCAGCGGGCGTCATTCAATCTCTGATTGATGGCGCTGGCTGGGCAACAACTGAACGAAGTGAAGGCGTTAGCTGCCGGAGCGAATTGCTCGCCGCCGACGCAGCGCACGTGAGGAGCAGCGGACGGCGTCGAGCCGTCGGGCGCAGGCATGGCCCGGAGGGCCAAAAAGCCCCCCCGTACTAGAAGGGGGGCGTAGTTTAGAAAATATAAAAGGAGAAGATGATGGAGTTTAGAGTGCATTGGTTGTCCCTGACCATTTGGTGTGATGCAAATTACGGCTTGAAGATGTGGGAATTGTGGTTTGAAAGGTATCTTGGCCCAATGCTTCCGGTTGGACATGGAGGAAGGGGGTTTAGAAATTTGTTCCAAGCGTTGGCTGGAGCAAAGCTATACACCAATCCGGTGGGTTTTACAGGGGAAACCCCGGCCTATATACATTTGGAATTTCCGGGTTCGGCTTGCGATGCCCTTGAAGCCAAGCTGATCCAGGAATTCATGGTCACCATGCAAATGTATGAGCAGTTCAGAGTTTCACGGCTGGATCTGGCTTGGGATGGTGTGGAGTTTTCGCCACTGGATGTCAAGCAAGCCGTTGAGGACGATCAGCTGCGGTCTTTGCTGAAGCGCAAGTCCTTGTTTTATGCAGTGCAGCCTTTTGATGCGCGCGAGGATGGAAGTGAGGGAACCACCTCTTTACGGCTAGGTTCCCTGTCTTCCTCTCGTATGTTAAGGGTCTATGACAAGCGGGGACCGGTTCGGTTGGAGTTTCAAACTCGATCCGAACGGGCTGATTTGGTCGCTAGAGAAGTGTTGATCCAATTGCCGGTGTATTGGGCGGATTTGGCGATGGCGCACCTGCGGGATTACGTGGATTTTGAGCAGGAAGGGCGCTTGCTAAGCTGGTGGGCCAAGTTTGTGGGCGAGATTAGCCGTGCCTGGAAAACGGTTACTGATGCCCGGCGCAAGGAATTGGAGCGGATTACCAATTGGCTGATGACTCAGATCGCGCCAACCTTCAGTGCCTGGGTGGATTTGATGGGTCGTGAAGCTATCGAGGCTTTGTATAAGCATGGCAGACAAAACCGGAAAAAGCGTTTTGATGCCTTGTTGGCGCAAGCTATAGATTAGGAGCGGAGCTAGTGGAAACAAAATTTACTGAGATGCGATTGCTTAACGCTAGCGATATATCGAAAATACTAAAAGTTAGCCGATCTTTTGCCTATAAATTAATGCGTACGCGAATAATCCCAACAGTAAAGATATTGGGAGCAAGTCGAGTGCGCCCGGAGGATCTTGGCCGCTACATTGAGGAGAATATTTCTAAATGATGCTAGGTTGGTTTACAATGATTCGGCAGCAACCGAACCTTAACAACCAAATAAGAAATATCTCGTCTTTCCTGGCTCCAACAAAAGGAGATCAGGAATGACAAGAAAACGAGGAAATAACGAGGGCAGCATCTATCAACGATCCAATGGACACTGGAGAGCGCAGGTAACTGTCGAAGGGAAAAGACTAGGTTACACATCCAGCAATCGTGCTGAAGCCATTGCTTGGGTGAGGGAGATGGGTACTCAGGTTGACCGAGGTCTCACCCTTAAAGCCGCCCGAAAAACCTATGATGAGTTTCTCGAAGAATGGTTGACAACCGCTAAGGGCAGACTTACATATGAGTCTTTGCGCAGCTACAAACAACTAATCAAAGACTATGTCTTACCAGAACTTGGATCAGTCAAGCTCCGAGAACTGACACCAATAAGAATTCAGCGCTTGTACAACAGACAAGCTGAACGTGGAGTAGGAAAACGCACGATTCAAAAGACACATGCTGTTATACGAGCATCACTGAATTCAGCAATGAAGATGGGGCTAATCGCAAGTAATCCCAGCAATGCTACAAATCCACCAAAGCCAGATAGAAGGGAAATGTTAACTCTCAGCGAAGAACAAGCTCGACTTCTTCTGGTAACGGCCAAAACAAAGCAGGCCGAAAACTATGCTCTTTACTACCTAGCTATTGTTACAGGTATGCGGCAAGGTGAGCTATTGGCACTTAAATGGCCTGAAGTAGACTTGGCCAAGGGGATACTGCAGGTCAAATTCAGTTTGAAGCGCGATCCCATAGTTGGATTAATGCCGAAAAAGCCAAAGACAAAGGCGTCAATCAGATCAACTCGGATAGGGGCGGACACTTGCAAAGTGCTTGACAACCAGGCAAAACTGATCGCATCCACAAAAAAGACAGCTGGGGAAAACTGGCAAGAATCCGGCTACGTCTTTCCATCAAGAAATGGATCTCCCATAGAACCAGCGGAAGCTTACCGAAACTTTCAAAAGCTGCTTATCGTAGCAGGGTTGCCAAAGATGCGCTTCCATGATTTGAGGCACACTGCCGCCTCGCTTATGCTGAACAATGGTGTTGATGTGTTGGTTGCATCAAAACGACTCGGACATGCCAAACCCAGCATCACCCTGGATTTCTATGGACATTTATTGCCAAACATACAAACAAAGGCAGCTAATGTTCTTGAGGGACTTCTTAGGGCCGAATAGGGTTGCACCGGGTTGCACCAGGAATTTAGCGTTGATTCCAAAAATCCGCACCAATTGTGCGGATTTAGGGGAGAAATCAGTGGCGCGGGTGGGAGTCGAACCCACAAGAGGTTGCCCTCGGAGGATTTTAAGTCCCCTGCGTCTGCCAATTCCGCCACCGCGCCAACCCCACGATTCTACCGTGACTTTCAGAAGGGTCAAGCAACTAACGTGAACTGAATTGATTGACAAGTACAGCATATCTTGACCCCATTCTCGCCAGCAAGCCGCTGCGCTTAACTCTAAATGTAACCTCTGCAAACGCATGGCGAAACGAATCAGCGTCAGAAAAATCGTTCAAGAACATGCTGGCTTTGCCTAGCTCCCATAAGCTGTGTGCATCAGAGCCAACGGTTCCGGCTAAGGATTTTGTTTCGGCAAATTCGCGCGCTTCTATATTGAAGCTATCAAACAGGCAGCGGGAATTGAATATTTCAATGGCGTCCACAAAAGGCGCTATCTGCTCCAGGGCGTCAAAGCCCCAGGCCCCACTTCTCAATGTATCAAAAGGGTGGGAAACGCTGATAAAAGCCCCTTGTTTTCGCAATCTTTCAATTGCCTCTCGTGCCGGCAGGCCTCTGGGGATTTCCTCTGTCACAAATGCAGCCAGCAATTCGCCCTTATCGGTTTGAATCTCCTCGCCCACCACAACCAAATCAGGAGCCAGTTCCTGGGCCTGCAGGGCGCCGGAGATCGTATTGTGATCGGTGATCACAACTTTATCCAGCCCAATTTTTCTACATCGCTGAATGAGATCTCTGGGTTTCACCAAGCTGTCTTGAGAAGCATTCGTGTGGCAATGAAATTCAACGCGCTGCATATGTTCTCCCGCTTTCATTCTAACAAAGCAGATCACTTTCTTGTCCACGCAGCTTGTTATAAAATGCCTTATGCTTCCAACTTGGAAATCTGAACAAAGAAAGGCATTGCTCCTGCTAGCATTGCTGCTAGCCTTCTTGTCTTTTCTTGTTTACTGGCAAGGCAATCTATCTGTTGATGGATTCACAAAGAGTTTTTTCGCCTTGCTGAGCCTCGACTTTGCGTCAATTGCAGCGCCCTACGACAGTCTGTTGCTAGATCTCTCACTCCTCCTGATAGGAAGTACCCTTTCGTTCTTGTTTTTGGCTCACTTTGTAGTCCCCATTCAAAGTAAATCCCATTTACTTGAAGTAGCCAAACTTATGGCGCGCAGTTTGCTTGGGAAAAAGCCATCAACGATTAATTTCCGCGACGGAAAAAGCATTACTCTTAGCCAAATAAGCGAGCAAAAAGATGCTTCGCTGATCTTGTTGGATATCGCCAGCGCTGCGGTTTTAAGAAATGAGCAATCATTTACCCGAGCAATTGGACCAGGATTACATCTTTTAGACACTGAAGAGAAACTCGCCGGAAGCCTTGATTTACGCATTCAAAGACGCAG
>JAJFLM010000117.1 GCA_021772655.1 Deltaproteobacteria bacterium
CAGGTTCAAATCCTGTCCCCGCTACCATTATTCTAACAGCCGTCTAGTTTACTAGGCGGCTGTTTTTTTATCTCTCAGCACCAATTAAGTACTCCACAGATTCAATAGTTCACTCGTTCAATCATTTGAATAGACCATACCTGGTTGTCATCGCGAGCGTAGCGTGGCGATCTCCCACTTGCACTCGGGAGATTGCCGTGTTGGCCTCTGGCCTCCTCGCAATGACATCATGAAGACATATTATATCTTAAAACACGTTAAGTAAAAGTTCGAGCTTATAGACCTTATAACAAGCTCTATACACAACTAGAAGACACAATAGAGCTCGCTAAACAATTCAATACGCGTAAAGAAATTCAGTACCTAAAAAGTCGTGTTAAGCACTAAAGAAATACATTTCATGCAAAAAATAAACATAACATGATGTGTCATTAAGTTTGATTCGCTGACTTCAAGTTAAGTGTCACTCAACATAGTTAGCTTACAACAAAACAAAACTTACTAACCCTTTGTAAAAATAAACAATTTTACTTATTTTGTATTGACCACATTGCAACATTTAAATATAATTTAACTTAATTGTGGCTAATCTCATTTAATTAGTAACCATTATAAAGTTACGAATGAGAGAGACTAGGAGGTAACAATGGCAGCAAAGAAAAAAACTGCAGCTCGTAAAAAGAAAACGACTGCTCGGAAAAAAGCTACCAAGAAAAAGGTAACTAAGAAAAAGGCAACTAAGCGCAAAGTAGCTAAGAAAGCGACTAAGCGCAAAGTAACTAAGCGTAAGGCGACCAAGAAAAAGGCCACTAAACGCAAAGCTACTAAACGTAAAGCGACTAAGCGTAAGGCGACCAAGAAAAAGGCCACTAAACGCAAAGCCACTAAGCGTAAAGCTACTAAACGTAAAGCGACTAAGCGTAAGGCGACCAAGAAAAAGGCCACTAAACGCAAAGCCACTAAGCGTAAGGCGACTAAGAAAAAAGCTACCAAGCGTAAGGCGACCAAGAAAAAGGCCACTAAGCGTAAGGCAACTAAGAAAAAAGTCACCAAGAGAAAAGCTACTAAGCGTAAAGCCACTAAGCGCAGAAGATAGAAATCTCGCGGCTTTATGTCACAGGCAGGAACAACGGTTTTGTAATAAGCTGTTATTGCTTTCTGTCTCTCAGAAAACCCCGTCCACCCAAGTGGGCGGGGTTTTTTTATGGTATTTTCGATAATATCCTGATATTTCAATGACTTATGAATTTTTTTGATACCCCAAACGACAGAAATAGGGCGGATACAGCTCAATATACTATTATTCCAGCACCCTTCGAAAAAACAGTGAGCTATGAAGGAGGGACGGCTTTGGGGCCTGATGCCATCCTGAAAGCAACGCCACAGCTAGAAGAATACGATCATGAAGTAGAGCTTAATTGCTGTGAGCAGGGTGAAGTCTATACCGCTCCAAGTCTGAAATTAAACCATCTGACGGGGGCAGATGCCAGTGAACTGATTTATAATGAAGTAAAAACTGTCCTCAATAGAGCACAGCTACCTATAGTATTAGGCGGTGAGCACACAGTTTCCTATGGAGCCATCAAGGCCTGCGCAGAAAAATACCCAGATATGCATGTCGTCCAAGTGGATGCGCATGCTGATTTAAGAGATGAGTATCAGGGCACTCCTTATTCTCATGCCTGCGTGATGCGCCGAGTTTATGATCTAAATATTCCTTTTCATAGCATAGGGATAAGAGCAATTAGTAAAGCTGAACATCAACTTATTAAAGAACAGAAACTGCATGTATTACTTGAAGAAAAACGTCGTGAACTAAGTGATTGGTGTAGTTATTTTTTATCCGACGTTCCTAGTGACACGCCTATCTACTATACAATAGATGTGGACGGTTTAGATCCTGCTATTATGCCAAGTACCGGCACACCTGTCCCTGGAGGCCTAAGTTGGGGAGATATTTTACTGTTGTCCCGCAATTTGCTGAAAAAAGGACCTCTAATAGGCTTTGATATTAATGAATTTGCGCCAAAGCCGGGAATGCATGCGCCTGATTTTCTGGTAGCGCAGCTTCTCTATAAGATAATTTGCTACCATCAGGCTCTTCAGAGCTAGTTTAATGGGCTGTGGGAGCTACAGTTTTTACTTTAATCGCGTCAGCAGGCTTATCTTTGGAAAGATCAGCCTTTTCGAGCTCTTGATCCTTGAGTTCAATATTCTTACTCACATCAGCGGCGCTAACTTTAGTTGAGGCCTTGATTTGAGTAGCTGCTTCAACGGCTGGTTGATTGGCTGGCTTTGATTGAATCTTACCACGTGGCATCATCCCCATGGCCCAGACAGGACTCGTCACCAATACCAAAGTCATTACTAATAATATACGCATATTTCCTCCAAATGATGGCGCCGTTTATGCCGTGAGTACACTAGAGGCACAGGTGCCCATTCATATCCGTCTCAGAGGCTCTCCTAAGCCACTCCACATAACGTCGCATAAGATATATTATGTAAAATAGTATACATTACAGGATCTAGGCTATCGCCCCAATTACAATCAAGGCTAATTTACATAACATATAACCCTTCTACCCTGTTTTTTTAAGAATCTGTCAGGTAAGTGTATCCTGCGAGAGCCTTACGGTATCGACTCATCACATCATAGGCTTGATTAGCCCCTAACTGTCCTTCTTGAACGGCCTGATCGACCCTAAATTTAAACCGACGCACTAAATCCTTGATGTCATATTGGGTATCTTTCAATACCTCATCAATGGTCGAACCATGCATGACCTCTTCTATATAAAACCCTCCAGGCGAGGACGCATCCTTATAAACATGCACTTCATTCACCCGACCGAATAAATTATGATGATCACCCATGATATCTTGATAAGCCCCGGTCAGAAATACTCCCAAATAATAAGGTGCCTCCCCTATTTCATGCAACGGCAAGGCCCCCACACCCCCTCGGTCAGAAATAAAGGATTCAATCTTACCCTCTGAATCACAGGTAATGTCTACCAAAGTCGCCTCATGGTTTGGTTGTTCGTTGAGACGGTGAATCGGGATAATAGGAAATAACTGATCAATGGCCCAATTATCCAGCAATGACTGGAATATAGAGAAATTACAGACATACTGAGCACTAAGCTGCTCGATCAATTGCTTAATCTCTGCCGGACGATCTTCATCCTGATGATACTTAGCAGCAATCTCTGCAACGGTATGCCAGAAACAATCTTCAATATGGGCCTTGGAAGTCAAAGAAAGCTGTCCGAGTTCAAATAATTGTTGTGACGCCTCACGTATTTCCAACAAGGCATGATAAACAACTATCCCTTCAGCACCATCAAGCCATTGCTGACGCAATGAGAAAGTATCATGAACAACTTGAGGTTCATCATCTAATTGCTGTAACTGAGGCAAAGTAAAAGACCGAACTTTTTCAACATTTGCAAAGGCCTCCACAACCAACACTGAATGATGAGCCACTGTGGCTCGCCCACTTTCAGAAATAATCATGGGATGATTGACCTGCTCTTGATTGCATACTTGCTGAATATTTTGCACGATGGTCATAGCATATTCATCTAAACTATAATTCATGGATGAAGCGTGCGTAGATGCACAGCCATCATAATCCACTGCCAAGCCACCACCCACATCCAAACATTCTAAAGGAGCTCCCAATTTAATGAGCTGGGCATAATAGCGTGCCGCTTCACGTGCCGCGCGCTGGAAAAATTGTATATCAGAAATTTGCGAGCCAATATGAAAATGGATCATGTTTAAACAAGTGCCTAAATCAGCTTCAGATAAACGTTGCCACGCATGCAGCACCTCAGAAACACTCAAGCCAAACTTAGCCAAGTCACCACTAGAATTCGCCCAAGGTCCGGAGGCCTTACTCGCAAGTCGTACCCTAATTCCTAAAACTGGCTTTATTTGTAATGCCTCAGCTAAGCGAATAATCCGTTCGACTTCATCCACTTTCTCAATCACAATTTTTACATGATGGCCGACTTGTTGCCCTAATAAGGCTAAACGAATGTACTCATCATCTTTATAACCATTACAAATAATCAAGCTCGCGGAGCTTTCATTGAGTGCTAAGGCAGCCACCAACTCGGCTTTACTCCCAACTTCCAAACCGGAACCATAGGGCTGACCCGCAATGAGAATCTCCTCGATCACTTCTTTCAATTGATTAACCTTCGCAGGAAAAACTCCACGATAGCTATTTTGGTAAGCCGTTTTTTGGATCGCCTGCGCAAAGGCTGATTGAATGGCTTCTACGCGATGGTGCAATAAATTCTGAAAACGCACTTGCAATGGGAAATTTAAGCCTAATCGCTGCGCGCGCTCAACCACATCTACTAAAGAAATCTCATCTTGAGGATCTGCTTCAGGGCGACAGGTCAAAGCCCCTGTCTCGTTGACTGAAAAATAACCCAAACCCCAGTCTCTAATGCCATAAAGATCGATGGCTTCTACCGGTGTCATGGGCTGCCCGGCTTGCTGGCGGGCTGTTAATGAAATAACTTTTTGACTCATAATTTAGCTTGGATTTACTACAAAAATTGGGGACTTGGGTCAATGCCCCTTAATATTATGATTTAAGGGTGAATCAACGAGGCTTGCTTGCTCAGGAGCTATTCTGCTAAGGAGGAGGCCCGATGACAATCACTCAAATGCCCCCTAAAACCGATTTACCACCCTGCACCGATTGTGGCTGCAAAGATTATTACCGTGATAAGCGATTCCCTCGAAAAATTGGGGTCAGTATCTTCATAATCGCAGTTATTCTCAGCTTTTGGACCTATCATATTTCTTTAATTGTGGCGGCTATTATTGATGCCTTAATCTACAAATTTGTCCCAACACAGCTGATTTGTTACCGCTGTCGCAAAATTTACCGTGACTTGCCTATTTCCGAAAAAATAAAAGACTTTGACCATCACGTCGCAGATCTATATAACTACGGCCAATAATTTACTGAACTTTCACCAAGGAGAATTTAACTATGAAACGCTTTAATTCTATTTTCTTAGCATTAGCACTTGTTTTTAGTGTAGCCGCTTGTGGAGATGGCACAAATATTGGCAATAATAACGGCGGTGGCACAACATTATCTCAAGCAGAGCAAGAACAAGCTGTTAATACTTTCTTGCAATCATTACCTGCTTTCGTAAGTCAATTTGTTTCAACATCAAGTACCTTATTGGCACAAGGTACTGTCATTGAG
>JAJFLM010000118.1 GCA_021772655.1 Deltaproteobacteria bacterium
CAATACAGATGGGTGTCTTAGCACATGTGTTGAAGCTTCGTGCGGAGATAGTACTATTGAAACTGGGATTGAAGAATGCGATGACGGCAACAATATGGACGGTGATGGCTGTGCTGCTGACTGCACCAACGAAGTGACCGCTATCTGCGGTGACGGCACTGTTGATACCGGTGAAGACTGTGACGATGGCAATACGGCTGATGGTGATGGCTGTGCGGCAGACTGCACAGACGAAACCAGCACAGGCAGTAGTGGCTGTTCGCTTTCAGTTTCTCATCAGCCCATGTCACATGCGGGTGCGTTGGTATTGTTTGCTACTGTGATGGCATTGATGATTCGGCGGACGCGTTATCAGTAGTTTGGAATAAGCACTAGTCACGCCGTTTCACGACGTGGTATTGAGTGGAGCATGCTTCCTGAACTAATGCCATGGCTGCTGGGCACGAGTGCTGTCTTTGGTTTGTTGATCGGCAGTTTTTTGAATGTGTGTATTTATCGTCTGCCGCGAGAGCAATCGATTGTCTTGCCACGTTCTTATTGCCCCCATTGTCAGCATCAACTTACTTGGTTTGAAAATATCCCCCTAGTGAGTTTCTTATTTTTACGTGGTCGCTGTCGTTATTGTCATGAGCCGATCTCTTGGCGTTACCCTACAGTAGAGCTTTTAACAGCACTGATCTCTGTAGCGGTCCTCTGGCGTTTTCCGCTGCCGGCTCACTATATTGCGTATTTTCTCTTATTGAGTGCGCCGCTGCTCGCCATTGTTTTCATCGACCTCGAACACCTCTTGATCTTAGATGTCATCACATATCCCGGCATGGTGTTGGGCGTCGTCGTGCATGTGACTTTAGGTCAAGGTGCTTGGACGGGCTTATTGATAGAATCATTGTTGGGTCTCTTGTTAGGTGGAGGCAGTCTTTGGTTGATTAGCTGGTTTTATGAGCGTACCCGCGGCCGGATGGGCTTAGGTTTAGGAGATGTGAAGCTGGCGGCCATGCTCGGAGCTTTTTTTGGCTGGCAGGCCATTCTTTTCATCTTATTGATGGCCTCGGTGGCCGGTACCCTCATTGGAGGCCTGGTCTTATTACTGAGTCGCACTAAGCTCGACCACCCCGTCCCCTTCGGACCCTTCCTTGCTTTGGCGGCTTGGGCCTATCTTTTTTTCGGGACAATTTTACTAGATGGTTATTTGGATCTCGGGCGCCAATTATTACGCACTGTGTCGTGAGAAAAGTGCCTATTTTATAGCCTTTTTTTGCCTACTTTTAAAGCAATGCTTGATTTTTAGGCAGCTTCCTTATGATGCATAACTTTAATTAATTAATACTCAATTAACCTAAAAAACTACTTAAAATTGACAATGTTTTATAGTTTATGTAACATTGTTAGGCAGTTCGCGGAACAAAAGGTGGACGCAAGCTCACAGTAAAATTTATGTAAAGGTTGGAACCTATGGCAGCGCGTGAAGACAATCGAGTGAGAGAACTTCGTGAATCACAGTTGATGAGTAAAGCAGAGTTAGCTCGTAAAGCAGGTATCTCGGCTTTAACCATTGATCGAGTCGAAAAAGGCAAAGATTGCCGTATGGATACCAAGCGTAAAATTATTCTCGCACTTGGCTTTAAACTTTCAGAAAAAGAGAAGGTTTTTCCTGAAGAATAGTTTTTAAGAGGCTTTTTTAGCCATAAAGGGCGGCCGCTAGGTCGCCTTTTGTTTTTTGTATTGCCAAGAGAATTCAGGACTATCTACAAGGAAGCCATGACTCGTTTACGTTATTTAACATCTGGGGAATCCCATGGTCCCGTTATTAGTGTTATTTTAGAGGGACTGCCCTCGGGTCTGTCGATTGATATCGATGAGATCAATGCCCAATTGATTGCCCGCCAGGGGGGATATGGTCGCGGTGGTCGGATGAAGATTGAAACCGACTTGATCACTATCAATTCAGGGATCCGTTTTGGGAAGACTTTAGGGTCGCCCGTTTGTTTAGAGATCCGTAATAAAGATTGGAAAAATTGGGACAAAATCATGTCGGCCTCAGCTGAGGATGAAACCGATAAAAAGGCCGTTTATGGGCCGCGTCCTGGACATACGGATTTAGCCGGTGGCATCAAGTATCAGCATAAGGATTTACGGAACATCTTAGAGCGCTCCAGTGCCCGTGAGACGACGATGCGGGTCGCGGTGGGATCTTTGGTGCGCCAAGTGTTGGAAGCCTTCGATATCCAATTCTATAGCTATGTGACCAAAATTGGCGGGGTAGGCATCACGCAAGAGATTCCGGCTTATGAGCAAATTCCAGGATTAATTGCCGAATCGGAATGCCGTACCTTTGACCGTGACGCTGAAGTCACTTGGAAAAAAAATATTGATCAAGCCAAAAAGGATGGTGACAGCTTAGGGGGCTTGTTTGAGGTCGTCTGTACCGGGCTGCCGATTGGCTTAGGTTCTCATGTGCAATGGGACCGTAAATTGGATGCCCGTTTAGCTATGGCGGTAATGAGTATTCAGGCCGTGAAGGGTGTTGAGATTGGCATTGGAAAATCTGTGGCGGATTTGCCCGGCTCGCAAGTGCATGATGAGATTTTCTATGATGCGGATAAGGGCTTTTATCACGGTACCAACCGCGCCGGTGGTTTTACTGGTGGGATTACGAATGGGATGCCGGTGGTGGTGCGTGGGGCCTTAAAACCCATTGCGACCTTATACAACCCTTTACGCTCGGTAAACGTGCAGACCAAAGAAGAATTTAAAGCCAGTATTGAGCGTTCTGATATTTGTGTGTTGCCAGCCGCTGCTTTGATTGCAGAAAATATTGTGGCTTTGGAATTGGCCGATGCTTTCTTAGAAAAGTTTGGGGGCGATTCTATGGAAGAGGTCTCGCGGAATTACCATGGCTATTTAGAACAGGTAAAAAATTATTAAAGCACAACGCATCATCCTAACCGGTTTTATGGGGACAGGAAAAACCACTGTCGCGCAGGCCATTGCAGATCAACTTCAGTGGCCCTGCATGGATTCGGATGAGGTCGTGGTTGCGTTGGCGGGTCAGTCGATCCCCGAGATATTCTCTCAAGCGGGAGAAGCAGAATTTCGCAAGTATGAGCGCAATGCCCTCAAACAATGTGTGCAGCAGGAGCCTCTGGTGCTAGCCACTGGTGGTGGGGCCATTGTCGATGCTGAAAACTTTGAATTATTAAACCAGTCGGGTTTCATGGCCTTGCTGACAGCCCCGGCAGAAACCATCCTGCAGCGGGTCCAGTCTTCGGGAGATCGTCCCTTGTTGCGGGTTGCCGATCCCAAGGCAGAAATTCTTCGGTTGATTGATGAGCGTCGTCCATTCTATGACAAGGTGAGTTATGTCTTCGAAACTACAGAAAAAAGCCCCGACGCGCTCGCGGCAGAAATCATTGCCGGCTTCCAGGGCTGGTACACCACGCCCTAAGGTGCTTACCGTCAGTGCTAAGCGTTATCAGGTTCCGGTCAAATTGAAGCATCATCGCTATGTTATTGATATTGTATCTGATGAGACGCAGTCTTTATGTGATTTTCTAGAAACGTATTGCCCCGATAAAAAACCTTTGCTGTTGACCAACTCAGTTGTGGGCCCCTTATTGATGCCAAAATTACTTAAATCATTTAAAAAACAAGGGTTTAAGCCAGAATATCTGATTCTTCCGGATGGGGAACGCCATAAAAATTTAGCGACGGTACAGCACGGCTATGATTGGCTGACGGAGCAGGGTGCCAACCGCCATTCAGTGATGTTGTTGTTTGGTGGGGGGGTTTTAGGCGACATCGGTGGTTTTATCGCGGCGACGTATATGCGAGGCATAAAATATGTGCAGATTCCGACGACGCTGGTCTCACAAGTCGATTCGAGTGTGGGCGGTAAAGTGGGAGTAGACCATCAAGAAGGTAAGAATTTGGTGGGGGCCTTTTATCAACCACTGCATGTGCACATTGATGTGAGTTATCTCAATACTCTGCCAGAGCGTGAGTATTTATGTGGCCTCGCAGAAGTGATTAAATATGCGGTGATCAAGGATACTAAGTTCTATGAGTTCTTACAGAAAGAGCGGATTGGTATTTTGCAGCGTGACCCCGTCTTGCTCGAAAAAATTGTCAAAAAATGCTGCACTATCAAAGCAGGGGTGGTGACGCGTGACGAAAAAGAAACCCGCGGAGAACGGATGATTCTCAATTTTGGTCATACCGTCGGCCATGCCATCGAAAAATTAACGGATTATCGTAAATATGGTCATGGAGAAGGGGTCGCGATGGGCATGGTGCAAGCTGCTGAACTTTCTGTCGCCGAAGGTCATTGTACGCGTGAAATTGCCTTGGATATTACGGATATATTAGCGGCGTATGGCCTGCCTGTAAAATTACCTAATTTTAGTAAGCGTCAATGGGAGCAATCGTTAAAGCACGATAAAAAAATGCGTGGTAGTCACTTGCAGTTTGTTTTCGTTGAGAGCATTGGCCAGGTTTCGGTTGCCTCGATTACGCCACAGAAAGTCGCTCAGTTTTTAAGAAGATAAGTGCTATGAAGCAGGTTCCAGAGCAGCTTAGAGATAATCAACAGTTCAAGCAATATTATGAGCTTTGGCGGCAAAATCAGGGCTCCATTGTTTTTGTGCCCATGGCCGAAATGTTGCGGGAACAAGGCTGTTTGGATGAGGCCCGTTTTGTGTGTGAACAAGGCCTGAAGCAGAATCCCGAGTCCATCAGTGGACGTTTAATTCTGGCCTCGGTATACTCCTCTTTAGGGCAAATGCAGCAAGCTGATGCGATGGCTCAAGAAGTGCTCGAGCGAATGCCGGAACATCCGGAAGCTCAACGTTATTTGATATCCAAGAATGTTGCGGAACCCGGGGAAGTTAAGTCACAGCTTTCTGAAAATGATCCTTGGGAAAATGTGACGATGGTTCAAATCTTAGTCGGACAAGGTGAGTATGATGCCGCGGCAAAGATCATTCGTGCTTTACTGCGAAAGAGCCCGGATAATCAACAGCTTCGTCAGCGTCTTCACGAGATTGAAGATGAACTGTCGGGAGAGGAAAAAACGGTCGTATGAAAGTCTTAGTTGTTCATGGCCCCAATTTAAATTTATTAGGTCAGCGTGAGCCAGAAGTTTATGGCAGTCTGACCTTAGCAGATATTGAGCAAGAGCTCAGTGATTTAGCACAACGCCTTGAAGTCAGTATTGAGTTCTACCAGTCAAATCATGAAGGTGAAATTGTGACGCGCTTGCAGGAAGCCGATCAAGATTGCGATGTTATTTTAATTAACCCGGCGGCCTTTACGCATACAAGTGTTGCGATTCGCGATGCATTGGCAGCGATTCAATGTCCCGCCATTGAAGTTCATCTAAGCAATATTCATGCACGAGAAGAATTTCGTCAGCATAGTTATACTGCCTCTGTCTCGGTGGGTGTGATTACGGGTTTTGGTAAAGAGAGTTATCTTCTGGGGTTGCGCGCTGCGGTTGCTTTAGTGCAGCCCTCCTGATGAGGTGAATAGTGGGTAAGGAAAAGCAGCTGGAAACAGCTGAAAAGTTAATCGCTGACGGTAAGTTTGATAAAGCCCTCAAGATTTATAATAAGCAGGTCGCGGCTCACCCAGAAGACATGCGCTTAAAGTTAAAGTTGGGTGACTTGTTTGTTAGGCGTAAAGAAGTTGCGCAAGCTATTGCTACGTATCAGGAAGTGGCGTCTTCATATGTGAGTGACCGCTTTCATTTGAAAGCTATTGCTATCTACAAGAAGATCCTTAATCTCAATCCTACGCTGATAGAAACCAATGAGAACCTGGGTGATCTTTATCGTGAAGTTGGTTTGCAGAAAGATGCTCTGGGTCAGTATTTTATTGTCGCCGATCACTATGAACAAATTCATGATACTGAAAAAGTTTTAGATGTACGTATGAAGATTGTTGATTGTGACCCCTCTGCGGTGACGAGTCGCATTCGTTTAGCAGAAATTTTTCAGAAGGAAGGTAAGGTTGAGGATGCCTTACGTGAATACGAACACGCGGCAGATGACCTTAAATCGCAAAATGATCAGGAAGGTTTGCTCGAAGTTTATGAACGCATTCGTTATCATAAGCCTGATGACCTGAGCTTAGCAGTTACTTTATGTCGGCTTTATATTTCTAGAGGAGATGTTAATAAGGCTGAGAAGCAGCTTGATTCATTAAGCCCTCAAACTAAAGGGCAAACTGAAATAAAAGAGCTTTATATTGATGTCTATTTACGTTTAGAGCAGCGCGAAAATGCGCGCCGTCTGATGCAAGAATTATTCGAAAGTTACTGTGAACAAAGGCAGTCAGATGCCGCTATGCGGATTTATGGTTTGGCTCGTGAAGAGTTTGAGGATGATGAGGAATATATTCATGAGTTTGATGAAGTCAGAACGCGCTTTGGAATTACTGCGAGTACACCGGCCCCTGCAGCACCGGTGTCACCCGTCCTTGTGCCCATAACAGATGAATATTTAGAAAAAACGACGATGGTCCGTTTGGATGATCTACCTCCCGTACCTGAGTCATCGCCACAGCCTGATGAGCGGATGCACCCCGAAGATTTGGAAAAAACCACTATGGTGAGGTTGTCTGATTTTCCTCCCTTAGATGAACCGTCTCCTGAGTCACCGATGTCACCGCCAAAAGAGTCTGGTGGGATTGATCTTGATAAAACGGTTATGGTGAAAGCTGATGATCTCGCTCCACCTACGGCACCCACTCCTAAATCCACAACACCGGAGAAATTTTCTGGTGATGAAGCGACTGATAAGTTGCCGGAAGATATATCTAAGAAACCTCAAAAGAGTGAGGAGCTTGACGAAACTGTCATGGTCGATCTCAATGAATTTGAAGAGTATCTCAAAAAAAATAAAACGAAAACTTAGTTGAGTTCAACGATGGGTCCTGGTTTGCTAACGATAGCGCCATTCTCATCTTTATGGAAGTCATAGTGCTTGATCCAGTACTGGGCTTCTAATTCTTTGCCATCCCACTTCCAATTAACTTTTGTTCGGTTAGATTGCCCTTTGCTGAGCGGGACAAAATAACTATCAAAATGCTGTTTCCTTTTTGTGTGCACAATCTGCAGTGTGCTCCACTGTAACCTAGGGTGCGCATTTAAGAAGGAGGTCTTTTCCATGGCGGCTTGCAAACGGTACTGTTTTTTATCGTAGCGAAAAATGTGAAAGGTTGAAGCTGGGACGACGCCTAAGCCATGATAATAGATAGCCATCCAATCAGGCTTGCCTTTATGGGAGCTGGGCAGTTGAATGAATTGAATGCGTACGGCCCCTGTTTTGACATCAGAGGTCCCTTTTTTATGAGTCGCTATTTCTGCGGGAACTCTGATGTCCGTGACGCCATATTTCTTATTGAGTTCTTCCATGGTCAGTGGGACAACACCCCCGTTGAGAGAGAATAAGACGTCCTGATCAAATAAGGCCCACATAGCTGCGGTGTCAGCGCCATTAATATTGCGACGGCTTTGAAAGAGAATATCTTCTTGCAGATTGCGGACGGAGTCTAAAACCGAATCCGAAAATTCGGCGGCACTTGGGAGTGGGGTCAAAAGAATTATGAGGCCACTGCCGAGACCCAGTAATTTCCGGATCAAAGGAATCATCTTACCAGCAAACATAGTCTGCTCATGGCAGAATCGCAAATGATTTCGTGGTTTAATCTGAGACAACGGCTGGTTGAATATCGGTACGTGAGCGGATGAAGACAAAAGCAGGGTAGTCCTCGTCAGGCACCTCATTGATTTTACTTAAGATCAAAATTTGAATCGGTGCTAAAGCTGGGAAATTATCGTCACTGATACCGGTGGCGGGATCAAGTTCCTTAGTTTCAGAAAGGAGCGCGGCTTCGATCGCGTCGTATTGAGTTTTTGTGGGTGAAAAGAAAGCAAAAGCACCTTCAGTTGGGTCTGAAACCCCACCCCCAAAGATGAAGGCGGCACTCATCACGGCTTGGTCATAGGCCAATAATTCATCGTCACTGAGATTCGCGCGTTGCGCGGCATCAATATATAGTTGGTGGTTGGTGTTGTCTGGATGAATGGGTGAAAATTGATAGCTCCCATCGCGGGTGGCTTCAATCACGGCTTCATATTCGGAATCCGGTGGATGGCTCGCAAAGGCGGCGCCGTCAACTTCAAACAAGGCAGGGTCCGCACCGTCTTGCAACCGCATGACACGGTTTTTAATAACACTGGCGATAGCTTCGCCGGTGGCACTGATGCTCCCAACCGAAACATTATCATCTTTTAAATGAGCTTCGGTGGCTAACTGGCCGCGCGCTTCCGCCACGAGAATTTGGATCATGGCTTGAGGTGGTGTGATGGTATTGACTTGGTCTAGTTCTTCACTATTGGCAAAAATACGGATGGTATTCGTGCCACCCTGTGACGGAGTGGCTTGAACTGTGATGGGATCTTCGGCAGTGATAGCGAGTGTTAATTGATCGGCATTGTCTGTATTCAGGCTAATATCTGCGGCGGTGATGCCATCCGGTGGTTTGATTTCAAAGGTATCATGGTCGGCGAGGACGCCCCCTACGGCAAGATGTAAGGTCCCCTCTGGATCACGCGTTGCGTCATCTCCGTCGAAGAGATTAAACGGGAAGGTAAAGGGATTGAAGCAAGCGCTTAAAGAAAATAGGCATATGAGTAGGAAAAAAAACTTCTTCATAGGCCATCTTTATAGCATCTTTTATGCCAAAGAGGCTAAAGTTAAATTAATTGAATAATATTAATAACTTCTGTAAACTTTGCGATTATGCCCATTAAGGCGATTAAAGGAATGAATGACATCCTCCCGGAGGAAGCCGAACTCTGGCAATGGGTGGAATCCGAGATGCATCGGATTTTTGGTTTATTTCATTACCGGGAGATCCGGACTCCGGTGGTTGAATCATTAGAGGTCTTTGCGCGTTCCTTGGGCTCTTCCACCTCAATTGTGGAAAAAGAGATGTATTCCTTTGAAGATCGCCAAGGCAAAAAGATTGTTTTGCGGCCTGAAGGTACGGCTTCAGTCATGCGTGCCTATATAGAGAATCACTATGATCAACAGGACCCCCTAGCCCGACTTTATTATCATGGTCCGATGTATCGTTATGAGCGTCCGCAAAAAGGGCGCTATCGTCAGTTTCACCAGATTGGTGTTGAAGTGATTGGTTCTGAAGCGCCCATGATTGATGCCGAATTGATTCACATGGCGGATTATTTTTTCAAGAGCCTGGGTATTGATGATTTAGAACTCGAGATTAATTCTTTGGGCTGCATGGTATGTCGCCCTGAGTTTACGGACAAACTGATTGCTTATTTGACGGAATATAAAGCTGATCTCTGTGAAGATTGTATCCGTCGTTTGGGTAAAAATCCGCTGCGTATTTTGGATTGTAAGCAAGAAAAATGTCAGGCGGTGGCTTCAGAGGCCCCGAGTATCCAGGAGTTTTTATGTCAAAATTGCGAAGAGCATTTTGATGATGTCTTGGAAGGTATTGGTCGTTTTGGGTCATCGTATGCGGTTAATACGGGGATTGTGCGTGGTCTTGATTATTACCAGCGTACGGCTTTTGAGTTTACGACCCAACATTTGGGGGCCCAAAATGCTGTGGCCGGTGGTGGCCGCTATGATGGTCTGGTGCGTTTAATGGGTGGACCCCACATGCCTGGAGTAGGTTTTGCTATTGGGGTAGAACGTTTGGTATCATTATTAAAAGAGAAGTCATTAACTAAAACCGATCAAGGGTCATTGGTATTTATGGCGGCTATCGGGACGGCTGCAGGGAATAAAGCCGTCAAGTTAGTCAGTGAATTACGCAAGCAGGGGATTCGGGTGGAAATGAGTTATGATGGAAAGGGTCTCAAATCGCTGATGAAACGATCAGATCGAATTGGGGCGCGTTATACACTTATCTTGGGTTCTGATGAATTGGACAAGGGTGTCTTGGCCATTCGCGATATGCAAGAACAGTCCCAAGTAGAATTGCCACTCGATGATTTTTCATCGGTGGTTACCCATATTCAAGGGGGGTAACATGAAAAAACAACATCACATCTTCATTGGTTTGGCCCTAGTGCTGACAGCAGGATTGGTCACACGTGCTGTATATGCAGAAGGAGAACCACTTCCGTTAGCCGAAGTTGGGTCAGCCGAAGCCGAACAACTCAATCGTGCGTATGAGTCAGATTTGCAAGGTGCGGTTGAATCACCTGAAGAAGCGGCTCAGCATCAAAAGGCTTTGGATCGTGAGACCGGACGTCGGTCCAGTCCACCGCCAGCGCAGCCAACACCCGCCGAGCAGCCCCAGTCGTCAAATGAGTTTGATGAGATGCCTGGAACGCCTAAGGTAGTTCCAATGGGTGGGACAGAATCCGATTTGGCTCCGGAATCAGAGCCCGCATGGTTACAGCAAGGGGGTAGCCCCAATAATCCACCGGCTAGGTCCGTGCGTCGTGCGCCGCCACCACCGCCGCCACCAGCGTCGACTAGCAGTCATTCTCATGGTGCCGATTTGGCCCCGGAATCAGAACCTGCGTGGTTAAAGCAGGGAGGTAATCCCAATAATCCTCCAGCCGGACGGGCACGTCGTGCGTCGAGTCCCGCAGCGGCGCGACCTCAGGTAAGTGTGGATACTGCTAGTCAGAAGATCAACACGCCTCCATTTATTTTTAATCCTTGGTCTGCCAATCTGTCGGATAGTGACCGTGCGGTGTTAGAGCAAATTGCTCAGTTGATGAAAGATCGCCCCGCGGATATCCCTCGATTAAAGATTGAGGCTTATACTGATAATTCAGGGGACCCAGCCATTAATGAATCACTGACAGTGGCGCGTGCCAATGTGGTGAAAGCTTATTTGATTCTTAAGGGTGTGGGGGTTCATCGCTTAGAAGCCCTAGGCTTGGGCGAAAAGTCTCCGATTGCTTCTAACGACAGTAAGTCAGGCCGGGCCAAGAATCGACGGGTTGAATTCAAGATTGCCAAATAAGTAAATAATATTACAAACGGTTTTACGTAGGGGCGTATTGCAATACGCCCCTACTTTTACGAAGAAAGCGCTTGTGTAGAAGCGTGATAATAGCTTAGGACCAGATCATGAGTGAGTTTTTAGCGAAGCATAAGCGCAGCCATAGTTGCGGAGTTTTAACCGATGCCAACATGGGAGAAGATGTTGTGCTTTATGGTTGGGTCAGTACCCGCCGTGATCATGGTGGCTTGATCTTTGTAGACTTAAGAGACCGCGAAGGGGTGACGCAGATTGTTTTCAACCCCGAAGAAGATCCAAAGGTTCATGAACTAGCCAAACACTTGCGCAGTGAATACTCAATGGGAATCCGTGGTACTGTGCGCCAGCGTCCTGAAGGAATGGCTAATAGTAAGCTGACGACGGGTCAGATTGAAGTAAGCGTTAACGAATTTGAAATTTTTAATCGTGCGGCCACACCTCCTTTTGTCATTGAAGATAGTACTGATGCTGGCGAAGATGTGCGGCTGAAATATCGCTATTTAGATTTGCGTCGTCCGGCCTTACAAAAGAATATGATCTTGCGTCACAAAGTGATGCAAGCCACACGCACATCATTAAGCGATCAGGGCTTCTTAGAAATTGAAACGCCTTATTTAACGAAGTCAACTCCTGAAGGCGCGCGCGATTATTTAGTGCCATCACGTTTGTACCATGGTCAGTTCTATGCACTGCCACAATCACCACAAATTTTTAAACAGCTCTTAATGGTTTCTGGTTTTGACCGGTATTTCCAAATTGTGCGCTGTTTTCGTGATGAAGATTTACGTGCCGACCGCCAACCTGAATTTACTCAAATTGATATGGAACTTAGTTTTGTGACCGTTGATGAAGTCATCGCGTGCATGGAAAATTTAATGAAGACGCTTTGGTCTGAGGGTTTAGGAGAAGTATTAAATCCACCGTTCCAACGCTTAACTTATGCGGAAGCCATTGACCGTTTTGGTTTGGATACACCGGATGTGCGCTTTGGTTTGGAACTCGTAAACGTCGGAGAAATTTTTAAAGATAGTCAGTTTAAAGTCTTTCAATCGGTTCTGGGGAGCCAAGGGATTATTAAGGCGATCAACGTTAAAGGTCAGGCAAGTTTCTCCCGTAAAGATTTAGACGAGTTGACTAAATTTGTAGGTGTTTATGGTGCCAAAGGGATGGCTTGGATTAAAGTCGGAGATGATGGTGAATGGCAATCGCCGATAGTGAAGTTTTTCTCAGACGAAGAAAAAACCCAGTTAAAAGCGACCATGGAGATGGAGCCCGGTGACCTAGTTATTTTTGGTGCCGACCGTCCCAAGGTTGTTAATGAATCATTAGGCCAGTTGCGCAAGGAGCTCGCCCGTCGTTTATCATTAATTGATTCCAAAGATTTTAGTTTTGTTTGGGTGACTGACTTCCCCTTATTTGACTACGATGAAGACGAAAAGCGATTGAATGCGGTTCATCATCCATTTACGGCGCCAACGGTTGAAGATTTAGATAAGTTGGATTCCGCTCCTGAAACCGTACGTTCCCAAGCCTATGATTTAGTTTTAAATGGTCATGAGATTGGTGGTGGTTCGATTCGTATCCACGATACGGAATTGCAGCAACGCATGTTTAAGTTACTCAATATTTCTGATGAAGAAGCGCAATTAAAGTTTGGGTTCTTATTGGATGCCTTGCAATATGGCGCGCCACCTCATGGCGGGATTGCCTTTGGTTTAGATCGTATCATCATGTTGATGACAGGGGCCGCCTCGATTCGTGATGTGATTGCCTTTCCGAAAACACAAAAGGCACAAGACACTATGTGTCAGGCGCCGAGCGATGTGGATATGACTCAACTGCGTGACTTAGGTTTACAAATTCGTAAAACTGAATAACGATCATTTAACGAATTAAACTACACCCGCCACCCGTTCCCACAGAAAAATTAACGGTGAGACTGTTGTTTTCGGCATCTGGATCATCAACGCTGCCACTGACAGAAATAGTATAATCAACCGAGTTACTAATATCTGTCGCCATGGTAGTGATGGTGACGTTTGTAGAGGCATCGGCAGCTAACATGCCGAGATCACAACTTAAGGGCAGCTCGTCATTGCAGCTGCCTTGATCAGGGCTGGCACTAACCAAACTCAATTCTTCTGGCATGTCACTGCTGAGAGTGACACTGCTGGCATTATCAGGGCCATCATTTGTGACCGCAACCGTTACGGTGACTTCCTGACCTAGATTAATAGCACTTTCATCAGCGCTGCCATCAATGGTTAAGTCACTTTCGTCGGCTAATAGACGCGTCAATGCAAATCGGCTGCCATCAGGTTGCGCCGAACTTCCTGCAACAATAAGTTTACCGTCAGACTGCATGATGGCGGCGATGGCTTCATCATTAACATCATTTGGAAAATTTATCGTTTGGATGCCATCTTCACTAAAAGTAGCTTGGTCATCTAAGAAGCCATTGGCAAGGTAACGAATGGCAAACATATCTCTTGTCCCATCTTTTGTTGTACGACCAACGGAGACAATTTTGCCATCCTCTTGCAATAACAGGCCCAGTGCGAGGTCACCATTGCTATCAATATCAGTATGCTCAAAACCTTGCTCACTTGGACCAAAACTAGTGTCAAGGCTGCCATCGCTGAGAAAGCGCGCAATGAGGGCATCACTTGGGCCACCGTCATTGTATTGTCCAACGCCAACAATTTTGCCATCATTTTGTAAGCCCGCAGCTTGGAACAAAGAAAAAATGGTGGCGCCAGCATCTAGTATAGTAAAGCCTCCTATGCCAAAAGAGTTATCTAAATTACCGTCACTGTCTAAACGTGCGATAGTAGCTTTTGCTGTTAAGGTCATGGCCTCAAAACTACCACCTGCAAGTAGTAACTGGTTATTTTCTAAGAGGATGGCTTGGCCCATCCCAAAAAAATCCATGCCATTAGAAACAATTGTCGTGCCACCTGTGCCATAACTTGTATCTGGGCTGCCATCGCTATTATAGCGAAATACCTGAGTCATGGCTGTAGACGCCATGGTGTCGATGATAAAGGCTGCCAGAATAATTTTGCCATCTCCTTGAGCCAGACAATTAATTTGGAATGAAATATTATTTGCCGGCAAGAGCTCTGTAGCTAGGCCGCTGCTTCCAAAACTAGTATCCAAAGTTCCATCGCTATTAGCCCTGAATAAGTACAGTTCAATGGTTTGCATACCGGGGTCAGGATCCGTATCGGCAAGGCCACAGCCTACAAATTTCCCATTTTCAGCCAGGCCGAGGCCAGAGAGAATTTCGACTTGGGCCGACACATTAAAAAAAGCGCGACCGTCGCTGTTAAAGTCCGTATCCAAAGACCCATCGCTGTTATAGCGCATGACAATTCCATCTATAGAGGATGCCATGCTATCTGTCCGGGTGCCGCCTGCCAGTATTTTATTATCGGGCAGTTGAATAAAGGTTCTTGGCTCATCGCTTGTGTCGCTCCCCATTTCTGTGAGAACGAACCCATCAATACCAAAGTCAGTGTCTAAGTCGCCTGGGGCAGCCAGGACGCTTGTAAAAGAGAAGAGGCAAAGACCTAACAGTAGAGGTTTTATCTTTTTGAATAATGAAGTGGGCGCTGGATAGTTCATTTTATCTCCTAAATATTGAGAACAGTCATATTGACTTAACCTAGTCTTTTCCTCAGCTTAGAAACAATTTGTTTACGGATCAATTTTATTAAGTCTTTACACCAGTAAACAGTGGTGTGACCCGTGAATCCTCATGTTAATGGCTTTAAAGTTTTTCTTCAATTGAAAGTAGCCGGAAAAAATAAAGTACTGAAGGGGCCTGCTTTAGACCCCTTCAGTAAATAAATAGCTCTTATTGCACGTTTAAAGCGATGGTTTTTTCTTGAGCCCAGAGGACACAGTAATGTGACCTGTTGCATCAACAATCATGCCTTCGACTTGAGGGAGCGATTCGATTAAGGCTAAGCCGCGTTTAGGCCCCAATACAAAGACCCCAGTTGCCAGCGCATCGGCTCGATAGGCGGGTTTGGCCATAATGCTGACGCTTTGGCATTGCTTGGCGGGCCAACCTGTCTTGGGGTTGAGGATGTGCGCATAGCGTTTACCTTGATGCATGAAATAACGCTCATTGTCTCCAGAAGTAACGACAGATGTATTAGAAATAGGTAGGATGGCGATATTTTTTTTCTTATCACGTGGATGGCGAATAGACACGCGCCAGAGTTGACCTTCTTTGCGACCGCGAGCGCTTAAGTCACCACCGGCATTGACAGCAAAGTTAATAAAGCCTGCATCTTTAATAATCTTTACGGCACGATCAACAGCGTAGCCTTTAGCAATGCCACCTAGGCCTACCTTCATATCAGGTTTTGTTAGATAAGCGGTTTGCTTCGTTGGGTTAATTACTAATTGCTTGTAATTCACTAAGGGTAATTTTTTAGTGATGGCAGCTGATGAGGGCAGTTGTTGTTGCGCGCGATGAAAACGCCATAGATCATTGAGTGCGGCATACGTAATATCAAAGGCGCCTTCGGTCAGTTGACTGATTTTTTTAGATTCCTGTAATAGCATGATTAATTCTTTGGGGAGTTTGACCGGGTGTTTTCCGGCGGCTTCATTGAGTTCGGTTAGCTTACTGCTACGCCAATCGGTCATCATGTCTTCAATGCGTTTCATTTCTTGTAAGGCGGCATCGATGGCTTGTTCTGCCGACTGTTTTTTTGCAGTGAGGATTACAAAAGATATATCGGTACCCATGAGTACGGCTTCACGCTCAACCGCTTGAATATGCTGGGGGCTAACCAATTGAGCTGTTTGTGCATCAGTGCTGGTCGCGACAAAAATAAAGCTGACTAAAAAAAGTATTGTTCTCATGTGCTCGGTAAGATTTGGTTTAAGGTAGATTGTAAGCTTTTCAAGCGATGTGTGCGTCTGCGGATGTTCCCTTGTTTATCAATTAAGATTAAAGTGGGGGTTCGGTTGACGCCAAGCTGCCGTGCAATCTTAGCTCCATGGTCCTGGATATTGAGGTAGGGAATCGCGGTTTGTTCAATGACACGGCGAGCTTTGTTGAGGTCACGATCGATAGTAATGCCAATAATTTCAAGAGCGCTATTTTTGGATCGGTGTAATTCAATTAATTCGGGGATTTCATAATGACAACTCTGACACCAGCTGGCCCAAAAAACTAATAGGGTAGGCTTTTTAAGTTTCTGAGGATTGAATTGATAATGCCCTTGATTGAGTTGTGGTGCTGAAATAGCAGTTGCCTGATCAAGGGCCAAGCTTGTGGTGCTTAAA
>JAJFLM010000119.1 GCA_021772655.1 Deltaproteobacteria bacterium
CAAATCTTGAGGATATAAGACCAGAATATTTTAGAGAAATAGATAGTGAGATAAATTCTAGGAAAAGACTTATTAGAATTATGTCTAATAAGTCTAAATGCAAGACTGTTTCTTAATATCATTAACAATCACATTTTTATAAATTTATAATTATCTTCCATATTTATATGTATGGAAGATAATTATATAAGACGAGAAGTAAGAAGGGTGTTGCGTGAGACCATGCAACAGTTTCATCCAGCATTTCCAGTAAATGGTGGCAGCAATCAGTTCCCATACAATAAAGTGGATGATATAGTAAGGCTTCCAGAAGATATAAATACAAAAGAAGATTATTTGATAGACTGGGATGAGGCTGAAGATAATCAAGATTTATATGGATTTCCACTGAAGGAATTTATGAAAGGTATTTATGTTGAAAAAACCAAGAAGAAACTATTTAATGTATTAGATGTTGCAGAAATAGTTATCAACAAATTGAAAGAAAATCCTCAATTTTACTCAAATTTAGGGGTCTAACCAAAATGTATTTTTTATAAAATGTAGATTCTTTGTTTATTCTGATTATTTATATTAAACATTAGAAGATATGAAACTAGTAGCTAAAACAGTAGGAAAAGTTGTAATAGAAGTTACAACAAACGAAATAGAAAATAAGGGCTTTGAATACTTTTGGGATAAAATCAGAAGAACTTATAAAGTAGAAGACTATGACGTTCATTCAATCGGAGCATCAAAGGAAGAGGAAAAAATAATCTTTATTGAGCTGGTATCTAAAAAGTTACACGAATAAAGTCGGTTTTTCAATAACTGTCTAGCTTTTTACTTGGATTTTTGCTTAAAAATTCTTAAATTTTCTCAACTTATAAATTAAAAAAGATATTATGGACAGAAGAGCTTTTGGACCAGAGGACGATGATTCTAATTCAGACAGAATCAAAAAGAACAGTAAGAGTAAAACTCCAATTCTTGACCACTTTGGAAAAGATTTGACTGAGCTTGCGGCAAAAGGAAGTCTTGACCCAGTAGTGGGAAGAGAAATAGAGATTGATAAATTAATCCAAATCCTAAATAAGAGAAAGAAAAACAATCCAGTACTTGTGGGTGAAGCGGGAGTTGGTAAGACAGCAATTGCAGAAGGTCTTGCTTTGAGAATTGCAAATAAACAAGTTGACAGAGCATTGTTCGGAAAAAAAGTTATTGAAATAAATTTCACTTCACTTGTTTCTGGAACAAAATACAGAGGTGAGTTCGAGCAAAGAATGGAAGACCTTTTAAAAGAGGTTAAAAATAATCATGATATAATTATATTTATAGACGAATTACATAATGTAGTTGGAGCAGGTGGAGCATCGGGTTCTATGGATGCATCAAACATTATTAAACCAGCTCTTGCTAGAGGTGAAATTAAAGTAATAGGAGCAACTACTGTTGATGAATATAAGAAAATAATAGAAAGTGATAGCGCTCTTGAGAGAAGGTTTCAAAAAGTGTTCGTAGATATTCCAACAAAAGAAGAAACACTTCAAATTTTAAAGCAACTTAGGCCAAAATACGAAGGTTATCATAATGTTGAATATTCTGATGAAGTTCTTGAAAAGTGTGTTGAATTTACAGACAGATATGTTACTCAAAGAAATTTTCCAGATAAAGCAATTGATGCAATGGATGAAGTAGGTTCAAGAGTTAAGTTGAATAATACACCAATTCCAGAGAGTATAAAGAAATTAGAAAAGGAACTTGAGAAAATCCAATCAAGCAAAAGTGATTCTGCAAAAAATCAAAGATATGAAGATGCAGCTATTTTTAGAGATAAAGAAAGAGCAATGCTTGTGAAGATAGAAGAAGAAACAATTAAGTGGGAAGAAAAACTTAGAGAAAATAAGGTTGTTGTAACAATTCAGAATGTGGCTGAGATAATTGCAAACCATACTGGAGTTCCAATAAATAAATTGACTGATAATGAAAATAGACAGTTGAGAGATATGAAACAACAGCTTGAAAAAAGCATAATTGGTCAAGGGCAAGCAGTAGAAAAAGTTTGTGAAGCAATACAACGTTCAAGATTAAGGATACAAGACCCAAATAAACCTATAGCATCATTTTTACTATTAGGTTCAACAGGTGTTGGTAAAACACATCTAGCGAAGCAATTGTCAAACTTTATGTTTAATAGTGAGGATGCATACGTTAGGTTTGATATGAGTGAGTATAGTGAGAAGTTTACAATTTCTAAACTTATTGGTTCTCCTCCAGGATATGTTGGATATGATGACAGAGGGTTACTTACAGAAGCAGTTAAAAATAAGCCATATTCAATTATTCTTTTTGATGAAATTGAAAAAGCCCATCCAGATATTTTTAATATATTTCTACAAATTCTTGATGACGGTATATTAACTGATTCTACTGGTAGAATAATTAATTTTACGAACACAATTATTATAATGACATCTAATATTGGTACTGATAAGATAACAGGAAAGAGGAGTCTTGGGTTTGATAATAATTTAGATGAGCATGCTGATATTTCTGCAATAGTTGGAGAAGAACTTAAAAAATATTTAAGACCAGAGTTAATAAATAGAATTGATGAGAAAGTGGTGTTTAATGTTTTAAACGAAGAAGATATTGCTAAGATTGTTGAAATTGAGCTTAAGAAAACAATTGATAGAGTTGAAGATAAAGGATATGAAATTACTGTAACTAAAGGTGTTAAAGAATTTTTATCTGAAATTGGATATGTTAAGGAATATGGAGCAAGACCTCTTAAGAGAGCAATTACTACTCATATAGAAAATGTAATTGCTAAATGTATACTTAATGAAGGTTTGTCTGAGGGAAGTAAAATAAAACTTACTTATGATAAGAAAAAAGAACAAGTTGTAGCAAAAGTATGAGAGCACTTAGATTAGAAAGCGGAGGAAGAGTTTTGATAGATGGAGAATTAGCTGACCTTAGTCAATTAAAGAAAAAGTCAGAATTTTTATCCAGTATTCTAACTCTTGATGTAGAGTTGGGTGAAAACATCACTACAGCCGATATAATACACTTTTTTTACGATGCTAGGGAATTAATACAAAACATTCTTTCAGAAGAGTATGAAGTCGTTAGAGCACTTGTGTTGTCTGCAATTCTTCCAGAAGAATATACATCAATAAGAATATATAAATCATTCAAGATAGAACATGAAGCGGCTGAGAATAATCAGTCGTTCATTTATATGACTCCAGAAATTGAGTTGAAAAAAGCAACATCAAAAGAAGATGGTGTTAAGAATATAGCTGGGCTGCCAATATATATAGATGAAAACATTATTTTTGAATACAATGATGTAAAAGTTGAGTCTAAGACAAAACTTAATTTACTTGATGTGTTGACTTGTTTGTTTGATGAATTACCAGCTTTGATAAAATCTGGAACTTTATTATCTTAATAAACCCTTATTGTTATAACTCATTTTAATCAGCTTATTTGACATAAACCAAGCAGTTATTAAAGCACCAATAATCATTATGTTATTAGTGATATGAAAATGAAGTCCTAAGAAGTTTACAAAATCACTCTCTACTGTTCCTTTCATAAGATTGAAGTCATATATTCCATGAAATATTGTGGCTACAAATAGGCCTAATAAGGTATATCCAGCATGTTTAAATATATTCTTGCATCTTCTACCAATAGCTATGAAGTATCCCATAAATAAACCGCTAAGCATATGTACAACAACGGAGTTAAGCGACCTAATTAAAAGCATGTCATTAACATCAACTCCTTTTAGGTCTCCCCACATTGCTCTACCAACATAATGAATGTTTTCAAATACAGCAAATCCAACAGCAATCATTACTGAGTAGAACATTACAGCAAAAGGCGTATCTATTCCAGCTCTTGTATCTCCTCTAACCGCATTACCAACTCTTAATGCAAACCATTTAGAAATTTCTTCAAAGAATGAAACTTGGAAGAATGCGAACACAGCTATTGCATAAGTTGTGGGCTCATCAACAAAGCCTAAAATACCATTTCCGAAATCATATAGCACAGGAGTTAGTTCTATGTATTGATGAATGTTTGGGAATAAAAAGTGAATTATCTTAAGAATTTGAATAGACAATAATCCAATAACTATATAGCTCCACATAGGCTTAGTTCCAACAACGCCCTTAGGAGCTTTGTTGTATATAAGCAGAGAGTATATTATTGCTGGTAATACAGCAAAAATAAGGAACCATAAATTATTATCTTCAAACATATTCTATTTTTGAAACTTTTTTATTTGAAACAAAAAAGCTTTTTTTATTTCTTTATCTAATTCTTCTGGAATTACAGCAGTTGGTTTTGGTTCGTGGTCAGTACCCTTTTTCCATTCATCACCAAAATCAAGAGGTTGGTCTCCAGTTACACAATAATAATCTAGTATTATAGCTGTAAGTTCTCCAATCCCAACATTCTCTACACCATCTGTACCTTCTGGGTTTTCTGATTGATATACGTAATCCACTTCTTCGTTATCTTCTTTATCTGATTTGTTAAAAGGCCACATTTCTTTAGATTTAGGGGGTTAATTATAAATAGTAATGATTTTTCGGGAAGATTCCTATTTAAAGAAATATTTTTTAACATTTAATTAATTGATAATTAAATTTAATTTTAATATGTTTCTTTATGAAGTATGTATATTTATTTAACGTAGAGGGAACAAATGTCTATAAGATAGGTAATTCAAAACATCCAGAAAAAAGAA
>JAJFLM010000120.1 GCA_021772655.1 Deltaproteobacteria bacterium
CAGCATTGACCCTTGCGGGAATAGCCAAAATGGCGCTGGCGACGCCAGCATTGATAGGCGCGGGACTTGGATTGATTTCGATATCTGCTGGTCTTAAAAAATTCAAAAGTGTCAAGTTTGAAGAGGACGACGCAGAAAAACTAAAGACCGTTATAACTGGTCTCGCAGAGGCGTTCGCTGTAGCGGGAGGGGCTAAACCAGCACCAGGATCTAGCTTATTCCAAAAGGTATTCTTTGGAGAACCAAACATTGTAGAAAAGGGAATCGATTCCGTTATGAGTTCTGGTAAGGCACTTAAGAGCATTACAGAAGGATTGAAAGCTTGGAAGAGCTTAGATAAGATAGGATTTGGAGAAGGAGCATTTGATGCTAACCAAGAAGGATCTATGATGTGGAACATCAAAGCAACTATTGGATCTATTCACGAAGTATTCTCAGCTATCGGAAGAGGTGGCGGCGAAGACGATCGAAGTATGTTTGGAAAGCTATTTAGAGCTAAAAGAACCGATACAGAAAAAGGAATTAATGCAGTTAAAGATGTTGGCGGAGTTCTTAATGGTGTAGCAGACGGATTAAAGAAATGGATGGATCTTTCCTCAGCTGGAATTGATATCCCAATGATTACCGGAAATATTAAACATGTTTTAACTGCAGTTTCTCAAGCATTTGCTCAAATTGGCGGAATGGAAGAAGAAGATTCTGCATTATTTGGATTGATTAGCTGGGATGAGAATGTTGTAGAAAAGGGAATCAATGCGGTTAAAGGAGTAGGTGAAGAACTAGAAGGTATAGCTAATGGATTAAAGATCTTTGCAGATCTTAGCAAAGTTGGTTTATCAGAAAAAGATTTCGATCCTAATTACAAAGGTGGGTTAATGTGGAACATTGCTCAAACAGTAACTGGGGTTGCTCAAATATTCTCAAATATTGCATCTGGTGATTTCGTATCTGATGGCTGGCTTTGGGATGATAACTTAGTAGAGGAAGGTATAGCAGCCGTAGCAGGTATTGGTCCGGAATTGGAATCAATTGCTAAATCTGTCAAGGCCTTTTCGGAACTAGAAGATGGTTCTGCTGATAAAGTATCCTCTGCTTTGGCGAGTATCTTTAAAGTAGTATCAAATGCTCCACCAGAAGGAGCAGTTACAGCTCTTGAAGAAACTGCAACCGAATTAGAAAGAATTGCAGATCTAGAAGATCCATTCGAGAAGATTGCGAAACACTTTAAGACTATTGCCAAAGAAACTGGAAACTTTGCTAAGCATTTTAAGAGAATGGATAGGGATACAATGACAACTTATAATGAGTTCAGTCATGCAATGGTAGCTTTTTCCAAGGTTAGAAAATCTAATTTCCTTCTTAATTCGGGAGTGGCTCAAGATTTTATTTCCAGATCGAATAATAGAATGACAGCACCGGATCCTATAACTACTACCAAAACTAGACCTACTCCGGCTCCTTCAATGCCAGATCAAAAAGGAGAGAAAAAGGTTGCTACTAAGACTTCCCCAGTAAGTGCTAAAAAAGCTGCTTCAGCTCCTGTCGACACCAGATTTGAAGATTCCTTACAAATGCTTCAGGATGAAATGAAGGGGTTAAAATCTTCCATGGGAAGAATAGAAATTCAGCTAGGTTCTACCATCAAGGTAGAAGTGGTTGATTAATCTTAAGATTATGCCAAAAACAAGAAGAAAATATCACAAAGATCCCGCAATTCAGAAGAAGATCATTGCTTTATTCACTTGGTACGATCAAGAAAAACAGAAGCTTTCTCTCAAAAATAGACTGAGATTACTCAATATGTGGGTTTATACGCTCGCAGACGAAGAAGAGTATGAGATAGCGCTGGCATTTATGAAATATAAGAAACCTATCATTTTAAGAAAACTTAGAATGCTTAGGAAGGGAAAACGTTCATTTTCTCAAGAATTACGAATTATCTTAAGGATATATAAAATGCGATTAAAAGCGAAAATTAAAAAGATGTTTTCATGAAAAGAAATGTAATGAGCTGGAACGAATTCAAAAGTTCTAATGAAGAGCTTCCTGTTAAAAAAGGTAAAGCTACAGACCCGGAATTCTCCAAGAGAAAATCTGGTAAATCTAGTGGTGGTCAAGAAACTTTAGAAGATGCCAAGAAGCATTCTATTACTAACTCTGACAAAAAGGGTAAAAAAGGTAAGATGGATGTGATGGACGACACTAAGAAAACTACCATCAAAGACGAATCTCAGCTTAAAGATGCTAAGAAAGAAACCAAAGAAATTGTTCAGGCTTCTAATGATGGTGTAGAAAAAACTGGAGATCTTCCAAAAGTTGGTACAAACCATACCGAAGACATCAAGTACGCTAAGAAGAAGCTTAAAGTTGGCAAAGACCAAAAATAAGCGAAAGCATAATGTCGCTAAGTACTTGAATGACCAATTCAAGGACTACCCTCATTATTCAAAATGTCCTGTTAAAGAAATGAAGCACGTACAATCTTATACCAAATTCATTAATGAATCTGTCCTTAATGAGGGGACCAGTGGAATTATTGCAATGAGAACTCTCAAGGGAATAGTAGCTACTAGAGTTAATTGGGATGCTTATCCCGATGGAGTAGGAAAAGAATTATATAAAAATTATAATACTCCCCCAGAAATAGAAGAACTTATAACTAAAGGGGAAATTAGAACCCTTGCAGGAGGACTGGAGTATTATGACGAGGGATCTTTCGAACCAACCGAGTATGATACCATAGAAGATGCGGAAAAGGATATCAGCGGAGAATTTATTTATTTATATGATCCAGAAATGGGAGAAGATGGATGGGTAGTTAAATCTACTGGGGAAGAAGAATTTATAGATCTAGGAGCAGCAATTAAACATGGAGTAAACGAGGATTTCGATCAAGAAAGAAGATCTAATGATATTCCAGAAGGATCCAATTGGACCGAATTCATGAAATTCTGGGATATTGGTGTTATGGATATGGATAATATCGCATCTAAAATGGGTTACGATGATTTAGAAGACCTGGATATTTCCGTTTCTCCCAGATCAATTATTTTTGATGAGTCAGATACAGGACCTGGGGAATTAGCAGCAGCATTAAAAGCCTATACAACCAAAGCATATCGTAAATCCGTAGAGGAAATAGAAGAGATTAATAATGACGAAGCTGAAAAAGGAACTTTTGGATGGAAAGATCCTTCTATAAAAGAAGAACCTAGGGACGAAGAGGAATGGACAGATCCTGCTGGTGGAACTCACCAAGGCGGACCAGAAGATGGATATGATCCAGCATCCATGTATGAGGAAGTAATTCGAGATACCCCAGAAGCTAAAAAGGATTTTATCATTCAGCTTCATGACAATGCGGATTTTTATAAAGAGAACGAACATCTTTTTGATGAGCTATATAGAATGGCAAAAGAAACCGCTCCAGATCAAGAAGATATAGGAGAATTTTTAGATATTCTGGATGATGATCAGATTAACCAGATCTATATGAGATGGCACGAGGCTTATGGGTCTGGAGATAGAACCACCAATAAGTATGAAGGAACAAAACAATATGATGATGTAGTTACTCCGCAATTTGAAGGCAATCACATAAAAACATTTAAACAATTATTCGAGGGGGAAGCCAATCCCAGAACTCCAGAATCCTGGAGAAGCAAAGAAGGGGGACAAGCTTATTGGAACAAAAAAGGAAGATACCAAAAGCAATATGACGAGCTTTATAAAAAGCTTGTTCCTGCCGAAGGAGAAGCTCCTACTGAGCATGGAGAAGTTTTAAGATCAATTTCCAGAATTTATTATGATTACTATAATAATGGATTTGCTAACATCACTTCTGAATATTATAAAGATTTAATTGGTAATATTGATAGTAAAGCTAACGAGATTCAAGCAGAGATGGAAAATCCAGATGCTCTTACCTGGTGGCAAAAAGGAATGGATGATGTTGTAGAAGAGATGGAAAGAGATGATGACGATGGCTATGATGACCACTGGACGGATGGTGAAGAAGATTGGATGGATGGAGAAGATCAAGATGAATCTAGAGTCATTAAAGAAGATATGGATCTGGATATGTTCCCGTTGATGATACAGGGACAGAATTTCGATGTAATCATGGATGAGCTAGTAGATGGTATTGTCAAATATGTTGCCAGAACAGACGGAATGGAAATATAATGGGATGTGGTTGCGGAAATAAGAACAAAAAGAAGAAAACTACTTTAAAATCTAAAGAGGAGTATAAGAAAATCATCGATAAGATTTTAGAGAAACGAAGAAAAAGATACAGAGTTCTATACTAATGAAACACATAAAGACATTTACTCAATTGTTTGAATCCTTTGAGGATATGAGACCAGAAGACCACCCAGAAACTTCTCACGGACCAGCAGGAAAAGAAGTTTGGGTAGGAAATGGGGATCATGAGTCTTATAAAGATCTTTACACCTTTGGAAGCGAAGATGAAGCAAGAGAAAATTCAGGTGACGATCGTTTTTATGTCCAATTGGATGATAAGGAATTCCACGCAGTATATTTTGATGATGAAGGAATAGGAGTCCAAGGATATGATTCAGAAGAAGAATTAGCCAGAGTAATTGGAGATGGATTTTTTGGAGAACCAATGGATTTCGAAACCGTTAAAAGATATGCTAACGATTCAGAAGCTGATGGAGATAGCTCTTCTAAATTAGTAATCTTCCAAAACAAGGAAGCTGTAACGCAATAAATAAACAAATTAGATATGAAACACTTAAGCATATATGAAAACTTCCTAGGTGAGGAAGAAGTTAATGATGATAAAATAAGACAGGATTTAACTGAACTTTTATCTGAGCATATTAATGATGTTTTTTTGAAGGCACAGAATGCTTATGGAGCAACTTCAGGAGATATTGATCCACAGACTTCTTTTAGATTGGACGAACTCCATGAAGAGATAATCGAAATGTCTATTCAAGTAGCTCTTGATAACGTACCTGGTCAAGAACAAGATGAAGCTCCTCGAAGCGGAGCGGATGAGTTCGCAACAGATTCCCCAAAAAGACCTCCTATTTCTGGAGGAGGAAGCTACGACTAATGAAACACTTAAAAGCATTCGATCAATTATTTGAAGCCGAAGAAATTTCGGACGAAAAAGCCGAAGAGATGTTGGCCAATATTATAGGAAAAGAACAAGTGAACCAAATAAAAACTGATAATCCCAGTGTTCATATTAGTCATGGATATGATAATGCTATATGGATGCAATTCACAGTAGTTGATCATCATCAGGATACAATAAGTTTTTGTGATATAGTTTATGAAATAAATGACGATAATTGGTACGTAGTTTCTAATCCTATATATGAGGAGAAGATTGATAGCTTTGAGGAAGTTAAGAGATTATTTCAAGAAGTTGATCCTAGCGAATGGACAAAAGAAGAATATTCAAAACCAATAATAATTAAATAATTTTCCAGAAAGATTTTTTTATTACGAAACTTTTCATACATTTGTGGATACATAATAAGAAACAAGTAAGAATTTACTGAAATGAAAACATTTACTAACATATTACAACGCTCCCAGCAACTGAGCCTGCTACTCCAAAGTAGCTTGCAAAGATCGCATAGTGGCGTCGGGTATGTTAGAAACGTAAGTCCTTTTATGAAGTAAAGGATATTTACAACAACTTTTAACAAACCCGATTCCTAACAGAATCGGGTTTTTTGTTGCGTTAAACTCTAGAAAATAAACGTAACTGTTCTTTGACATCTTGACCACGGAGGGTATGCTAGCGGCCTAGCAACCGGTTTTGAACACCGGAACATCGGAGAAATCTGATGGGGGATCGACACCTCTACCCTCCGCTTCGGGAAATGTTGGTTCGAATCCAACCCGGGAGCTTCGGCTCCTGGTAGTTTAACTGGATAAAACACCCGACTTGGAGAAGTAAGCATAATTGGTACTGCAGCAGCTTGGAAAGCTGTTCATCGATTCGTCGGTGTGTAGTTCGAGTCCTATCTTCTCCGCAAATTTGCCTCCATGGTGTAACGGATAGCATAAAAGTTTTCTAAACTGTTGGTCCGGGTTCGATTCCTGGTGGGGGTACAAATTGTCCTATAGTATAACGGCTTAACACGTCCGGTTTTGGTCCGGGAGATCACTGTTCGATTCAGTGTAGGACTGCTAAATAAATATTGTCGACTCGTCTAACGGTAGGACAGAAGACTCTGAATCTTCAGGTACAGGTTCGATCCCTGTGTCGACAGCAGCAATATTGCTCGATGGTGTAATTGGTAACATCCCGGCCTTTGAATCCGGAGACGCGAAGTATAATCTGGGTTCGAGTCCCAGTCGAGCAGCAATTTAACATGGTGATTTTAGCTCAATCGGGAGAGCGCCAGCCTGTGAAGCTGGATGAGTGAGATCGAACCTCACATCTCACCCACCTGGTGGACGTATGCAAGAGGATAAAGCGGCTTGGTTGTGGTTCAAGTTCAGAAATGATTCGCGGGTTCGAATCCCGTCGTTCACCCTCCCCGAGTTTTTGGAGCTGGTATCTCCTTTCACTCGACAGAAATAAAAAACTACTAAATTGCCTCTGTAGTTCAACGGATAGAATACCCGGCTACGGACCGGGAGATGAGGGTTCGAATCCTTTCAGGGGTACAAGGTTAAGGGCCATGGATGTTTACATCCTCAGAGAAAGTCTTTTCGACGAAGCAAAATAACTAGTGTTTGTGGAGGAAGGAGGCATGCTTAACCGGACTTGGCCCAGTGCTGGAATTGGTAGACAGCTATGATTGAGGTTCATAGGTTCGAAAGGACGTGCAGGTTCGATGCCTGTCTGGGTCACAAATTAAAAATAGGAATTATGAAAGGAATTTGTTTTGTTGCCGTGGGAGAAATCTCCGAAGAGGCAAAAGGAAAATTAAAAAGGATGATGGAAGCCAGAGATAGAAAATTGGAAGAAATGATCGAAGATTACAAATCAGGGAAATTAAAAATTCCTAAATAATAAAATGGCCGAGTGGTGGAACGGTAGACACGCCTGCCTTAGGAGCAGGTGCAGAAATGCGTGAGGGTTCGAATCCCTCCTTGGTTACAAAGAGAACTGAAGTACAAGGTTCTCTTTTCAGGAATTTTGTACAAGATTCCTGGGGATATGGTGGAATTGGTATACACGGCCTCCTTTATCGGAGGTGGGGATGATCTCCCTTTGCAGGTTCGAGTCCTGTTATCCCTAAAACTGCCCCTGTGGATTATACAAATTGGCACAGTTAACCGGCTTAGACCCGGATCCGTTGCAGGTTCGATTCCTGTCGGGGGTACCAGATTAAAATATTAAAAAGCCCCCTGTGGCTTATGTAAACTGGTACAGCTAACCGGCTTAAACCCGGAGCTTTTGTAGGTTCGAATCCTATCGGGGGGACAAATTTCACGGCTCTGTGGATTATGTAAACGGGTACAGCTAACGGTTTCAAACACCGATCTTTTGTGGGTTCGAATCCCACCAGGGCTACTAACTTAAATTAGAAATCATGGGAAAGCAAATAGATCACAAAGAATGGAGTAGGTTTATGGAGTCTTTTGATATGGAATCGGATACAGATAACTTCAAGTATGATTTCAAAACCATGACCAGGAAATATGGCGGAGCATTTATTGAATATTGAAAATCTGCTTGGAAAGCAAATGGCGGAGGACAAACGGAAGAGGAATTCAGAAATATGCATGCTAATATGCCAGAAGGATTTTTTAATAATGTCATAAAATAAGCTCCTGTAGTCTCGACGATCTTCTAAATCGTTAAGAGTAATTGGAAACTGAAAATTTGGGTTCGAATCCCATCAGGAGCTCGAAACTTTTTATTCTACCGTGAGTATAAAAGGGAAACTATGAGACTTTTTGGATGTGAGATTTTCTCTTACAAGAAAATCATCTTTGGCGATCTAATAGCCAATCAACTCGTTCTATTTGAACACAAGAAACTTTTCGGAATAATAATCTTTTACTTTCACGGAGAAAAACAGGACAGATTCCACACCCATGCATTCAATGCATGGTCAATTAAATTATTCGGCACTTACGTCGAAGGAATTTTGGATCCCGAAACTAAAGAAGTTCGGTATGAAGAAAGGAAAAGTATTTTAAAGTACTTCCCCAGAAATTCATACCATTCTATTAATCAATCAAAAGGATGTTGCACCATCTTATTTCAAGGACCTTGGAAAAGGTATTGGAAAGAATATAAAGATGGAAAGGAGATCCTTTTGGGTTGGCATAGAAAAATTGGAGGGTAAACTAATCTGGGATTAGATCCGCCTGCTAAGCGAGATGCTCGGGAAACCGGGTGAGGTTCGATTCCTCTTCCCTCCGCATGGACCTATGATTGTAACGGATAGCATATTTGTCTTCGAAACAAATGGTCTAGGTTCGAATCCTAGTAGGTCTACAATTGCCTCCGTGGTGTAATGGATTAGCATCTGAGTTTCCTAAACCTAGGGTATGGGTTCGAATCCCGTCGGAGGTACACTTAAATTTTTAATCTTCGAGTATTTTTCGTACATTACTCACATGATAAACGAATATATAGTACTATGAAAGCATATCTCATGACAGCCTCGGAGTATCTCGAACAAGTAGCTCCCCTCATCAAGGAATTCAGGAAGTTTCTTAAGAAAAACCGTGCATTTTTCATTAATGTAGACTATTATGGATTACA
>JAJFLM010000013.1 GCA_021772655.1 Deltaproteobacteria bacterium
CGTCGTCGCAAACTCAAAGGCGAGGAAGACAAGGTCAAAGCGATGCAGATTGGTGGAATCGATAAGAAACAGGGGGGGTATTTTGATCTCAGTCACGGCCACGTGGTGCTCTGGGGAGATTTTCCCAACCCGCAGGACCGGCCCAACTATGACCAGATGGCCGCCTACACCGAACTTTATGGGGAGGAACGGGCCAAGTGGATGATCAACCGCCTGCGTAACCTGCTGCTCTATCCCAACGTGTTCATTATGGATCAGACCTCATCGCAGATTCGGGTGTTTCGCCCCATTAGTGTTGATGAGACTGAGGTGACCATTTACGGTATTGCTCCAAAAGGCGAAAGTGCTAAGGCTCGGGCCCATCGTATCCGCCAGTGGGAGGATTTCTTTAACGTCAGTGGTATGGCAACTCCGGATGACATTACCGAGTTTAATCAGTCACAAATATCCTATACCGGTAAGCTGGCGAAGTGGAATGATTGCTCGCGTGGCCTGACTCATCAGATTACCGATGAGAATCATCCAGAGGCGGAGAAGCTGGGGATTAAAGTAAAGGTCTCTGGTGTCAAGCTCGAAGATGAAGGCATCATGGTTGCCCAGCACGAGTACTGGAACCAGGTAATCGGTAGCTAGACAGGTCGATTAACAATGATTTAACGAGCCGCTGGTGATTTCCGGCGGCTCGTTTCTGTTTGCGGTAAGCAATTTTAAACAAAATTCAGGAAACAACCATGAGTAACGATCTGTTGCGGCGCAGTGAGGCGCTGTTATTTGAAGAGGCACGCCGACTGGATAAGCGTGAGTGGGATGAATGGATTGATCTCTATCTGCCCGAAGCTAGCTTCTGGATTCCGATGTGGGATGACGAGTACACCCTGACCGACGATCCCCAGTCGCAATTGTCGTTAATGTGGTACCCGGACCGGTCTGGGCTGGAAGATCGTATTTTTCGTATTCGTACGGGGCGCTCGTCGGCTTCTACACCCCTGCCGCGCACAGTGCATCTGTTCTCCAATATCGAAGCGCAGGCTGCGGACAGCGGTGACGTTCAGGTGTATGCCAACGGCGAGGTGATGAGCTATCGCCACAAGCAGGCGCTGAGCTTCTACTGTCACTACGAATATCAGTTACATGAAACAGATGCTGGACTGAAAATCGCTAGCAAAAAGGTCGTGGTTGCAAATGATGTTATCCATGACATCATGGATATTTATAGTATTTAGATCAATCAGGTGTTGGGCGGGTAGCCGGACTCGGGTTGGCGAATATTTTGGGGGCAGTCCCCGATTAAATGAGGTGGTGCTATGAACTCTCCTGACATTGTTGGTCTAGAAAAGTATCTGGATGATCGTCCTGCAGAGGGCGTTTCTCGCGTCGACCGGTCCATTTTTACCGATGAAGATTTGTTTGAACGGGAAATGACGCAGATATGGGAAAAAACCTGGTTGTTTGTCGGTCACGAAGACCAGATTCGTAACGCTAATGACTATTTCACAACTTTTATGGGTCGTCAGCCCGTCTTGGTGGTGCGTGGGGCGGACGGCAAAGAGATCAATGTCTTTATCAACGCCTGTGCCCACAGAGGTACTCAGCTGGTACGTGAGACCACTGGCAACCGGCCGGATTTCACCTGTTTTTTTCACGGCTGGTGTTTTAACACTAGCGGCGAGCTCATGAGTGTTACCAAGGAAAATATTGGTGGCTATCCGGATCAGTTTGATAAAACTAACTATGGCCTGACCAGGGTGCCAAAGTTTGAAAATTATCGTGGTTTTCTGTTCGCCAGTCTTAATGCAGATGCCCCTCCCCTGAAAGAGCATCTGGCTGATGCAGCGGTGATGATCGATCTGGTCGCTGACCAGTCTAATGAAGGTTTTGAGGTGCTCAAGGGGGTTTCTACCTACACCTATGAAGGTAACTGGAAGTTGCAGACCGAGAATGGCGTTGATGGCTATCATGTACATCAGGCGCATCTTAATTTTGCGTTGACCACGGCAAACCGGGAAAAACTTCGTGCTGGTGCCGAGCACACAAAATCAATGGAAGTTGGTCAGTTGGGAGCCAAGGGCCTAAACGGCGGGTTTTTCGACTTCGGTAATGGTCACACCATGCTCTGGGGGGACTGGCCAAATAAAGGTGATCGTCGCCCCAATTTCCACCAGTGGGCTGAATGGGCTGAAAAATTTGGTGAAGTGCGCACCGGATGGATGATTGGCAAACTGCGTAACCTGCAGATTTACCCCAATGTGTTCATCATGGATCAGATGTCTACCCAAATTCGGGTCTTTCGTCCGATTAATGTTGACCTAACCGAAGTGACGGTCTACTGCATCGCGCCAAAAGGTGAGGAGCCCAAATACCGCCGCGCGCGGGTGCGCCAGTATGAAGACTTCTTTAATGCCAGCGGCATGGCCACGCCCGATGACCTGGCTGAATTTAGCTATAGCCAGACCGGTTACATGGGTGCGCTGGCTCGTTGGAATGATATGTCTCGTGGCACCAAACACCTGACAAAAGGGGCTAATGAGTTCGCACAGGAACTGGATCTCGACACTGCAACTTCGGGCGGCAGAGTCGAAGACGAAGGAATTTTTATCGCTCAGCATCGACGTTGGTTAGAGCTGATGCAGGCCAGCAATTCAGGAAAATGATCGGCTAATTGAACCTGTAATAAGTCTAAGGAAAATTTTATGGAAGCTTTCGCAAGTCGCTGCGAGGATCTAATTTATACCGAAGGCCGACTCATAGACCGGCGCGAGTGGGACGACTGGCTTGACCTTTACCAGCATGATGCGGAGTTCTGGGTGCCCGCGTCGAATGGTGACGGTATCGACTATACCAGCGACCCGAACAACGAGATTTCGCTGATTTACTATGCCGATCGTTCTGGTCTTGAAGACCGGGTGTTTCGCATTCGCACGGGGCTGTCGTCGGCCTCGGTACCCCTTGCTCGTACCAGTCATTTAATCGGCAGTGTGCAGGTGAAGGAACTGGGCAATGGCGATTTTTTCGCCACCTCGTCGTGGATGACTACCAGTTACAAGAAGAAAAAAACTTCCATTTTCGCGGGCCAGTATGAACATAAAATTTGCCAGCAGGGTGATGGCAGTCTGAAAATTGCGGCCAAAAAGGTCATAGTCGTTAACGACCTGATACCGGGTGCGATGGATTTTTATAGTATTTAATTCGGCGTTTTTGGGATGGGGAATACATTATGGAAACCATCAACTGGGGTAGTCCGCCGGTAGGGCTGTTTAACTTTCCTCTCGATCTCTGGGCCGAACAGGGCAATTTCGCTGAGCGGGGCCTGCAGCTAAACCCCCATACCCACCTCACCGGTCAGGAGTACGGCAAGAACATCCAGAAGGGTGTCTACGACATGGGTCACATAGGTACGCCTGTATTTTTGCCTGCTGCCGTCGGTTCCGATGAATATGCGGTGGTCAGTATTGGTGTGTGTGACTACGCACCCTTTTATTTTGTTGCCGACCCGGGTGTCGATACTCTGGCGGAGTGCAAGGGTGAACCCTTCGTCATCAACAAGTTCAAAACCTGTCCCCATAGTCTGCTCAAGTGGCACGCCCGCCAGTACAACCTCACCGAACATGACTTTGAGGTAGTTGAGCTGATGGCCAATAGCCAGTTCGATAATTACGGCATGGCATTTCTGGACGGCATTCAGAACAACCGATTCCGTGT
>JAJFLM010000121.1 GCA_021772655.1 Deltaproteobacteria bacterium
CATCATCGGCATCACAAACGTCGCCAATACCATCAGTGTCTAGATCTTCTTGACCGGAGTTAGGATCACCTGGACAATTGTCATCAGCGTCATCAACACCGTCGTCATCGCTATCATTGTCACCCAGTTCAAAGGCACCTAAGTCACAGTCGGCATCTTGTGGACGCTTGACACCACGTTGGTCACTGGCTTCGCAAGTAGCTGAATTACCTGCATTATAAGCCGGACTCGCTTCTGTAATAGCCATGGTATCCGTCACTCCACCATTAGCAGCAAGAGCCGCTAAAGCTGGGTCACCAGAGATCACACTCGCGACATCACCAATGACGCCGCAATCTGTATCATCCTCGATTAAATTCGGTCCCGCTGAGGTCACATTAGTTCCACCATCGTAACAATCAGGACCCATACCCGTAGCTGTATTATCGGCAATAATACTATTACTGAGTGTTACTGAATCGCCATTGGCAAGACCACCACCATCTGCACCGGCTGTGTTACCAGAGATGGTTACATTATTAAGTAAACTATCTGCATTGATATACAGAGCTCCGCCATCCAGAGCTGACTCGTTCCCATTAAAGGTGCTATTAACAATTGTCCCAAAATCCGCACCATAAATAGCTCCACCATCACCGGCGGCACCCATCGCATGATTGCCTACAAAGGTACTATTCTTAACGATGTATTCATCCGTAGCATAGAGCCCACCGCCATCACCATCTGCTGTTTGGTTGTTTGAAAAAGTCGTCATATCAATGAGCGTATCCGCATTGGAATAAACTCCGCCCCCGGTATTGCCAGCCATCGTTGTTTCATTCATATCGATTGTACTGGCTCGCAGAACGAGTTCACCCGTGGCATAAATACCCCCACCGGAACCATCAGAGTCATTTTCGGCAATCGTACTATTATCAACAATAAGGCTATCATTACTCCAGATACCACCGCCATTACCAGCCGCAACATTACCAGAAATAGTGGTATCATTCAGAATGACTAGTAGGTCATTATTATAGATCCCACCACCTTCATCACCACTTGTATTTGCCATATTGATAGTGGCTGCATCGACGATCACAGTCCCGGAACTATAAATAGCACCACCATCATCGTTAGTTGCTGTATTGCCTGTAAAAGTCGCATCACTAATCAATGCGGCACCGCTTACATAGACACCGCCACCATTAGCATCAGATGTATTGTCTCTGACGATACTCCCCCCATTAATCTCAAGAGTCCCAGTGGATGCGTAGACACCACCACCAGAACCACTATTGGATGCATTAGGATCTGCAAGATTCATCTCAATAACACTATTATTCGTGATTAAAATAGAACCATCTGCACTATAAATACCACCACCGCTATCATCTGCCGCTTCATTCATAGAGATGGTGCTATTTTCAACGGTGACATGAGCGTCATCACCAACATAAACACCACCACCGAAATTACTTCCACCCGTGGTCTCATTCATCGTGACAAGTGAATTGCTGAGCCGCAATGAACCTGAATTATTTACTAAAATACCGCCACCATCTCCGGCCACGCTTCCGTTTTGAACAGTGAGTCCATTAATTTGGACATGAACACCTTGATCGTCATTATCAATTTCAATGACACGGTCTGTGCCCCCGCCGTCAATAATGCTCGTCCCGTCGCCTGCCCCCTGAAGTGTGATGCTTTCATCAACCTCAATCGGCCCTAGAAGCAGAGTAATCGTCATACCAGCTGGTATTTCAATGACATCCCCAGGATTCAAAGCTGCATTTTCGGCATGAAAACGGAGCTGACCCGCGTTTCCGTCATCACCATCATCTGTGACCATAAAGGTCGCAGCGTCAGCGAGCCCAGTAAAACTAACAGCTAAAGCGCAGGTTAATAAACAACGAGATAAGAGTTGGCGAAACTTCATAATAGCTCCTTAAAAAAAGAAATAGGACACAGATTAGTGGCATAGGAATGACAGCGACACACAGACTGCGTCTGGCTGCCAACGATTGAATAGAATCGTAGTTTAGACATATCCCCCATAAGAAGCCGCTATCCAAGTGAATTTATCAGATAAAGTCAAATAAAATTTACTTGAAAGAGATGAAACTTAAAATGGCCATCTGCTTAACTATGTTGAAAAATAGCATAGGTGCCTAAAGCCTTACTCAAAATGACGGCATCCGGGCTAAGAATTTCTCCCTCAGCCACCGCTAAACGACGCGTGCGACTAACCAAGTTGGCTTCACAAGCTATTTTTTTCATCTCCAACATACCGGCCTGCAGATAATTGATCTTGAGATCAATGGCGAGAATACTTTCATTGGCTTTTAGATGTGGGAATACCGCCATGCCCATCACTGAATCTAAGAGCGAAAATAACATGCCTCCATGGACAGTCCCCTCAAAATTCATATGCCAATCTTTTAACTGCATGGCGCCATAGGCCTTTTCCTTATCAATTGAGATTGCCTCGATACCTAAATGATTTTGGCAAACATCTTTATTAAAAGTGGCTATGACTTGCTCCGTACTCCAACTGCCTAAAGGTTTTTTGGCCATTTTATTGATCGCTTTCTTTTTTTGAGCGTTTAAAAGGGAAACTCACTTGTGAACCGCGATACTTTTCTATGCGTGGCAAGACTTCAGCAATCAGCACGTCGACATCCAATAAATCTTCTGCCGCATTTGTTTCATCAATCACCGCATGTGTTGCAGGCTTACGCGGCATTAAATAACTACAGCAATCCTGATCAGGCTGAATAGAAATATCGTAGGTGCCAATCTTACGCGCTGTACGAATAATAGACTCTTTGTCTGTGCCGACTAAAGGGCGCAGAATGGGCAACGAGGTTGCTTCACTAATAGTCCGCAAATTCGTCAAAGTTTGACTGGCAACCTGCCCCACACTATCCCCCGTCACTAAAGCCTGGGCCCCCTCATTAAAAGCCACCTTAGTGGCCAAACGCATCATAAAACGACGGTACAAGATAATCCTCAAATGATCAGAACATTTAGTAACAATCTCACGCTGAATATTTGCCAGCGGCACTAAATAGAGACGTGTGTCATAGTGGAAGGTCTCTAATTGTTGCACAGCTTCCATCGCTTTTTCAACAGACGCTTTGGAGGTAAAGGGGGCGCTGTGAAAATGTACGTAAATCGGTAAACACCCGCGACTGGCCATATGATAAGCCGCCACCGGCGAATCAATCCCTCCCGATAATAAGGCAATGACTTTTCCACCCGTACCTACCGGCAAACCTCTTAGCCCCTGAAAACGCTCCCAATAATACAGAATACGATCACGCATGACTTCAACGTGAATTGCTAGTTCCGGCTCACTGAGATTCACCGACCATTTTTTTTGATCAATAATAGCTTTACCTAAAATTTGATTGAGCTCTTGAGAGCTATACGGGAACAACCTGTTTACGCGGCGCGCCCGCACAGCAAAACTTTTTATTTTGCTTGTCGGCAAATCTGCCAATAAACTTGCTGTGAGCTGGTCTAAATCTAAAGGTGATTCTTTAACAGGGGCCCAATAGGCAATGCCGAAAATATTCTGCAGTTTTTTCATGATGTCCGGCGATACCGGTTCAGAAAAATCCACTAAGTACGAGCCGGCAATTTTTTCAAAACGAACTTTAATGCCATCACCCAGCGTACGCCGGATGTTTTGATGAAGTTTATGTTCAAAGAAACTCCGGTTCTTGCCCTTAAGCACAAGTTCCGCAGCACGGAGAATAAAGCGTTGTGGGTAGGACATAGCGCGCTACCAGGATTAATACTTACGATCCACTAACAATTTCTTGAGGTGGTCACGATAAGCATCCATGTCAGTAATAGGACGATGCGCCACACCGCTTTCTACAGCGGCTTGCGCGACTGCCGGGGCCACCCACCACAAGACACGCGGATCCATGGGCTTCGGGATAATATATTCCGGACCAAAACTGAGCTCAATACCATCATAGGCATCCCGAACTTTTTGAGGAACCGGTTGACGGGCTAACTCGGCAAGCGCACGAGCTGCGGCCATTTTCATGGGTTCATTGATGCGCAACGCCCCCACATCCAAAGTGCCCCGAAAAATAAACGGGAACCCCAATACATTGTTAACCTGGTTAGGATAATCCGAACGTCCGGTTGCCAAAATAGCATCGGGGCGCGCTTCCTTAGCTAATTCATAACGAATTTCGGGATCAGGATTTGACATAGCAAAAACAATGGGTTTTTCAGACATGCTTTTAAGCATCTCTGGAGAAACCACATCTTTACCCGACAAACCGACAAACACATCGGCACCTTCCATCGCTTCTGCTAAAGTACGTTTTGAGGTTTCTTTTGCAAAAAATGCGCGGTGCTCTTCAGTTTTTTCACGGCCTGTAAAAATAACCCCGCGTCTATCACAAAGAGTAATATTTTTTTTCGGAACACCTAACTCCATGACCATTTTGGCACAAGCGATGGCAGCAGCACCCGCACCACTAAAAACTATTTGGATGTCTTCGTATTTTTTCTGGACCAGCTCCATCGCATTGATCAGTGCTGCCGTTGTAATAATAGCGGTACCATGTTGATCATCATGGAAAACGGGGATATTCAATTTTTCGACCAGCTCTTGTTCCACTTTAAAACAATCTGGTGCCTTGATATCTTCTAAATTGATGCCACCAAAAGTCGTGTGAATCCGTTCGACCACATTGATTAAGTCATCAGGATCTTCGGCATCCACTTCAATGTCAAAAACATCAATGTCAGCAAATTGCTTGAAGAGAACACCCTTACCTTCCATCACTGGCTTGGCCGCGCGCGGACCAATATTACCCAAACCTAACACAGCCGTTCCGTTGGTGATAACCGCCACTAAATTATTGCGAGCCGTATAAAGAAAAGAATTTCCCGGATCTTTTTCGATTTCGCGACAAGGCTCGGCAACTCCGGGGGTATAGGCCAAAGACAAGTCTCGTTGCGTGCTGCACGGCTTACTGGGGATGACTTCAATTTTACCGCGACGCCCTTCACTATGGTACGCCAGAGCCTCTTCACGGGTGATCAAATCTTTAGTGTTATCGGACATAGGCGGGGGACTATATCAGGTCATTCGGGGAGTGCAAGCACGTAAAATAGCGGCTCAGCCGGCTTATTGCAGGCCTAAACGGTGCAAAAAACCACCCATAGATTGACGGCCACGCTTCAAATGCTCGGTGGGTCGAATGACCTCTTCAGAGCCATGAAAATCACTGCCTCCACTCACCTCAAGCCTTGCCTTTTGGGCTTGGGCCACAAAATCAGCCTGCTGCTGCCAATCTTGATCTGGGTGATAGGCCTCTAAAGCATCTACGCCCGCATCCATCACGGCTTGCACAGTAGCTGATTTCAAGTGAACGGGATGGGCTAATGAGGTTATCCCTCCCAAAGAATGGATTAAGCGAATGGCCTCCGCCACGGGATAAGGTCGTCGCGGCACACAGGCCGGCTTGCCTTCGCCTAAATATTTATCAAAGGCCTCGCGAAAATCGGCCACAGCACCCACATCAACCATAACCTGCGCAATATGAGGGCGCCCTACCGAATACGCTGATTTGGCATATTGCATCACCGCAGCGCGCTCAATCGTAATTCCAAGTTTAGCTAAAGCTTTAATAATATGGTCTAAGCGTTCAGCCCGATCACGTTGCAATTTATTGAGCACAAGCCCTAAAGTTTCATCGTGGTGATCAAAGTTATACCCTAATAAATGAACTTCTTGCCCTTGCGGACCAACAACATGACAGGAGATTTCTATCCCGGGCATAAAAGTGATGCCCGCAGCTGTCGCCGCCGCCCAAGTTTCATCGATACCGGCCACGGAATCATGGTCGGTAAGACTCATAATATCTACGCCCGCACGTTTAGCATTTTGAACCAGCTCTTCCGGAGTACAACGCCCGTCAGAATAAGTTGAGTGCATGTGAAAATCCGCAAGCATTGGATGTTGTTACCTCAAATGCAGTTAATTTGTCACCTAATTGGACTGCTGTCATCGCGAAGCAGAGTTGCTGCCGTGGCGATCCCACGTAATCAATTTACAATCGGGAGATTGCCACGTCGCTTATGCTCCTCGCAATGACAGTCAAACCATAGGCGCACTGCATCATTTTTAATCAAGCCTGTTGCGGTTATTTGGCAGTTTACTTTCACTAAAAATGAGTTAAAAGACCCTTAATGAAAACCGCCTGTATCTACCATGCTGAATGTGTCGACGGAGCTGCTTCGGCAGCCGCTGTGGCTTATAAATATCCTGATGTCGAACTTTTTCCCGCCATTCATGGAGAACCCGCACCAACTGATTTAGATGATAAGCGGGTGTTTATTGTCGACTTTAGTTTTCCTGCTGAAGTGATGCAGCGCATTCAAGCACAAGCCGCTGAAGTCTTTTGGTATGACCATCACAAAACAGCCATCCCCATTCAGGAAGAAGTCGGCTTTGGCATTATTGATTTAGCTGAAAGTGGCGCCACACTTACGTGGAAACAATTATTTCCTGAACAAGAGGTCCCTAAAATTTCTCAGTACGTGCGCGACAAAGATATTTGGGTGTGGGAACTCCCCGAAAGTCGCGAGATCAGTCATGCCATCCGTGAGATGGAAGGCATCTTAGATCCGAAAAGCGAAACCTGGAAACATTTTTTAAATGGGCTTACCGATCACGAATGGCTTGAATTGATTCAAGTCGGCAAACGCAGCCGTCGCCTCTTGCAAGAACGTTTTGAAAAAGCCGCGACTAAAGGCAAGGAGATTACCCTACGAGGGCATCGTGCCTTAGCTGTCAATTGGACCGATGACTCTAGTGAAATTGGTGAATACATCTATAAGGTTTTAGGCTATCCAGTAGCCCTCATTTTTTCTTTCACCGGCAAGAATTGGTCTTTTAGTTTGCGCTCAAATACTGTTGATGTCGCTGATATTGCAATCAGCTTTGGTGGCGGAGGCCATCCGGGCGCTGCGGGATTTCGTACTGATTCTATTGAATGGCTGTTCACGGCTCATAACGATAAATAACATTGGGATCAAAGTTGTCCAGTAGGGAATACTGTGTCTCAGCATCCAACTGAAACTCTTCAATAGCTTCACTTCCCCCACAGGCGTCAGCAGTAAGACATTCGTAGTTCGTGCTGTTATCTGCAAGCGGTACATTACCTTCCTCAAATAATTCAGGACAACTTCCAACAACATGTTGCCCCGGAATACCAACCTTATAGCGATGAGTCATGGTAATATCATCCATGGCCAAGAAGTAGGCTATAGAATTTACATACATAGCCCCATCTTCAACAAAGGTATTTACAAGAGAACAGCTTACTAAGCGCCTTGAGATGTCATGGATCGCATCAAAGCCGTCATAAAGCGATCCATCCCATTGAAAGTAAATTCCCTCCCCAGCATCGATTTGATAACCCCATGATGAAGTTAAATAGTAGGAAGATTTATCAACCGGTTCAAGCTGGTACTCGGGGCAATCCTCATCATCGAAGGTCGAGGAGCCTCTCTCAACGAACTCAATTGCTGCTTCGCCAAATAGAATATTCAGATGAGTACCCCTTCCACGAAATATACTAAATGCAACACGACCTTCTTCAAAATCATCCCGTGTCATTCCTTCGGGAAGCATTGATTCCAAGGTTTCTGTATAAATATTTTGAGCCCTTTGACTGGCAAGCAAACAATTTGGATCTGTAATACCTAAACAAGCCTGGTTAGAAGAGATTGGCCCAACAAAAGCACTGACCTCTTGTGGAGAAAGTGGCATAGGCTGCACCAGAACCTCAGGCATTGGAGCACATAGGGGATTATCTATTGGCTGTGTTTCACTGCAGCCCAATCCTACTAATCCTATAAAAGTACTTACAGTGGCCGCTCGCGCTAAAATCATATTTACACCCTCGACAAAAAAATGATTTAGTTGCTTCTGGACCCACCTTCCAACCACCTAACATTGAAACATAAATTTTAATTACTTCATAAAATTCAAACTCTTACTTACGTATACTCTTGTAAACGAATAAAAAGTTATCATTTGCCCCGAATAATCATATTGCAGCCTCCTGACGTTGTCGCCACAGCACCAGCATCCATACTACTATCTGTCGTGCCACCCTCAACACCATCATTTGAATCATCCCTAACATCCATCTGATTGTCGTTCGACTCCGTATCATCGCTGCTACCCGTAGCAAATTCAATCACACATAAACTTGAACAACCATCACCATCTACAACATTACCATCATCACAAAATTCACCATCGTCTGGCATACCATCCCCACAACGAGACAAACTACAATCAATGCGGCAAGCATCACTAGTTGTATCACTATTTAAAATACCCTGATCACAAGTCTCGCCAGCATCGACAACATCATCTCCACAATGCGGCAAAGTGCAATCGGTGCGACAGGCATTGGGGAGTGTATCACTGTTGGCCCCACCCTCATCACAGTCCTCGTCATCAGCCATCAAGCCATCGCCGCAGCCACCCAACTCAAAAGCACCGACATCACACATCCCATTAAAGGGTCGCAGCGCACCGCGCTGATCACTGTTAAGCGGCTCGCAATCGGCGGGAGCAATTTTATCTAGGGCTGGGCTGCCGGCTAACAGGGCCTGGGTCTGGGTCAAACCTAAATTATCGACTAAGGCATCCAGTAGAGGGTTGGTATTAATGAGGTCACTAGCTTCCGTCAGATCGCACTGATCACCATCTTCTATATTATTGCCCTGCGACGTAAAATCACCGCTGCAATTGGCCAGGACATCAGCACCCTCAGCGCCGGCATAGTTGTCAGCGATAATACTATTCTTAAATGTATTCGCTGCAAAAAAGTTCGGTGTTGTCCAAATGCCGCCAGTGGTACCATCGGCATCGCCATCACTATCGGCCCGATTGTTTGTTACGGTTACATGCGTCAGACTGAGTTGATTCCATAAAGTTGTGTCCGTAAAATGAATACCCGCACCTTCGCCGCTTACGGTATTGCCCGTTATAGTTGTGTTTCTAATGTGTAGTGGTGAATCATAGGCCCGGATGCCAGCACCGTTTGCTGACACCCCAATCCCCTCATTATTTGCAATGAGTGAATCTGAGATGAACACCATACTTTCGAGTGTATCCACCCCAATGTTATTGGCAGAAAACTCAGCACGGAAAATCTCGCCAGTACTGCCAGAATTAAAACGCAGTCCGCGGGCGGTGCACGCAGAAATGCGAACATGGCTAAGCTGAAGATAATCTCCACTATTGACTTCAATTCCAGTTTGCCACGCTTCCGTAGCTATCCCAAAGAGAGTAAAAATTTGATTATCGGTGGCGCTGTCAAAAGTAAAACCCGTCAACGTGGGATTGCCGGGTCCGGCAACCGTTAGTTTAATCTCGCTAATGCCTCCATCGGGGTCTCCGGGACCAAAGATCGCCAGCGATTCCGTAATGGGGGCTAAAGACGTGCTCAAGTTGATGGTGCCCTCGACCGCAAAGACAATCGTGTCATAACCGGCCAAAGCCTCCGTCGCTTGCAAA
>JAJFLM010000122.1 GCA_021772655.1 Deltaproteobacteria bacterium
GTGCCACCGCACTCCCCGGGCCGCAGTCCGAAGCTGCTGGCGACCGGCCCGCTGCTATCCGGGGGAATTCCGGGCTGGCGCGATCCCAGTTCTCGTGTAATCACAGAACCGATCGAGGGGAACTTTCCAGTATTGTTACCGCCGCTGACCCCCATGTCTTTGGAGGTGAGCATGCGGTGCCCGCCTGCGAAGTGATCTCCCGTATTGTGATATAAGGAACGGACGATCGAAAATTTGTCGGCGATCTGCGCCTGTTTGGGAAACAATTCACCGATATCGAAGCCGGGGACATTGGTGCGAATTGGATTCCACAGACCGCGAATTTCAGCCGGAGCGTTTGGTTTGAGGTCATATAAATCCAGGTGACCGGGACCGCCGTCGAGCCACAGCAAAATCACTGCACGGTCGCGTTTGTTGTCGGGGGCGGATTCTTTGGCGCGGAGCACATCAGCCAAACTGGCACTCGCCATGCCGGCGACCCCTAATTGCACGAAGCTACGGCGGCTCATGCCGTCACAGTATTTCCCACCGCCACCTGCATCAACTCGCAACATGATTGCTCCCCCCGTTTTGTGCAATGTGCAAAGTATCGGCACTCAACCCGTATCTCGTTCAAACTGTGAACAAGAATTGGGCGGTCAACATATCGCGATTCGCTGATGTGAATTCTACTACGATCGCTGCATTCGATGCAATCGAAATCAAATAATCGCGCCAGCGGCTTATTCTGCGGTCAAAGCATCAGAGGCCAAGGGTTCCTACTTAGGTTGGGGGAATTGAGCGGACTGAGTTGGTTGAGACATTTTTTTAGACCAAAATCCGTTTTCGCCGGATCTCTGTTGTGACATGCACTTCTGCTGATAGAATGAAGAAACAGCATTCACGGCTTACAAACGTCTGTGAAGTTGTTGCTCAAAATTCGAGTTTGGCGGATCATCAATTTCACGTTGTAACTCCGACCTACCATTCACACACCAGCAATGCGTTCTCTAGCACAAAAGGTTGTGATCGATGCGCGTCTTATCTCGCCCGGTTTCGCTCTTGGTTTTTGGGATCTTGGTCGTTTCTCTGACAGATCTTCTCTCAGCCCAGGTCTCTGAAGTTCCTACCCCAAGGAGAGGAAGATCGTCTCGATCGGTTCCTACAACCCAGCCCGGCGTGCCGAGCGGTGCACAGCCTGCGGCCAAGCCGGACGATAAAGCCAAAGCGGAAAAAGATGGTGAGAAGAAGAAAGAGGAGAAAAAGGGGGAGGACAAAAGCGTCCCCGTGGTGAAACGGCCAGCCAAGCCGACGACCGAACCGAAACCTGAAGATCTCAAATTGCTGGTGCTGGGCAAAGATGAGGTGCAATTCAACTTTCGCGGCGCACCTTGGCTGACGGTGCTTGAGCAGATATCGGAAGCGTCAGGACTAAACTTGGATTATCAGGAATTGCCCGGTGATTATTTGAACCTCGTCACGCGGCATCATTACAAACTTAATGAAGCCCGCGACTTAATCAACCGGCATTTGTTGGCTCGCGGTTATACGATGATCCTGCACGGCGAGATGCTTTCGGTCGTGAGTCTCAAAGATATTCAAAAGATCAATCCGGCGGTGGTCCCCGAAGTGAAGCCGGATGAACTGCAGGATCGGATGCCGCACGAATATGTCCGTACCTCTTTTTTGGTCGATACGCTAATCGCTACAGACCTGGAGGAACAACTCAAGCCATTTATCAGTCCCGATCACGGTCGCATTAAGGCGGTGGAATCGGTCAATCGTTTGGAAGCGATGGACACGGTCGCCAATCTGCGACAGATCCATAAATTACTGATGGCTGAATCGACCGTTGTCGGGCAAGATCGCCGCGTCAAGCAATTTGCACTCGAATACACACGTGCTGAAGAGACGTTGGTCATTTTGCAGGATTTGCTGGGCATTCAGCGTCAGGCGACAACCGCGGCGGTTATGAATCCGCAAATGATGCAACAGATGCAACAAATGCAGAAGCAAATGGCACAGCAGGCACAGAAGAATAACGGTGCAGCTAGCAAGGCCCCGGAGGAGATTCGCCTCGTCGTCAATGATCGTAAAAACAGCATTTTAGCAACTGCTCCACCGGACAAGATGGCTGTCATTGAGCAGGCAATCTTGGCGCTGGATGTTCCTGGAGATCCGTCTGACTCACTGTTTCATAATCTCGACCGCATGCAAACCTACTGGTTAGCGGGTACTGATCCAGAGACGGTCGTGAAAATGCTGGAACAAACCGGCGGTCTGGAAATCAGCACTAAACTAGAAGTCGACAAGAAGAATAAGGCGATCGTCGCCTACGCATCCAAAATAGACCAATTGATGATCAAACGCTTGATCGACAAATTGGACGGCGGCGGACGGGGATTCCAAGTCATTCCGCTACGCCGGTATGCAGCGGATTATGTCGCCGGCACCATTAAAGCCATGATGGGCGGAGAAGACGAAAAGAAGGATAGTCGACGATCACGCTACAGTTGGTACAGCAGCTATAGTCGCTCAAACGAAGAGGAACAGAAGTCGGACAAATTCCGGGTGGAGGGGGACGTTGAGAATAATCGACTGTTGTTGTGGTGTAATGATGTGGAATATGAAGAAGTCGAAAAGCTGCTGGCGAAACTGGGGGAAATCAACATTCACGGCAACAACCCGAGTCGGATGCGGGTTCTGGATACCGTTTCCCCCGAAGATACCGACCGCTTACTGGAACGCTTACAAAAAGTTTGGCCCGGTGTCCGCCCCAACCAGTTGATTCTTCCCAAGCCCGAAGCGCAACCGGAAGCTGAAAAGCCGGTTGAGGAACCTGAAAAAGCGGAAGCTGCACCGAAAACAGCGTCAGCGCCTCAAATGCAGGCGGATGTCCGCTTGGCCTTTTATCAAGACGCTGTTCGTCCTGAAAAAGTCGAGAAGACGCCGGAGTTAAAGGATAAAGAGCAATTGGCTGCAGATAATTTGAGAAAACCTGCACCGAATGCTGCTGCTGCTCCACCGATTACGATCACGCGCGGCAGAGACGGTCGTTTGATCGTCAGTTGTCAAGATCCGGCTGCGCTGGATGTGCTGGAAGAGTTGATGGCTGAACTGACGCCGCCGGAAAAATCCTATCGGATGCACTACCTGAAATACGTCTCAGCAATTTCTGTGACGTTCAACTTAGAGGATTTCTTTAAAGAGGGTGAAGAGGAGAAAAAGAACAATCGGCCCTACTGGTATTCTTGGTATGACGATGGAGATGACAAGGATGAAAAGCCGCTCTCCCTCTCCAAACGCAAACCGATCAAATTCATCTCCGACTACGATACCAATTCGATTATGGTACGCGGCGGTGA
>JAJFLM010000123.1 GCA_021772655.1 Deltaproteobacteria bacterium
GATAAACTCAGGTCGGATAGTGCCTTGGGTTTCAGCATCAAGTTTAAATTGTTTAATTTGCTCGTCGCTGATTTTAAAATGATAGGTGATGTGTGAGGTGCCTGGTTTTTTGAAAGTGATTTCAGCAGATTGATCCCAAATAATATAGTCTTTGATCCCCATAATATTGATGAGCATCAGCATGATAAAAGGGTCGGTGGCCGAAAAGAGTGTGCCTCCGAAAATAGTGCCGACGTAATTACGGTTGAGCATGCTTTTACGGACCTGGACGATACTTTCCTTCCAGTCTGAGGCGATGTATTTTACGCGGATTCCACTGAATAAGTAGGGCGGGTAGAGGTTGAGGAAGAATTTGAAGCGGCGGGGGGTGAATTTCACTGAAATATCTCCATTGCAATCAGGGCTGATTCGATTTAGATAATCTCTCATGCCAAAAGGCAAGTCTCATTCTGCGCAAGGCCGGATCTATGATCTCAAAAAGATCTTCCGTCGTCTTAACGGGCTTTATTTCAATGGTGAAGTGAAGGCGCGGATTGAATGGGGCAAGAGTCGCGGGCAAAAGTCACGGCGTTCGCGTGAGTTTGGCAGTTATTACTACCAAGAGAAATTGATCCGGATTCATCCGGTTTTAGATCAGGCCTGGGTCCCACTTTATGTGATTGAGGCCGTCATGCATCATGAGATGTGTCATCAGATCTGCCCTGATGAAGTGAAGAATGGGCGGCGGATGGTTCATACGGCTCACTTCCGGCGGAAGGAACGTGAGTATTATCATTTTCACGAAGCCGAGAAGTGGATGCATAAAAATCTTAAGAAATTGATGCAAGCGGCGCCACTGCTTAAAGTGGAAGCTAAGTCTGGCCGCATCAAGCAATTGCCATTATTTGCAGCTTAATTATTTGTCTTCACATCAAGTAGTAGGCGGTTACCAATATAAAAATAACGTAATCAGTAAGAAGCAAGCGAGTAAGGCGCTGACGGTCCAAGCTAAAGGCAGTCGCTGCGCATCAGGATCGAATGTTCGAATATCTTGCAGGGAATTCTTCCGTAAAAATTGCCCAGGATTACGCGCGAGTGTGCTGAGAGTTCTTGCGATTTTCAACACAGCTTGTTCGCAATAGCCAAAGGCACGGCCCAAAGGTTTGATGAAAGTATTTTGATATAGCTCCGGACGTCGATACACTTGATCCGTATCTAATATGTCCGTCGCCTTCATTTTTAATTTGGGAAGATAGAGCCAAAAGCCTAAACAGACAGCGCCTAACATCCAGAAGCTATGCATGATATGTGAGGCAGTATAAGGTTCATACTCTACCGGAAAGGGTAAGGCTTTATAAAGCAGTTGAGGGTATACACCTAATAGCACACACAGGGCGGCGGCTAATACCATGCCCATCGTCATACTATAGGGAAGTGGTTTAGTTTTGACAGAATGTTTTTTATGAAACCACGCAAAGTAAGGGAGCTTTAAACCTACTGATAAAAAAGTACCCACACTTGCGGCATAAAGTAAGGTTGTGATCCAAGGGCGATGATCTAATTCTGCGGCGTAGATAATCATTGATTTACTAATGAAGCCATTAAAGCCTGGTAGCCCTGAGATAGAAACGGCACCGATAAGATATAAGGCCAAAACAAAAGGCAGTGCTTTGGCCAGCCCGCCAAGTTGGCTTAAACGCGAACATCCCGTGCACCAGATGAGTGCGCCTGTCGCCATAAATAGGAGGGCCTTATAAAGAATATGACAAAAGGCATGGGCGACAGCGCCATTGAGGGCCATCTCGGTACCCATCCCGACGCCGGTGACCATGAAACCTACCTGGCTGACAATATGATAGGCTAATACCAAGCGGATATCATCGGCTAAGAACGCAAAGATCACTCCATAAAGTGCCATCACAAGTCCTAGCGGAATCAAGATTTCCCAGGCAGGGAAGAGTCGCAATAAAGTATATACCGCAGTTTTAGTTGTGAGTGCTGATAGAAACACCGCACCGGCTAAACCCGCTTTAGGATAGGCATCGGGCAACCAAGAGTGCAGGGGGACCATTGCCACATTAACGCCAATGCCTGCGAGGATCAAATAGCGGCCCATTGTGGGGGCATTTGCCGGCAAACTATTGAGCAACCAAGTGCCACTGTGCTGAATCTCTAATAAAATACCGCCGAGTAAGAGGACCCCGCCGGCTAAGTGCACAAAAAAGTATCTGAAGGCGGCTTGCCGACTTGTTTTCTTAGGGCCCACGGCAACCAGATAAAATGAACTTAAGGCCATTAACTCCCAGCACGTATATAAGCTTATATAGTCGCCGGCAAAGGTGACGCCTAAAGCTCCTGCGGCGTAAATTAAAGCGGCAATTTGTTCGCCCTTACTAAATTGATCTAAGGCATAAAGGCCGGCAATAGCAGTGATCAATGCAAAGATGACTCCAAAGACACGGCTGAGCTGATCCATTTGAAATAGGATGAGTTTATGCCCCAGAAAATCAGTGCTGATGTTTAAGCTGAGCGGTGCTTGCGTCAGCAACAGTAGGATGCCAATGCCAGCCAAGGGAGTGACAAAACTAGCGAGTCGACGTGGCAGTATTATCACGATCAGGGCGGCGAGTAATAAATAGGCGACAGGAGGTAAATTAATCATCGTCATCTCCTGAACGTAATACGAAGGACCCAATCACAGTTTTTGCAAACCACATTAACAACAGGCTGATGAGTAAGCCAAAGAAGCCATAACCCGCAGGCATGTCTTGCCAGAAAACTCCATGATGTTCGCCCCGCAAAAATAACCAATCGATGCTAGCCATGCCAGTAAGTAAGCTAAGAATTAAGAGAGCTTGTTTCATAGGTGCACTCCAATTTGTTGGGCGACATCTTGCGCCAGCGACCAGAGTTGGACACCACCATTGGGGACGAGTCCTAAATAGAGAGATAAAAGTGCCGTGATACATAGGGGGACAACAACCAAGGCCGGAGCTTCGTCAAAACCGACGCCTTGGGTACTCGATGGTAAAAAGAACGCGCGATAGGCAATAGGTAATAAATAGCCACCGCATAATAAGCTCGCGAGTAAGAAGAGTGCGAAAGCAGCATAGTGGCCTCCACTAAGCGCTCCAGAAACTAGATACCATTTACTGATAAAGCCGTTGAGAGGAGGAAAGCCTGCTAAGCCCAGTGAGGCTAAGGCAAAAGCCCCAAAAGTAAACGGCATCTGTCGGCCCAGCCCATTGAGTTCGGCAATATTTTGTTTGCGTGTTTTCACATAGATCGCGCCGGCTGCGAAAAACAAAGTGATCTTTAAAGTGGCGTGATTGGATAAATGCAATAACGCACCTTGCCAACTATCGGGAGTGAGTAAGGCGACACCTAATAATATATAACTTAAGTGAGCGATGGTTGAGTAAGCCAAACGCTTTTTTAACTGTTCTTGTTGAAAGGCCAGGAGTGAGGCCAACAGAATGGTAGCGCCTGCCATGATAGCTAACAACATCCATAGCTGGTTTTGTTGTAATAACGCAGGGCCCATGACAAAACCACTGATCCGTAGAATCGCAAAGACACCGGCTTTGACGACGGCCACCGCATGCAGCAAGGCGCTCACCGGAGTCGGGGCAACCATGGCGGCTGGCAACCAACTATGAAATGGCATCAGCCCTGCTTTCACGCCACAGCCTGCAATGAATAGGGCCCACAAGACCCAAAGTTCTTTGGATGACAGCATTTCGGCATTCAAGAAGCCGCCCCCGACAAAATCA
>JAJFLM010000124.1 GCA_021772655.1 Deltaproteobacteria bacterium
ATCCAGCCATGGAAGATTTTAAGTTAGACATTATTATCGGCGAAGGTCCCTCCGCGCGCTCCATTCAATTAGACCTTCCCCCCTTCACACTCATCGGGGCCACCACCCGTGCCGGCTCGCTAACTTCCCCCTTGCGGGATCGTTTTGGCATCAGTGCCCGTCTCAACTTCTATGAGCCTGCCGAACTTCAAGAAATAGTCCAGCGCTCTGCCAAGATACTCGATATTGAAATCGAGTCCGACGGCGCCCTAGAAATAGCTGGTCGCTCCCGCGGCACCCCCAGAATCGTTAACCGCCTGTTACGACGGGTCCGCGATTATGCCGAAGTCAAAGGCCGTGGTATCATTGATCTCACCCAGGCCCAAGAAGCCCTTACCTTATTAGAAGTCGATGAAGGCGGGCTCGACGCCATGGATCGCCTGCTTTTAGAGAGCATCATTGATAAATTTCAAGGTGGCCCCGTAGGTGTCGAGACCCTCGCCTCGGCCTTAAGCGAAGAACGCTCGACTATTGAAGACGTCTATGAACCCTTTTTGCTGCAATCGGGTTTTTTGGACCGTACTCCTCGCGGTCGCATGGCCACACCCGCAGCTTATTTGCACCTGAAGCGACCCCTCCCGACGCAAAAATAATAAAAACCTCAAAAAAAGCCGCTACTTAGCATTGCCAGTCTGACTCAGTTATGATAGAAATTTGTTTAACATGCGGAAAAAACGGGTTAATCGTCACTCAGCTATTCTTCGCTGGGGCAGCATCGCTGCCTTTATCTTCGCGCTATTTGCCGTATTTGGTGACCAAGGCATGATTAAACTGCATCAGATGCGCCAAGATAAAGCGCAGTTAGAACAAGGTATCCAGCAAATTCAGGAAGAAAGTGATACCGTAGCCCATGAAATTCAGAATCTGAAGGACAAAAAATACCTCGAAAAAGTCATCCGCGAAGAACTCGGCTTCCTCCGCCCAGACGAAGTCATTTATTATTTACAGCCAAAACGACACCTAGACTAGATTTTAGTCTCATCTTTGTTGACAGCCCGCTTAGCTCGATTTACGTTAACGGATGTTGGTTTAAGTAATTCCCCAGAAAGATCTTAGGAGGCAAAGATGTCAGAAGAGAACATTCAAGCAGCAGAAACAAACGAAGAAACAACTCAGGAAGCACCGCAGGAAGAAAGCGAAACAAGCTCTGCTGCTAGTGAAACGGGTCACGTCAAATGGTTCAACGACGCCAAAGGTTATGGCTTTATCGAACGCGAAGGCGGACCTGATGTATTTGTTCATTATTCCGCCGTTGAAGGTGATGGTTATAAAAGTCTTCGTGAAGGACAAGCCGTTTCATTTTCAATCGTTGAGGGGAATCGAGGACCACAAGCATCACATGTCAATAAGATCTAATTTAATAAAGTCTTATGAAATAAAAAAGGGAGGAGCTTAGCTCTTCCCTTTTTTTATACCTTAAAATTTAAAATACCATTTACGAAACGTTCGCTTCTTTCAAAAAACGATTCCGCATGCGATTGCGCACATGCTCTACGGTAGACTTTACAATCTCTTTTTTCTCGACTCGAGAATGCAAATAATAAGGGACCACACAACCACAGCGATCACAGTCGGCCTTAGGCCCCAACATACACTTCTCTTTAACCTGTCCCGTTGTGGTTAAAGAATAACCCTTCTTTTCAAACAAGCAATTGTCGGTCACTTTCTTAGAATTATGAGACTTCATCAGCTCAATGGTACGCTCTGACATGGCAATAAACTCACCATACTTTGTATCTTTTAGCTCTTGGAGACGTTGCAATACAGCATCGCGCTTTTCCCAGCCAATCCATAAGTCATCGGTCAAACCTTCAATCGGTGTATAAAAATCAAACATCATACTGCGCAAATAGGTTGTAGTATACCAATCTTCCAAAACGTCTTCGATGGTATCAACATTCAAAGATGTAATACACATCGCGGCAGTAACGTGTAGATCTTTACGACTGACGTTCTTCTTCATCAATTGATACAACCCGCGTTGTCGGCGCATATTATCGTGTGCCGCTTCATTGCCGTCTACGGATACGTGATACATCACATCGTCCCAGTCAGGCAATGGCATCGTACCATTGGTGACAATCAAATTATGGAGGAAATGTTTTTTACATTGTTCGATAATGCCTTTTCGCAAGAGAGGCTCACCACCCACCCAAGTACAACTGTACATCATGCGGTGGTTCTTTTTCATCTCGAGGAGTTTTTGCTCCCAGCCATCCGCATCCAAAACGCCCTGTTGTTCTTGCTCAAAGAAATAACAATGCTGACACCGCAGATTGCATTGGTCGGTTACATCCACTGAAATAAAAGATCCTTTAGGGAAACCCACCGTAAAAAAGAAAATTTGTGGCAACAAGTGGTGCTTAAAAAAAGACTTCTGCTCTCCTGGAGACAGTGCCTTTTTCTTCTGCTCTTCGCGGTAATCAAGGACTAGATTTGACATATAACTCCCTTACGGCTAGACGTGGCTTATATCGTCGCCACGAGGGAGTCGCAAGTAAAATGGTCACTATCATCAACTACAATTCCGGGGAAATTGAGCTAAAAAGCGATCAAGGCCCTCAAATCCGCCTAGATCACCAACAAGCCAATCGTTTGGTGCTGGCTGCCAGAATGCGCAATGTAGAGCCCTTTATTGAGAAATTAGCCGAGTTGATTGGTGAAGCGACTTTGGTCAAAGAGATATCCGCTCAGTTACATGCTGCTGAAGGAAGCGACCGCTGGAACTTAAAAGAGAAGTTTGCGCGGCTCCACACAATTGTTCCAGGGATTGAAATAGAAAACCCCGATGGCATTTTTGAGACGGTGACTTTTAGTAATTAGTTCGGAAACTTTTTCTTCTCACCTTTCAGCATTTCCAAGATACCATTTAAAAATTGCGAGAGCCGGCGATTTCTTCATCATGCTGGCTTAATTTATCCCAGATTTTATTAAGAACTTTAGCTTGCTCCTGGCCTTCATCTCGCAATGCAATAAAGGTACGAATAATCAGAACACTGGTTTGGCTAGCCCTTGAGCTACGGAGGACGTTGGCTGCCATAAGAGCCCCATGTTCAGTAAAGGCATATGTAGCTTTACGTCGCCCACCTCGACCCTCATTTGATATCACAGTTTGTGATATCAAAGCTTTAAGCTCCTGACTTTCCAAAGGAAATACAAAATCTGGCGGGAATTTATCTTGGTTTCGTTTCATAGCTTGATTAAGCGTCCTGATATCAACTCCATAAAACTTAGCTAAATCTGCATCCAAAATAACTTTTTGATTACGGGTTTCATGGATACTGGAACGAATCGTTTCAATTTTGATAAACTCAGAATTTCTTTTGTCTGACATAGATAACTCCTTAAAAGTTATCTATAGCAAGTTTGATTCCAGGCTTAAGTTATGGAAAATCTAGATAGGTCTATTATTTAAGATAGACAAAGTTTCGTTTTGAAACAAATTATTCTCGATTTAGAACCTTCGTCTTGTTTACACCGGTTTTTACTCCGGAAACTTAGCCAAAAAATCCGCACGTAGTTCCTGTTGTATTTTAGGTTCTTCATGACGAATTAAGAGTGAGGTCTGATACAATAAATAAGTCGTCATTCCAGGCATATTTGCCTTGATAATTTCCCGAGCCAAATGATCCCTTACCTGTCGTTTATAATCCATCGGGGCAACATCCGGCCCCTCGGTGCGAAAATCTCTTAATAAATGAGCTACGTTGATCACTTGTTGGAAGCGTTCAAATTCCCAGTCCCATTTAATATGTGACGTCGTATCACGGCTGCGATACGGGCCTTGAAAATCTTGATGAAATAGTTTGCGGGCTTGCGCCACCGCAGTGGCCGCCCGGACCATACTGATAGAGCGCTGCGCCTGCATCGCATGTTGCTTGGCATAGCGTAACTCTGGTTTCAGTTGCTTGGAATCAGCCCAAGACTGACAGTTACACTCATCAACGCTTCGCTTCACCATTTCCCAAACGCGGAGAGCATAGTGTTTGAAACCAAGCTCTAGCACTACTGCTGTGAGCTGCGGAGCTATCACATCAGCACGCTCAAAGGGATTGCGTAACATAGAACTCTTTTCGATAGGCGCTATCACTTCATAAGCATGAGACCAACTGGCAGGTTTACCTACAAAAAAATCCATGCTGCTCTGTAGTAATTCTACTAAACGTCCATGATAGGCCGTTGCCAAATCTTCTTCCGTTCTAAACCAACGGTTGGGGCCCTGCGTGACTAAGGCCTCTAAATGCGGGTGACGCGCCCTGTCCGGTAGATCATGATGCCAACGTTGAACAGTCTGCCAAAGGGTTTCGCTGGGGCGGGCCAGTTGCATCATGAAATTGGGAGTGGCTCTTAAGCGGACTACGACTTGGCTTGCGGAGAGTCCGACTGTAATGAAGCTATCTTGTTCAAAGGCGCGGAGCAAGGCCACATGGCACTCTGGGCGCGCCAAGTAGATGGAGCTTGCGAGCAGCGGCACACTCATTGAGGCATTGATAAGATTGGGGCTGAACATCTATAGGTATTTCGGTTGAGAGCTAAGGAAGTTGCTTAAGGAAATAAACTAAAAATCAGCTCTCACTGCCGTAATAAAAGACTCGCGATATAAGCACCCAACCCAAGGATAATTAAAGCCATGACCACAACACAGCCCAATCTGTTTTTCCGCAATAGAATACCATGTTGTCGCGCCAAGGATTCCACCGCATATTTAGCCGTCTTCAAATCGGTATTACGTGTCGCGCGATAGCGTTTGATAGCCTCAATGGTACGCCCTTCCCGCAAGAGATCTACCACACGCTCTTCTGGGTTATGCTCTCGGGGTTTACTTGCCTCAGCATTACACTGTTCGCAGGTATCACCTGCTTGCCCAGAAATATTACAGCCACAGACCTTACAAAAAGCCATGTCATTTGCCTCCTCTTACCAGCCGCCCCCGCCGCCGCCTCCGCCACCCCCGCCGGAAGAACCACCACCACTGCTACTGCTACCGCCAGAACTGGATCCAGGTGCGGTTGATGCCGAGGCAATCGCGCTCGTAAAACCACTGGCCATGGAAGACGCCATCGACCCATAATTTCCAGAACGAAAGCTGCCTTGATACCAAACAGGTTGATAGGCTTCGCCACCCTGACCTGCTTGCGCAAGCACCTCAGAGAACTGCTCAGCCCAAAGTTGCTCCACATCTAAAGCCAAGGCATAAGGTAGATATTTTTCAAACAGCTCGGGTGTTTTGTTCGGCGGGTGTAAAAACTCTAAGCGCTCTTGTTCCGTAACGCTCAGAAACATTCTAAAGCCTTCAATCTCATCTAAAAGTTTGCGCCCTGCATGAGTCGGTGCTTTGAGCCAGCGATAAAATAAATAATTCGTCAACGCCAGCAAGACCAAAATGATCGCCACCCCGACCGAGGTCGCCACACCTAAAATAACTAAGCCCGCCACTTCGCCACCAAGCACCGGAATAAAAACGATCGTTAACATCAAGGCACTCATCACCGTTATCAAACTATCCGTGCCTGAAAAAAGTAACTTCCACTGACGCCAAGCATTGACGCCTACAGAAAATACCATCACGGACCAAAAGCCCATCCACATCATGATGAATACCATTGCCATCGTGGCCTCAATGGATTCCGTAATGCCCATCACAATGGCCACGATAAAACTACCGATCACACCAAAGACCATGTACTTCGTATTTTTAATGAAATGGATTTTTTCACTCTGCAAGGCTAAGATCTTTTTGACGGCACGCTGCGCGGCACGCAGTTTGGCATGGTTCTTATTCTTTAATTCAATAGCTGCCGGCAACATACTGTATAGTTTGTTTTCCTCTTTAAACAAGAACTCATTGTCATCGTCTTGCTTATTTAAAGTATAGACACTTTTCGTTTGGGTAATGCTGAGCATCCGTTTCACGGCTAAATTAATAACCGTCACCGCAAAACAGCGATTATCATAACCCATCCGCCGGATATAACGGACAGCTGCCGGCGACAAACCTTTAGGGGGATTATACCGTGGGATGATCGTCCCCGCTTCAGGATCCTTACCGACCGCCCACCACATCAAGAAATAATAGAGGAAGACAAATCCCAACCCCCCAAGTCCTACAATGAGACTTAGATTATCTCGAAAGAAATAACCTATTTTCTCTTCTCGACTGGGTTCTCTCACTATCCCCTTAGGCCAAGCAACAACGATGGTCAGACCTTGCCGCGGTAAAAGCCTCTGCGTCGTCACAAAATGAGCATGCCCTTCGTGAGTCCGTGCCCGATAGAACCGCGCCGTATCGCCTTGATAACCTGTGTAGGCCTCGGTGCTCAATTGATCACTACTCACATGACCTGGCAACACAACCTCAGCACTCACCCGATCCATCGCAAATTCCCAGCCGTTGCCCGTGACGTTCCAATACAGTTCATCGTGGTCTTCAAAAAAACCTAACTGACGGTTGGTGCGGTACTTAAGAGTGTATTTATAAATACCATGTTGAAGTATGACATCTTTCGAACCGATATAAACCCGCTCACCATTGGATTGACTCTCAAGATGATAGGGTTCCGGTTCATCGTTTTTGAGTACGGCTAAAACATCAAAATCAACAATATATTTATGCCCAAGTTTATCTTTATAACGCGTTGGAAAATCGCGATAGATGCCGCGCTTAATACGTTGCCCCTGGGCACGCACCAAAATCGTCTCGGTGACCTCCATGGATCCGTCCACCATAATCTCTAAGCGACTCTCAAAGTTGAGAATTTTTTCTTGAGCCGTAGCCGGTAAAGCACTCAACAAACCTGTCAGCATCAGGCCGAAAATAAATCCCATCATGCTAGTAGATCGTTTCAAGATAATTGAACCTCCGGCGCACTGCGCTCTGTCGCTAATTCAATCTCAAAAAACTCTGCGGGCTTAAAATGAAACCAACCGGCAATCAGCACACTCGGAAATGATTCAAGCCGCGTATTATAATTGCGTACGGTGCCGTTGTAATAACGCCGAGCCATTTGCAACTGATCTTCTATTTCTATGAGCTGGTGCTGCAACTCGGTGAAATTCTCATTAGCCTTCAGGTCAGGGTAGGATTCGGCCAAGGCAAAAAGTCCGCGAATCGCCCCGGTGAATGAATTCTCGGCATTTTGTTGATCGGGAACCTGGCGCGCTTGCAAACATTGAGTACGGGCTGAGATGGCCGCCTCTAAAGTACTCTGCTCATGTGCCGCATAGCCCTTAACGGTTTCGACCAAATTAGGAATCAAGTTATAACGTCGCCGCAATTGCACATCGATGCCACTCCAGGCCTCTTGCCTGAGATTATTCAGGCGCACTAAGCCATTATAAATCACAATAATGCTGCTCAAAACCAAGAGCAGCGGAATGACGAGATAAATCGAGAGCATAATTAAGGAGGCATTCTTGCGAATACTCGGCAGCACTGCAAGGTTTTTTGCGTCTATTTTACCGGCGGCTTATTTGGTACGCTCACAAGACTCGATAAAAACTCCTTAGCCGGCACTACTTACTCTCCTCGGGAGAGGTAAACAACCCGCAAATAAAGCCTCTAACGCTATTAAAGAATCAATTCATTTCGAGACATAGCCGCTTTAATAATCAATTCTAATAGCTCACTATAACTCATGCCCTGGAACCCTGCCATAATGTTGAGTTTTCCATCCCAGCACCAACCGGGATTTGGATTCACTTCCAATAATTTGATCACCCCATTCTTATCGGTACGGAAATCAAAACGTGCATAGTCACGGCAGTTGGTACGTTCAAATAGCTTAATCGAGTAGTCAAGGAGTTGTCGTTTCTGATTTTCCGACAAATTTGCTTCCTGATAGCTAATATTATTCCAGTAAGGTGAGTCGGGAAGCCACTTCGACTCATAAGAAAGGATCTGAGGCAGATCATCCGGCAGCCCACTATAATTGACTTCAAGAATTGGTAGAACACTATAATTTCCAGAATTTCCAATAAGACCTACACTGAACTCTCTACCCGATAAGTATTCCTGAATCAGAATAGGAATATTGGGTAAGAGTTCTTTCAATGTATCCAAATAATCCAATAGCTGCGTAGCAGTATAAACGACCGCTTCCTTCGTAATACCGATAGAGCTATCACCGCAGTTAGGTTTTAACAAAGCGGGGAAGATCGATGGCAATGAAGCCGCTTGATCTAATGGATCAAAAAAAGTTTCTTCAGGTACTGGAATATCTAAGGATTTAGCAACAGAACAAACAATAGATTTGTTGTAGCATAAAGCCAAACATGCCGGACCGGCTCCACTATAAGGAATGTTCATGAGTTCAAGCATGGCCGGTACATGCAGTTCTTGTATAGCTAAATTATTCATACCTTCATCACATAAATTAAAAACAAAATGCGGTCGTTTCTGCTCAAGCATCTTCGACATATGGGCATGATGGTCCACATATCTAAATTCAAAGGCTCCGAGTTCTGCTAGAGCACTCTTGAGTTTTCGAGTTGTTTGTAGATCTTCCTCGTTAAATTGACCGTCTTTTTTAACTTGATCTGGAAGAGAAGGGTCTCCTAATAAAACTGCAACTTGGGGAGTTACCTTTTTGAGCGCACGACGCTTTAGCTTAGCAGGAGCTGTTGCAACAACAAACATCCGATGGGCCATCATACCTAGATCCTGTCCACGAGTTGATTCACTCTTAAGATCTTGTAACACGGTCACATCTTGGTATTCTAAGCTCTGCAATAATGAAATGATTTGCCCTCTGTCATAGAGGCGTTCAGAATAGAACTGATCCGCAATGACACCCTTTTCTGCATGGACGATAACTTCACGTGATATAACGCGCTTCTGGTCAGCACTTAAAGTACGTTCGCGACATACAAAATGATTTTGATCAATCCATTCCCATGACCTGGACTCCATATTTTCTCGCATCCAAGCGCCGTCCATGATGTCCATTGCAATTTGACCACGAGACTTAAGAATATTTTTGATCGATTTTAATACTGCCTCATCATCCTCTTCGCGTTCAAAATAGCCAAAGGAATTCCCCATCAGATAAACAATATCTTGTGAACTGGGTTCTAATCGAATCTTCCGAGCATCGCCCTCTGAAAATTTAACAATGAGAGAATCGCCCTTCGCTCTTTTACGTGCTAGCCGAATCAGATAACGGGAACGATCAATACCTGTAACATTAACAAAACGACGGCGTGCCAATTCCAGTGCATGCCGACCTTGCCCACAGCAGAGATCAACAATACAATCATCTAACTTAGGATTGAGGCACTGGATAAGTAGATCAATATCAGCCTGGGTATTAGTAAGGTTCTCAACAACATCCCCATCCGTTTTTAGATAGAGTGAATTAAACAGCTTCTTCCACCAATCACCAGGCAAGTGCCTTTCCAAATCAGAAACGGGCCCCAACGTACGCTGCTTTATTTGTTCCATGAACAAGCTCCTCTAGAAGCCATATTATGATAGTCAAAAAGTCTAACGGATCAGCGCCATACATCGAGAATTAAAAACTGTATAGCGGTTTTTATTAGGTACCACAAAAAAATCAGAATCCTGTTAGGACCCATATTTCCATACTATTTAGAGCCTACAACTTTCCTGAAACGATGAATAATGGGCCGCCTTTCAAAATTATATGCGTTCCCAAGACTCAATCTCTCCTGAAACCACTTTAAAGAGCGGGTGTGGGGTGATTTTTTTAAGATCTTTGATGGAGGTGTAACGTTTTCTATCGCGTAGCCACAGTTTCTTTTTCAGATGGGTATATTCATAAGCAAGCTGCCCTTTCGTCACAGTCATAGGTACTGCTAACTTAATGGGACAAATTTTGGATGCATCAAACTGATAGCCTCGCGCCACCGCTTCATGTAAAACCACCTCTAAGTAAGCATTGATAGCTTGGATCGGCTGCCCTGAAGCACGGAAGCGCTCTAATTGAGGATGATGTTTATAACCCTTCGTCTTCCCTTGCAGTACATGAAGGGCCAACAAACCTTCTCGCCAGAGTGCTACTAGGCCTTTGGCATCGAGGTATTTAGGATGTAGGCTCCATAGACGCATATTTTGATCTCCGGGCGCTGTATAGCGTTCAGGGTGCCATCTCGCAAGAGCGAACTCTGCTCAGACTATTGCTCAAAAAGGCATTTCTTATTACCGCTAAAAAGTGTTAGCCTAAACACCGGTTTGTTTATTTCTCAATGAGACGGAGGGACTCATGAAAAAGCAATTTTTTTGGATTTCTACTCTTATTATCCTAAGCAGCTCTGGATTGAATATGAGCTTCGCCGCACCGGGCGACCTGGATACTAATTTCGGCACCAATGGCATTACCACGCAAGATATTGATGGTATGCAGAACTTCGGTGGCATTAGTGCCCTGCAGAGCGATGGCAAAATTGTTATTTTAAGTACCGCCGGAGATGTTGGTAGCCGTAATTATGCGGTAGTACGCCTCAATACGGATGGTTCTTTGGATACCAACTTTGGGACTAACGGCATTAGCATCACTGATGTTACGGGAGGCGATGACTTTCCTCAGGCCCTACTCGCCTTAGCAGATGATAAGATTTTATTAATTGGTGGCAGTGACCTCTCCTTCGTTCGCTTTAATGCCGATGGATCTCTTGATGACAGCTTTGGCACCAACGGTGTCATAACCATGGCCCCTCCCATCGTCTCTTCTCGAGTTACCGGGGCTGCCCTCCAAGCAGACGGCAAAATTTTAGTGACTGGCGATAATGATGGCGACTCGGCCTATGTTTCCCGTTTTCTTGCGGATGGTTCGATAGATAGTGAATTTGGCGAAAACGGCAGTATAACGCTTAAAGTCGCTGGCATTGCAACGGTAACACGCGGTATAGCGATACAAAGTAATGGCTCAATTATCGTTATTGGACTTAATAATAATGGTCTTTTCGTAAAGCGCTTGAACAGCGATGGCAGCGAAGACAGTAACTTTGGCGACAATAGCATTATCCAACCTGAGTTTAGCACCGGTGTATTTGCCAGCCCACAGGGTATTGCTGTGGCCCATGACGACAGCCTTGCCATCGCAGCAACACTGAGCGATGAAAGCAACCCCGCCGAGGAAACCATTGTTTTGCTGGTGCTACGTCTTAATAGCGACGGAAGCTTTATGAGCAGCTTTGGCGATGATGGCATGGCTAAACTCGATGTCAATCCAGACTTTTTCGTTGCTGAGACCATCGCTCTCCAAGATGATGGATCTATCCTAGTCGCGGGCTCAAAACAATTTAGCCAGATGTTCTCCAACTTTGACTTTATCATGGCGCGTCTCAGCCCAAGCGGGCAAGCCGATACGAGCTTTGGCACAGGTGGTGTCCTCACCTTCAGTCAGGGTAGTCAAGATATCGTACTCTCACTATTTCTACTGGAAAATGGACAAATCCTGGGCACCGGATATGACGGGAGCGACGTACTCGCATTCAAACTATTAAGCAACAGCGCCGAACTACACATTGCAAAATCCAGCAGCAGTACTGAAGTCAAAGCAGGCGAAAGCATCAACTTTAGCATTGAAATCAGCAATGACGGCCCTGATCGCGCCGGTGCGGCTCTCAGTGATGTATTTACCAATACGCTGACCATTGACCCTGACTCCATTACCGTCAGTGATGGGTCTTGTGTTCTTAATGAAACGCTAGAATGTCTGGTTGGCATTACTGCCAATAGCAGCACAACGGTGGCTTATAGTGGTATTGTCAGTGCTGCTGGCGACATCACGAATACAGCGACTATCACTGCACAAGTCGATGAGAGTGATACTAGTGATAACAGTGCGAGTGTAACAGTTACCGTCACCTCAGCCGGTGGCGGTTGTTCTTTAGTGCGTTAGAGCGGCCTGTTTTCTCATTGCCGCGCTTGAAAATTGGTGTTATCGCATTGCGTCATGAAGTGGCGCCTTGCAGTGTTCAGCCTGATTTCTTGTTTGCTGGGAAGCTTTGAGTTGCACGCAGCTCAGTCGGTTTCTTTAGATCAGGCCTTTGCACACGCTATCCATCATTCGGAGTCCGTATTGATCAAAGCGGCCGAGGTCCGGGCGCTCCGCCAGCAGCGCCGTCAAAAGATTGGTGGATTACTACCAACCCTAAGCTTTGAAACAGACTTTGATTATGCCAGTGAACGCCGTGATTCTGGTGGTAGCTTTGGGGGCGGCATTGATTCCTGGCAACGCCAAGCCCAATTGGTGCTCAATCAACCGCTCTTTAAAGGCGGCCGCGAGTATGTCACGCTCAAAAAATCCAAACAGGAAATCGAACGCAGTCAGTATGATTATCAAGTAACCCGCAACCAATTATATCTTGAGATCGCCCAAGCGTTTTATGAAGTGCTTCAATATCAAAGGGACTTACAGGTATTACGCAAAACGCAGCACTTGCTCCAAAACCGCATTAAAGAGTTAACTAAACGAGCGAAAATTGGACGTTCTCGTGACAGTGCGGTGATGAGTTCACGAACGCGCTTACATCAAATCAAAGCTGAAGCCGCACTCAAACAAGCTTTAAGCAAAGGGGCGCGTCGTGATTTTGTTTATTTAACGAATTTACCAGAATCCACGCCACTTAAGGATAACAAGGCCATTGACACAAAAAGTTTATCTGCGCTGCTGACCGATGCGGGCCAGCATCCTGAAATCGCCCGGGCTTCCAAACAAGTAGAAATTGGCGAAGCTGATAAAAAGATTGCCCTCCTCGCTCATTTACCGACACTCGATTTAGAAGGCCGTTATTTGCTACTTAAACCACAAGGCTTCCGTCCCTCTGAATGGAGTTTGAATGTTAACTTGACCTTTCCCTTATTCGAAGGTGGACGGACCCATGCGGCTTTCAAAGAATCTGCGATTCGCGTAGAACAAGAACGTCTTGATTTGCGACAGGTACGCAAGCAAATTGATTTGCGGATTAGACGGTACTATCAGTTGTATCGCGGCGTGCAGCAACAAGTGAAACAATTAAAAACTGCCGCCCATTATGCCTATAAAAGTTATGAGTTGGAGCAAGCTGATTATGAAAAAAGTTTGGTCTCTAACCTAGATGTCTTGGATAGTTTGGAGAAGTATCTCGAACTCAAGCAAGCCCTCAATCAAGCCGAGTTTGACCAGAAGATCGCTTATTTTCAATTAAACATCGCCGCAGGTCATCAGCCATGACCCTTTCTGAATTTTCAATCAAGAATCATGTCTTTGCCTGGATGCTGATGATCGGGCTGATTTTCTTTGGCGCCCTGGCCTATGATAAAATGGGGATCAGCCTCAACCCCGACATTGATTTTCCAGTCGCGAGTATCCGCGTTGCTTATGAAGGTGCGGCTGTGGATGTCATGGAAAAAAATGTCATTGATCCGATTGAAGAAAGCATTATTGCCGTACAAGGGATCCGCTCCGTGGAATCAACCGCGAGTGTCGGGCAAGCTAACATCAATGTTGAGTTTGAAATCAAAAAAGATATTGATGTGGCGGTTCAAGAATTACAAAGTCGCTTACTGAGTGCAACGCGCAACCTGCCAGATGATATCGACCCTCCCGTTATCGTCAAAAATAACCCCGAAGATCGCCCTATCGTTTATTTGATTGTTTATTCTGAACAACTCGATCGTCGGCAGATCATGTTTTTGGTGAAGGATAAGATTCAGGATCGTTTTTCGAATATTTCAGGAGTTTCTGAGGTATCAGTTTTTGGCTATGTCGACCCATCGATCCGTGTTGATCTTGATACTAAAAAGTTAAGCTACTATGAACTCACCCCTCAAGACATCGTGCAGACGATTCGCAACGAACATGCAGAACTGCCAGCCGGCTGGATTGAACGCGACACCAAAGAAGAATCATTGCGCGTGATGGGAGAAATTACCTCGGCTGCCGAACTTGAGCAACTGGTGATCAAAAATCGTGGAGGCCAAGCAAATTTCATCCCACTGCGGATTAAAGATGTAGCCCATGTCTATGACGGCCTCGAGGAAATCCGTCGCATCAGCCGTGTGGATGGTCGTAAGACCGTTGCTATTGGGGTCCGCAAACAGCGTGGGGCTAACTCCGTTCAAGTCGCGAGCGATGTCATTACACGTGTCAAAGAGTTACAACAAATTTTACCTCCCGAGCTGAAGTTAGAAGTTAATTTTGATAGCACGGAATTTATCCGCGAAGCCGTCGCGGAGCTCGTCTTTACAATTATTTTATCCGCCCTACTTACGGCCTTGGTCTGCTGGCTGTTTTTGGGTTCGCTCAGTGCCACCCTGAATATTATTTTAGCCATCCCGACTTCTGTGGTGGGTAGTTTTATTGTTTTGTATTGGCTGGGCTTTACACTCAACACCTTTACGCTGCTGGGGCTATCGCTGGCCATTGGTATTGTCGTTGATGATGCCATCATCATGCTCGAGAATATTTTTCGCTATTTAGAAAAAGGCAAAAACCGTGTTGAAGCTGCCATCTTAGGCAGTCGCGAAATCACTTTTGCTGTCATTGCCACCACCGCAGCCATTGTCGCGATCTTTTTACCCGTTGCCTTTATGAAGGGTATCGTCGGCCAGTTTTTCTTTCAGTTTGGTGTCACCATTTCGGTTGCCGTTATCCTCTCAACAATCGAGGCCTTAACACTAGCGCCCATGCGCCTCTCGCGTTTTGGGTCGGCCAAGCCACGCAATATTAAAATCATTGTTTGGGTCAACCAGTTGGTAGAGCGCCTAGGACAGATTTATCATACCCTACTCAATAAAGCGCTGCAGCATCGCCGCAGTGTTTTGCTAGTCAGCCTTTGTTTATTTATTGCATCACTGTCGTTGTTCTGGGTCCTTAAAATCGAGTTTGCACCCGAACAAAATGAGCAACGTTCTTTTATTTATATTAGAACCGCCCAAGGTTCAGCGCTTGATTTTACGGACAGCAAAGTGAAGGAGATCGAACAATATGTTGCGACCTTACCTTGGGTCACTCGCAATTATGTTTCGGTGGGTGGTTTTGGCGGTGGCGGCAAGACCAATACCGCAGTCATGATCGTATTTTATGATGAAGATAATGATCTCGTCACGATGGAAAAAGAGTTGCGTGAAGGCATTAACCAAATTGAGGGCGTCCGTGGTTTCGTGCAGATGTCCACGAGTCGTTCCCTGGGCGGAGGTCGTGGTTATCCCGTTGAGCTGACCTTACAAGGAAACGATTATCAGGCGCTGATTGCCGCTACCAAAACATTTATCGAAGAGATGAAGGCCACAAAAGCCATGGTGGGCATCAACTCTGAAGACATTGAAACCAAACCGGAAATACAGATCTCTCCTAATCGTGAAAAAGCTAAAGAGTATGGTGTGCCCATTGCCGATATTACCGAGACGGTTCAAGTGCTCTATGGTGGCGTCAAGCCGGTGAAGTATTCCTTTGAAGGACGGCGTTACGATGTACTGGTGAAGTTACCAGAACAAAAACGCAAATCTTTAGACAGCCTTGAGGCCATCTTTGTGCGCAACAACCGCAGTGAGTTGGTGCCCTTGCGTGAGCTGGTCACCCTGAAGTCTGTCGACGCGCCTCTCAATATATTTCGTGAAGATCGGCAGCGCAGCATTCGTATCAATGCGAATATCGCAGCGGGTTCATCTCAGGGTGAGGCCTTACAAATTGTTCAGCAGCTCGGCGCTAGTAAATTACCCGCTGGCATCAACTTGAAACTCTCAGGAAGCTCTGAAACATTCTATGAATCTTTTGAAAGCCTCATCATCGTGATGCTGATTGGAATCATCATCGCTTACATGGTTTTGGGAGCGCAGTTTAATAGTTTTCTGGATCCCCTAATTGTTTTGGTAGCCATGCCCTTTAGTATTTCGGGGGCTTTATTGGGGCTGTGGCTCGGTGGGCAGAGTATTAATATTTACAGTATGATTGGGCTGATTCTCTTGTTGGGTATTGTTAAGAAGAATTCGATCATGCTCGTCGAATTTGCCAATCAATTGCGAGATCAGGGCCAGCCCAAGCGTGAGGCGACGCTCAACGCGGCCGCTGTGCGGTTACGACCGATCCTGATGACGTCGATTGCCACCATGGCGGCGGCCATTCCACCGGCACTCAATTTTGGACCCGGTGCCGAGACACGGATTCCTATGGCACTATCTATTCTGGGTGGGGTTGCGGTATCCACCCTATTGACTTTGATTGTGGTGCCCCTGCTTTATGAGTGGTTATCGCCGGAACGGGATGAAGTTTAACCCGGCAATTTATCTATCTGAGTAATCTCTTCTAATTGAGTGTCCCAATCAGCTTTACTAGAAACAAAAATATGGGCTGTGGGTTTGATATCAACCTGACAATCAAGACTTCCGGCCGGGACTACCAGTAGCTTCCCTTCCCTAAGGACATAAGGCAGCGCAGACCCACAAGTAGAGCAGAAGCTTTTAGAGTGTCGTGTTGATGGCAACTGATAGGTCTTGACACTGTCTTCCCCCGAAGACCAAGCAATGCTGGCTGAAGTCGAAAACAAATTAGCCGCATGAGCGGATCCCGTATCTTTTTGGCAGTGCTGACAGTGACACAGAAAAAACCTATCAAACTCGCCTTCTATTTTAAAGTGGACCGCTCCACAAAGACAGGAACCTGAGTATGTTTTCATAGCATTACCTTTTCAACTCTACGCCACTATTTA
>JAJFLM010000125.1 GCA_021772655.1 Deltaproteobacteria bacterium
CGGTTGGGTTCTCGAGCAATCGGCGGCAGGCACGTTCGTCTGGACCAGCCCGCTCGGCGGTCGCTACCGGGTCCGGCCCGAACCAGTGCGGCCACCCCTGCCCCCGGCGACACCGGCGCCCGACGATCCCTACCACGACGAACTCGCCCCGGTCGCGGCCGAGACGCTCACCCTGCGACGGCCACCACCGCCCCCGCGACGCCCGCCAGAACCCGAACCGATCGACCTCGATGAACCACCACCGTTCTGATCACCCCCGCGCGGGACACCGGCACACGTCAGCGGCGGGGACCGAGGAACGCGGTGAGCACGCCCCCGTCGTGGCAGTGTCCGCGCACGTGGACGATCCGGCCGTCCCTCACGGTGATCACGCCCAGCTCGGGCTGGGCTAGCCGCATCGTGCCCGCCAGAACCCGAACCGATCGACGTCGCGGAGCGGAATCCGTTCTCATCCTCTGACGACGGCGGGGCGCACGAACACGCCGTCGATGTCACGGGTCGCGCGCCGCTCGTCGTAGGCGAGCGCGATCGCGGCGCCACCTACCACATAGATATCAGCGGTCACGCCGACCGAACTCAGTCTGACGCCGAGCGCGGTCAACGCGGCGACGATCTCGTTGCGGTCCATCTACACCCGTCGCAGGGTGGTCCGGCCGATGAAGATGCCTCGTCTCCGGAATGCCGCCGGGGACTCGACCATCGCCCGCGCATGCAGCCCGACCGTGCGTGACGGCCACCAGAAGGAGTCCAGGAACCGCTCCGACCTCAGCGTCCACCTCGGCACCGGCACCCGATGCCCGCCGGCGACGTGTTCGGCCAGCGCGGCGAGGAAGGCATCCGTACGTGGTTCGACCAGCTCGGGCTCGTCCACGATCCGGTTCGCCACGTCCAGCTGGTCGGGTGCCCAGCGCAGGTCGTCCATGAAGTCGGCCACCGCCGCGCGCAGTTCGACGCCCGACGACACCCGGACCGCGGCCCCCGCCACACTCATCGGGACCGTCGCCCCCACGCGCGGGCGGGGAAGGCACTCGGCATCCCACTCGGCGTGCCGGGCCCACAGCCGTTCCGAGGGCGTACTCATCCGTTCAGTGTGGCTCATCGACGGATTGGCGGTCGCCGCGACGCACCGGAAACTTCGTCGCCGCGACGCACCGGAATCTTCGCGGTCAGCGGCGGGGCGCTGCGGCGTCAGCGGCGGGGCGCTGCGGCGTCTGCGGCGGGGCGCCGAAGTCCCAGCGGTCGAGTCCGGCTGATCTGAGACGGTCGAGCTGGTCGAGGAGGTCAGCCATCTTACGCAGCCGCTCGATCACCGTCTCGGCGCTGAGTTCACGGGCGCTCATCCGGCCAGCAGCTCCAGATCGATCCGGCGCATCCAGGCGGTGTCCATCCGAAGCAATGCCGCGGCGGTCGCCTCGCGGATCCAGGTGGCCGGTTCGAACTCATGGAGCAGCACCGCACCGACCAGCGCTTGTTCGCGCAACACAGGGCCCGCTCCGTTGAGGACGACGAGATCGATGTCGGTTCCGGCGGCCGACTGCAGGTCGGCGATCAGCGGCAGGTAATCGGGACGGCCGCCCGGCCTGAGCAACACCGCGATGTCCAGGTCACGCGGCGCCGGCTCGCCCCGGGCCGTGCTGCCGAACACCGTGAGCACCGCGATGCCGTGCCGCTCGCACAGCGGTTCGAGCGCGCCGGAGTCGGCCAGGCGGCGCAGCCGCGCCAGGCCCTCCAGCGGTGCGTTCATGGCGCCATCATGGCAGGTCAGGCTAGAGCAGGCCGAGTTTGCTGGCCGCGTAGACCGCCTCGGCGCGGCGGCTGACCAGCAGCTTGCGCATCAGGTTGCCGACGTGGAACTTGACCGTGGTCTCGGAGATGAACAGCTCACGCCCGATGGACCGGTTCGACAGGCCGCGGGCGAGCAGCCGCAGCACGTCGAGCTCCCGGTCGGTCAGCCGCTCGCGGTCCGGGGTGCCGCCGCCGCTGAGCGAACGCACCATCGCCGAGGCGCTGCGAGCGTCGAACGCGCTCTCCCCGCGCGACACCGCCCGGATCGCCCGCACCAGCTCGGTGGTGTCGACGTCCTTGACCACGTATCCCCGGGCGCCGGCCTGCACCGCCTCCACCACCAGCCGGTCCTCGGTGAAGGTGGTCAGCACCAGCACTCCCAGGCCGGGGTGCGCGGCGGTCAGCTGGCGGCACAGCTGCAACCCGTCGGCCTGCGGGCCGCTGCTCAGCTTGAGGTCGAGCAGCACCACGTTCGGGCGGGCGGTGGCGACCGCGGTGGCCGCGCCGGCGGCGGTGCCGGCCTCGCCGACCACCCGCAGGTCGGTCTCCCGCTCCAGCACTGCGCGAAGCCCCTGGCGCATGATCGAATGGTCGTCGACCAGCACGATCCGCACCGGCGGCCGGCGCGGCCGGGTCACCGCGAGGCTGCCGGTCACGCCACCCCTCCCGAGCGACTCGACGGGGGGCCGCCGGAGGGCGCCGGCGCCGACAGCGGGAGCCCCGGCCCGCCCCCGGCCATGGGCACGCTGACCTGCACCTGCAGCCCACCCAGCCGGGACTTGGTCAGTGTCATCGAACCGCCCATCTCCCGGGCCCGCTCCTGCATGTTGGCCAGCCCGCGGTGCTCGCCGGACGGGCACGAGATGGCCGCCCGCAGCATCCGGCGCACCTCGTCGGCCCGGCCCCGACCATCGTCGGAGACGGTGAGCACCACCCGGTCGCGGCGGTAGGACAGCCGCACCACGGCGTGGCCGGCCTCGGCGTGCACCGCGGTGTTGAACAGCGCCTCGCCGGCGATCCGGAACAGCGACTGCTCGCAGGTGTCCGGCAGCGGGACCGGGTGGCCGCCGATCCGCACCTCGACCCGCAGGTCGTCGGGCAGGTGCACGCTGGACAGCCGTTCCAGCAGCGCCGGCAGCCCCTTGTCCTGGTGGTCGTCGTCGCTCAACGCGTAGATCGCCGACCGCAGCTGCTCCACCGCGCGCCGGGTGAGGTCCTTGGCGGTGTCCATCCGGTCGCGCAGCCGGGAGTTGGTCAGCTCGCTACGGGCGACCTCGATCTGCATGCCGGCGGAGAGCACCAGTTGGGTGACGCTGTCGTGCAGCTCGCGGGCGATCCGGTGCCGCTCGGTGTCCAGCACCTGGTGCTGGCGGGCGGCGAACAGTTCCTCCTGGGCGCGCTGCAGCTCGACGTTGCGTTCGGCCAGGTCGTCGGCGTGTCGGCTGGCCTGCTCGCGCAGCTGCTCGGAGCGGCGCAACAGCCGTTCCCCCCGCTGGTAGAGCGCGCAGTTCTGCAGCGCGGCGGCGGTCTGGCCGGCCAGGATGCGCAGCACCGACTCGTCGGTGGCGTCGATCTCCCGGTCGACCGGGGTCCACGCCGCGAACCCGCCGACCACCCGCCCGCCCAGGGTCACCGGCACATGCGCGTGCCAGCGCCGCTCGTCACCGTGGTGGGAGTCGCTGAACTCACCGGCCAACACCTGGCC
>JAJFLM010000126.1 GCA_021772655.1 Deltaproteobacteria bacterium
CTCTGGCCACCTACAATTGGCCAGGTAATATCCGTGAATTAGAGAATTTAGTAGAGCGGATTGTCGCCATCTCTAATAAAGAATGGATTGGTCATGTAGACGTACCCCTAGAATATCAGCTGTACAAGGTAGAAAAGAGCGATATTAAAGAGGGTGAAGAATTATTACAGAAAAGTGTTGATGCTTTCGAGAAGAGTTTCCTATTACGTATATTAGAAGAAGAATCTTGGAATCAAAGTCAGGCCGCTAAACGCCTGGGGATTCATCGCAAGACTCTGGAATATAAGATAAAACGGTTAAAAATAGGCAGCATCATTCATCATGAAAGAAAGCAAGGCAACTCGCCGCATGATCCATAAACAGAGTCTTTCTCTTTTTGCCCTTGCGCTCCTACTACCCCAAATAAGTTTCGGCCAAATTCAATCCAATAAAAATACCACGACACTCACAGATGTAGTCGTCTCCGCTGACAAACAAGCGACGCCACGCAGTACAACGGCCGCTAATGTCTCCGTGGTCACTCGAGAGGAAATCGCCGAGCAACAAGCCATTTCTGTTCCTGAAGCGTTACGTAATATCCCTGGTTTAAATGTCACTGCCGTCGGGGCCCCAGGTGATGATGTTGATATTCGGATGCGTGGCTCCGATCGAGATGAAGTTTTGATTATGATTGATGGCGTGGTTTTAAACAGTCCTATTGATCGGCGCGCCAATTTTCTCGGTACCATTCCCATTGATAATATTGAACGCATTGAAATCGTCCGTGGCTCGCAGAGCATCCTTTATGGTTCTGATGCGATTGGCGGAGTCATTAACATTATTACTCGCAAAGGCAGCCCTGAGCCAAATTATTTTGTGCGCTTCGAAGCTGGCAACTTACAGCGTTTTCGTGAAAGTGCGGGTTTATCTGGCGGGACAGAAAAAATTCAATATAGCGCCACCTTCTCACGCTTAGACCAAGGGGGCCGCTTTGATCGAGACCGTTTTGGAGAATTTGCTGGGTCGGCTAATTTTGGAATTGAATTAAGCCCTGAAGCCAAAGTGAGCGTCGGTGCCAACTATATCAATTCTTCACAAGAGCTGTTTTATGAATTCCTTGCGGGTTTTGATCCCGTTGCTGGCAATCTCATCGTACGCGTCGATCCAGATAATAACCGGAAATTTAATCAAGATGTGCTGACCGCTTATTTTAAAGCCGATACGGCACCCTTACCTTGGTGGAATATTATCTTTCAATATAGCTTTCTGGGTGACTGGGGCGACCTCAGCAACTCGGCTGCAGGTGATGTGGTTCCCGCAGGTTTTACGGCCGGCATGCAAAATTTCTCCGGCGACGGCACCTCTCATACCATTGATATCCAAAATATCTTTAGCCTTTATGAATCCGACCCGCTCTCAGCAGATCTCACCGTGGGGTTTGAGTTTAATGATGAACGCTTTAGCTTTACAGATCCTCCAGCAGTATTTCCAGCCCCCGGACAACAAAGCGACCGTCAAAATTACGCCCCTTATTTTCAAGGACGCTTGCACTTACTAAATGGCGATCTCGTTCTATCAGCGGGAACACGCTACGATCATAATACATCCTTTGGCAAAGAATGGAGTCCACGCGCCTCGGTTGTTTATGACCTCAAGAAAACCGGCACGACTTTTCGTTTTAGCTATGGTGAAGGTTTTCATGCCCCCACTATTCTTGATTTCTTTACGCAAACTTTATTACAAGCCACCGGCAGCCCAGCGTTTCAAGCCGTGCTCCTACAAGAAGAATTATCGCAGAGTTATGAATTTGGAGTCGAGCAACAATTTGGCAAGTGGGCCAACGCCGCCATCACAATCTTTTATATCGATTATGATCGTTTATTTGATGAGCTACAGTTTATTCCGGACGCACATAGTACCGGTGTTGAATTAAGCTTAACGGTCACACCTCATGAACGTGTCAGCTTTGGGGGCAACTATACACTGCTGGATGCTATCAATGATGGCACGCAGACCCAACTCGCCAACCGCCCTAAACATCAAGTGAATGCCTTCGTTACTGCCCAGCCTATCAAGCGATTACGCCTGCGAGCCGATCTCAACTATGTCAGTAGTCGCTTGATCCCCAATACTATCTCTACGGCGGCGGTCGATATTCCGGTGGTTTTTCTTGATGCCAATGGCAACACCCGTACAACGCTTAATGACTATGTCACCGTCGACCTAAGCGGTACGGTTGATATATTAGAAAATGTCGGCATTTTCAAAAAATGGCAGGCCTTTGTAAAAGTGAACAATCTGTTTGATAAGCAGTATCAAGAAAAATTTGGCTTCCCAGCTCCAGGGATCAACTTTTTAGCGGGTTCCCAAGCCACTTTCTAAATCCCGCAATCTTCTAAAATCGTCAAAAATTCCACATTTTCATGGACACTAGTTTATCCCAAGTAGGGGGTGGATACACACCCTTTATGACCGCCTATTGAACAAAATTGATAAAAAATATGAGTGCTTAAATAATAGGCAATTCAATAACTTACCGATTTTATTTAAGAAATTACTTGTTATTTTAAAGTTATCCACAGAAATATTGGCTTGGGAATTGCACATATACGGCCCCATCAACAATTGAATAGTCACTCATGGGGGCACTATGAAGACGTCTAAATTTAACCTGCTGGAGCGGTCCAAGCAGGATGCACACATTTCCCTACTGTATAATACGCTACACGACCATCAAATCCTCTTTGATGACCCTGAACTAGATCCTGAACAACTATTCTCTAAGATCAATCAGGGAAAAGCCCTCACCGCCAAGGAAGCTGAAGTCATTCCCGACTTAAAGGAGCTGGGCATTATCATCAACGATGAGTTCGATGAAGAAGACTTATTCAAGCAATGGTATTTCGATAAGATCCGCGACCAAACCGATAGCATTCAAGTCACAATACTGCCTGCCATGGGCTGCAACTTAGCCTGCCATTACTGTTTTGAAAATGAAGTCCGTGAAAATGGGCTGATGAAACCTGAAGTGACTGAGCAGATTATTGGCTATTTAAAAAACCGACTGCAACAGACCCAGGCCAAAAAACTATCCCTTCATTTTTTTGGAGGTGAACCGCTCATTCACCCAGAACCTATCAAAAGGATTAGCCAAGAGCTGTGGGAGTTTTGTCAAAAACATGGTGTTGAAATGTCGAGTGGCATGATCACCAATGGTGTGTTCTTAACCCCTGACTTTGTCGACTTCATGACACCTTATGGTTTTAAGTGGGTGAAAATTACTTTTGATGGCGACCGTGAAGAACATGATAAAAAACGGGTCTGGCATAACGGTAAAGGCACCTTTGATACTATCTACAATAATTTAGCCGCCGTTCATGGAAAGATTAAAATCGCTATTGGAGGCAACTTTGATGAGAACAATTATAGCAGCATGTTCTCGTTGATTGATCGGCTCAAACACAGTCCTTTTGCAGATGATATTACTTTAGCGCGTTTTAAACCCATCATGAGTATTGACTCTAAAACCGCCGCTCAAGACGATGGAAAAGATTCTAATAGCTTATGCGAGTCGTGTTCATTTGAAGAAGGTCAAATTGATAAAATAAGAGCCCTAGAAGAAAAGACTCGAGTGGCTGGGTTACCTGTAGAAGAACGTCCCGAAATGGGTCCCTGTGAGTACCACGCCCGTCAGTCTTTTACGATTGGGCCGGACGGCTCTATCTATAATTGCCCCGCTTTTGTCGGCTTACATAATCTCGCAGCGGGCCATGTCAAAGACGAACAATACAATGAAATTGGTGAAGCACAGCTCGACTTTCAAAAATGGGATGATGACTGTGATAGCTGCGCCTATTTGCCTAATTGTGTCGGCGGCTGTCGCTATAATTCCGTCAATAAAACCGGGTCATTAAAAATTAAATCCTGCGACATTAGCTACCTCAAGAAAGCCACTGAGGTTTTTATGCAGCGCAAGATAGAAGAGTTTATTGGGAAAGGGACCATTAATAACAATCACGATGAGGAAATCCAATTACCAACTTACGGCGGTATGGCGGTTGGAGATTCCCTCTCACACTATTAAGGAGTTAGGCCATGAAAATTAAAAAAGGACAAAAAATCAATCAACCAAAACCTGCTATGTGTCGTCCAGTAGTTTGGTGATACATCATATTTAAATAGTAATATATAAAAGGCTCTGCTTATCGCAGAGCCTTTTTGCTTGTTCGATCTAAGATAAATTGCCAATATCCATGCGTGCGAATTCATCACCTTTTCAAGATTATTATAGCAATTGTTCTATTGAATTCCGCCTGCGTAAGGCAAGATACTGCGCACCCTATTAGTGGTGGGATACTACGCATTGGAGACGTTGCTAAGTTACGTCCAATTAATCCATTGACTACCAGCTCTGGACTGTCAGCAAGTTTAGTTGATCTAGTATACGATTATCTTATTCGCTTTGATAAAAACGGTAACCCTAAAGCAGAATTAGCAACACACTGGGAATTATCATTTGATAAAAAGATTTGGACTTTCCACTTACGAAATGATGCTTATTTTCATGATGGAAGTCGCGTTACTGCACATGATATTAAAGCAACTTATGAAAAAGTATTAGAATTAAAAAATGTCAGTGCATCTAATAAACGATATCTAGAAAATGTTTCCGAAATTAATGTAATCAATGATAATACCCTACAATTAAAACTAACAAAGTATGACCATAATATTTGGTTTGACTTAGGAACTGCTGGCATTATGCCAAAAAGATATTTGTTAGATGACCCAAACTTCGATAGATTCAATAAACATCCTATCGGATCAGGACCATACAAATTCGTAAAACAAGAACCTAATGAAATTATTCTTTCAGCAAATCGAGAACACTTTCAGACCCCCTACATTGACCATATAATAGTTAAAATATTACCTAATCAACTGGCCATATTAAACAACCTCATCTCAGGTGAAATAGATATGGCCTTACTATTAAACCCTGAAGACTATGGATCACTAGAGCGCATTAAAGAGATTAAAGTATATCGTAATTGGCCACCTTTTCTTTATATGATGCTTCTCAGTCACAACAATAAACTATTTCAATCAGAAACAATAAGAACGGCTTTAAAGTTAGCTATCGATAAAAAAATGATAGCACAAAGATTATTAAACGATTCTAGCTCTATCGCTATAAATTCATCTCCGCCCTCTAATACTAGTAAGAATATAAATAGTTATAACCCACAAAAAGCACTGAAAATATTAAAAGAAAATGGCTGGAAATTAAGTGATTATGACCGAGTACTGACAAAAGATAATGAGAAATTTATCTTCACTGTTAGAACTATAGAAGGAAATACTTTTGGCTTGAAAGTAGCTCAGCTAATTCAGGAACAACTTTCCCAACTTGGAATTATAATGAAACTTGAGACCTTACCATTTCCAAATTATATGGAGAATGTATTTAGCATCAAGGATTTTTCTTCTGCTATCATACATCTCGCTTACCGCCCATATTACAATTTAGATTTTTATTTGTGGCACTCAAGTCAAATAGAAAAAGGTATCAATGCTACTTCCTTTGCAGATAGCCAAATTGACCACTTATTAGATGTTACTCGTTTTGATCCGGACAGTTTCGAGAGGGATAAAGCAAAACTTGGACTTCAGAAAAGATTAATGGAGAAAAACCCTGCTATCTTCTTATTCTGGCATGGTATTAGATTAGCTATATACAAAAAATTTCAAGGTATTCCTGAGAGCCAATTAGAATCATTTAGAGATTTTACTAAAATATGGGTTCCTAAAAAAGAACAGATAACAACCAATAATGTAAAAGTGGATAAATAATTCACCATATAAAGCCGTTTATTTTGAGAAGAGTTTCGCAGAAACATTTACAGTAGCCAAACCGAACTTTGCTTCTGTAATGGATAATAGATTCAACATGGGCACAACAAAAACATTCTCGCTGCCAGCCAAACTTAGCTTGATTCTTGTCAGCACTGCATTGATCCCACTGATGCTCTTTGGACTGATAGCGCTCTATCAAACCAAACAAGGGACAACCATTACGGTAAGAGAGCGCAATACCCATGTCAGCCGTCAAGCCGCAGAACGGATCACTCAATATATTAATAATAGTACGATCGTCATCAATTCTATTGCTGAAAATCTAACAAATAGTGATGAGTTTGCGCAGCGGAACCTCTTATTATTCCGTAGTATTAGTAATCGCTTCAAACAATTTAACACCATGTCCGTTTATAATACGGATGGCACTATTAAAATTAACCCGTCGATGGAAGCTCAGGCCCATCAACTTGCACAAGATTTGATTAAAAAAGTCTTAATCTCTAACGATAATGAACTCTCATCTTTTTATATCCGTAAACTTGACCTCAGCCCCAGTATATTAGTCGCTACTCCGATTATCCGACTCCAAAAATTAGAATCTGTATTAATCACCGAGCTCAACCTCATGCACATGTGGTACCTGGTAGATGAGATTCAAATCGGCGAAAAAGGGGTCCTTCATGTCATTTCAGACAGAAACTGCGTCATTGCCACAGGTGATGGCCGGCGGAAGAAAGATGTTTTTAAAGAAAAAATCTACGAAGAAAATCTGGATCAAAGCACACTCTATCAGAACAACGGACAAATTTTTCTAAATCAGTTCAACGAAGACGTCCTCGCTGTCGGGACCGATATGACAGTGCTGCCCTGGAAAGTCATCATGGAACAACCTTTGGATGAGGCCTATGCCTTATCAAATAGTATCCGCTTGGAATTATTTATCAGTATGATTATCTTTTTGATTGCAGCTCTACTTGTAGGGACGTTAAGCGGTCGCAGCCAATTAATCAAACCGATTCGTACCCTGGCTTTGGCTACTGATGAATTAGCTAAAGGAAACCTAGATTATCGGGTGAAAATTGAAACCGGCGATGAATTTGAACAACTAGGAGATGCCTTTAATGACATGGCTTTGCGTCTGAAAGACCTGCAACAGCGACTCATTCAGGAAGAACGTCACGCCATGTTTGGGCGTATTGCCTCGGGTTTAGCTCATGATTTAAAACATCCTATCCAAGCTATTGAAACCTCCAGCCGACTTATGGATCAACTGTATCATGATGCCGAATTTAGAAAAACTTTCCATACAACTGTAGAACGTGAATTCTCAAAGATTAATGACTTTCTCTTCAATTTACATAACTTAACTCATGACATGCCTTATCATCCAAGGCCCATCAACATTAATACTGTTATTCGTGAAGCAGCCGAAACCTTCAAAGCCATCGCCGAAGAACGTCAGATTACACTGCAACTTGCAACTCCAGATGAAAATATCATGGTTCATGCAGATAAAAAAATACTCAACCGTGCTTTCTCCAATCTTATTTCAAATGCCATTCAAGCCACAGCAAATCATGGCAAAGTGATTCTAAGTACTAAGCGCTATCAGGATTATGTAGAAATAAGCGTCAAAGATACCGGACGGGGTATTCCTACTAAGCGCCTCGCTAAACTCTTTGAAGATTTCGTCACCTCTAAAGGACGGGGCTTAGGCTTGGGTTTAGCGATCACCAAAAAAGTTATTGAACAACATGGTGGTAAAATCAGTGTTTCAAGCCGTGTCGGCGAAGGCACATCTTTTACGATCAAACTAGATCTCGCTAATTTGAATTAGATT
>JAJFLM010000127.1 GCA_021772655.1 Deltaproteobacteria bacterium
GTTCCTTTGGAATGTTGACGAGTATCCTTGGATCAGTTGGCGGTGGCGCCCACAGCAATTGCCTACTGGCGGTGATGAACGCAACGCGGCAACGAATGATTCTGCCTGCGGTGTTTATATTGTTTTCGGTAGTTACACGGGTAAAGCCCTTAAATATGTTTGGTCTACTTCGGCGCCGCAAGATTATGTCGTTAAGAAGAAGCCGGGTCAGTTCCATATGATTGTTAAGGCGACCGGCGCGCCTAGCAATCCTGGTAAGTGGAGCCAAGTTGCCGTCAACGTGGTTGCCGATTATAAAGCTCAGTTTGGTGAAGAGCTTAATAAACAACCCTCAGGCTTTGGTTTGTTGACAGATGGGAATGCGGTTCACCAGCCTGCAGCCTGTGATTACGATGATTTTGCCATTGCGGCAACCAATCCTAGTGGTTCATAGCTTGCCTTTCATTACTATTTTGTAGCCCACCTACAATTTTCGCATATTGTAGGTGGGCATCGCATTGTAAGAAAATCATTTTTTATAAATAATATCATACAGTTAAATAATTACCCTTTATCTGGCGCCTATCTTGCAGAAAAACATAGCGGTGCGCTAAATTCCCTAGACAGCTTTTCAGGGATTCAGTAATACCAGCCCTTACGCATTAAGATTTAGTTATTTGAAGAGGAGAGCGTATGAAGAAGGTTGAAGCCATTATTAAGCCATTTAAGTTGGATGAAGTAAAAGCAGCATTACAAGCGGCTGGCGTGCAAGGTATGACAGTCAGCGAAGTAAAAGGCTTTGGTCGTCAGAAAGGTCATACCGAGCTCTACCGTGGTGCGGAGTATGTCGTCGATTTTTTACCTAAGGTAAAAGTGGAAGTCATTGTTGCGGATGAAATCACGCAGCAGGTTGTTGAAGCCATAGCCGGTGCCGCTAAAACGGAGCGGATTGGTGATGGAAAGATTTTTGTTTCCCCAGTGGAAGAGGTGTTGCGCATTCGTACCGGCGAAACCGGCGCAGATGCGGTATAGATCTATTTTTAAGGTCTGTTAGAGCTAATCATTAAAAAGGAGCTTAGTAGCATGAAGCCGAAAGAAGTATTGGCCTTTGCCAAAGAAAATAATACGCAAATGGTCGACATTAAATTTGTCGATTTTCCAGGGGTCTGGCAGCACTTTTCTGTGCCCATCAGTGAATTAGAAGAATCTTCCTTTGAAGATGGTTATGGCTTTGATGGATCTTCTATCCGTGGTTGGAAAGCCATCAATAACTCAGATATGTTGGTTGTTCCTGACCCCACTACAGCAGTGATGGATCCGTTCATGCAGCACCCAACACTTTCATTGATTGGTAATATTGTAGACCCCATCACACGTGAAAAATACGCACGTGACCCACGTTATATTTCTCAAAAATCAGTTGAGTATCTTAAATCAACAGGCATCGGTGATACGTGTTACATCGGGCCAGAAGCTGAGTTCTTTATCTTTGATGATGTTCGTTTTGACCAAAGTGCCCAGCATGGTTTTTATCATGTTGATTCCGTGGAAGGTCGTTGGAACAGCGGTAGAGAGGAAAATCCTAACTTAGGTTATAAGCCACGTCATAAGGAAGGTTATTTTCCAGTGCCCCCCACCGATAGCATGCAAGATATGCGTACGGAAATGGTTATAGAAATGCAAAAGGTAGGGCTTCATATTGAATGTCAGCACCATGAAGTGGCGACGGCGGGTCAGGCCGAAATCGATATGCGCTTTGATAAGCTTGTGGAGATGGGTGACCAGTTGATGTGGTTTAAATATGTCGTTAAAAATGTAGCGCGCCGCCACAATAAGACAGTTACTTTTATGCCTAAGCCGGTGTTTGATGACAATGGTAGCGGAATGCATACCCACCAATCTATTTGGAAGGGTGGCGAACCTTTATTTGCCGGTGACAAATACGGCGGTATGTCTGAAATGGGTCTGCATTACATTGGTGGCATCTTAAAGCATTCACGTGCGATTTGTGCCTTCAGTAACCCAACGACTAACTCTTACCGTCGTTTGGTGCCTGGTTTTGAAGCTCCTGTGAATTTGGCTTACTCATGCCGGAATCGCTCCGCTTCTATCCGGATTCCCATGTATTCGAATTCGCCTAAGGCCAAGCGTCTTGAAGCACGTTTCCCAGATCCATCATGTAATGGCTATTTAGCTTTTGCAGCTATGTTGATGGCGGGTTTAGATGGTATTCAAAATCGTATTGACCCAGGTGAGCCGATGGAAAAAGACATTTACTCATTGAGCCCAGAAGAGTTGGCACATATTCCAAGTACGCCAGGTTCTTTGGAAGAAGCCTTAGACTCTTTGAAAGAAGATCATGGTTTCTTGCTGAAGGGTGACGTGTTCACAGAAGACGTTATTGAAAGCTGGATTGAGTACAAGATGGAACACGAAGTCAAACCAATGAAACTGCGTCCAACTCCTCATGAGTTTGAGTTGTACTACGATATATAAACTCATTTTTTGATGAGTCTCTTATGAAAAGGGCGCCATATTGGCGCCCTTTTTTATGTTAAGACAAGTCTCTAGCCAGAATTTTGTTAAGTGATTGTAAATAAAGCTAGAATAGCCGGCCTATTCCTTGCAAATTAGCTCAAAAATGATAAATTAGGCGCCCTAAAGACCACACGAACATTTTTTATAAGGAGTCCCACATGAAACTTTGGCGTATTGTACCAGTCATTATAATGGCCGGCCTATTAGGAGCTTGTCAGCCACAAGGGACTTCATCAGCACCTCAGCAGAATCAAACGGACTCATGTGCCGATGCGGATGTTTTGGCAACTATTGATGGAACTCCCATTACAGAGAAAGATATTGAAGCTGTCGTACCAGATCAATTACGCCAAGTTCGGATGGAACTTTATGCGGCACATAAGGCAGGCGTTGACCAGCTCATCAATGAAAAATTATTAGCGGCTGAAGCGGACGAGCAGGGCGTGACAGTTGAGGAGCTTCAGAAAAAAGAAATTGGTGCTAAGGTTGAAGTAACAGATGATGAAGTAGAAAAATATTACAACCAACGTAAAGCACGTTTTCAGGGAAAAGAGTTTAGTGAAGTGGCCAGTTTGCTAAAAGGCTATCTTTATCAGCAAAAATTTAGTGACGCGCGTAATGATTATTTAGGAAAATTAAAGAAGAAATCTAAGATTCAATTCATGATTGAACCACCACGTGTTGAGGTGGTGGCTGGTGATTATCCTGGAAAAGGCCCTGAAAAAGCACCGATTCAAATTATTGAATTTTCAGACTATCAGTGTCCATTTTGTGGGCGCGCCCGTGAAACCATTGCTCAAGTGTTGAAGGAATATGGCAATAAGGTGCGTTATGTATTTCGCGACTTTCCACTTTCTTTTCATAAAGAAGCCCAGAAAGCGCATGAGGCGGCTCATTGTGCACGCGAACAAGGGAAATACTGGCAGTATAATGATCAGCTATTTAAACAGCAGCGTGCCTTGACCCTAGAAGATTTAAAGAAATACGCTAAAGAATTGAAGTTAAACCAAGAGCAGTTTGAAGAATGTTTGGGCTCTGATAAATACACAAAAATGGTGCAAGATTCTTTGCGCTACGGACAAAGTGTTGGCGTATCAGGCACACCAGCTTATTTTATTAATGGGCGGATGCTTTCAGGTGCGCGCCCGTTTCCAGCGTTTAAAGAAGTTATTGACGACGAATTAGCACGGTAATTTATGTTGGATGCTAAATTTGTTCTCAGTCAATTAGATGAGGTAAAGCAACGTTTGCTTACTAGAGGGTTGGAGTTTGACTTTCAATCCCTACTCACTTTAGATCAAGAGCGTCGCCGTTTGCAGCAGGAGTATGATGAGCTGCGCCATCAGCAGTCGCAGGCCGGAGCTGAAATTGCCCGGCTCCAAAAAGCTAAAGAAGATGCGGCTGATAAAATTGCTGAGATGAAGCTGGTCGCAATGCGTAGCAAAGAAGTTTCTGATCAGCGCACTCAAGCTGAAGAAGAGCTGAATAAGCTTTTGTTGCAATTGCCTAATCTACCGCATCCTGATGTGCCGGTGGGTACTGATGAAAGTCATAATAAGTTTATCCGTTCGGTGGGTGAAGCACCCGTCTTTGATTTTCCTCCCCATGATCATGCAGAATTAGCCGAAGATCTGCAGCTAGTAGATTTTAAGCGAGCCGCTAAAGTATCAGGTAGCCGGTTTGTCTTTATGACAGGTGAGGGCGCGCGTTTAGAGCGTGCTTTGATTCAATTTATGCTGGATGTGCAAACGCGTGAACGGGGCTATCAAGAGATTATGCCACCTTTCTTGGTGAATGCCGATAGTTTGACGGGTACCGGACAGCTCCCAAAATTTGAAGAAGATCTATTTAAAACAACCAGCGATCATTATTTAATTCCTACAGCGGAAGTTCCCGTCACTAATTATTATCGTGATGAAATTTTATCAGAGAGTGATTTACCCATTTCTTTTGCAGCCCATTCAGCGTGTTTTCGCAGTGAGGCCGGCTCTTATGGTAAGGATACCAAGGGATTGATCCGTCAGCACCAATTTAATAAAGTTGAGTTAGTTAAATTCACGACGCCCGAGCGTTCTTATGGAGATCTTGAAAGGCTCACTGCTGATGCGGAAGAAATTCTTAAGAAGTTAGAGCTACCTTACCAGGTTGTGACTTTGTGTACGGGAGACTTAGGCTTTTCTTCAGCCAAGACTTATGACTTAGAAGTTTGGTTTCCAAGCCAAGATTGTTACCGCGAAATTAGTTCCTGTTCAAACTTTGAGGACTTTCAGGCGCGGCGTGCGAATATCCGCTACCGTCCTGAAGGTGGTGGTAAGCCGCAGTATGTGCATACTTTGAATGGTTCTGGCTTGGCGGTGGGTCGGACTTTTGCCGCTATTTTAGAGAACTACCAGCAAGTGGATGGTAGCATTTGTGTTCCTGAGGCATTGCAGCCGTATCTCGGTGGTGAAACAAGTATTTCAGTTTAGTGAGAAAATACCTTCGGCTTAAACAAAGAAAGGCTCCACTATTGTGGAGCCTTTATCTAGTGCGGAGGGGGTGGGATTCGAACCCACGGTACCTTGCAGCACGGCGGTTTTCAAGACCGCTGCCTTCAACCACTCGGCCACCCCTCCGGGGTAATCTCAATGTAAATAGCGAATCAAAATGAGTCCTATTGATATAAGATATTTTTGACTCACTACGAATGCGGAGAGGGAGGGATTCGAACCCTCGAAGCAGTTGCCCGCTTACCTCCTTAGCAGGGAGGCGCCTTCAGCCACTCGGCCACCTCTCCGGAACTCATAGTTATTCAAACTACTTTATTTCAATGCAATCACGGAGTTCAAGATCTTGCGGTCACCCGCCTACGGCGGGATCTCAATGCCGCTAATGATTTTTTCTGGCGAAAAAACCATGCGGTCATTGGAACCTCTCCGGAACTCATAGTTTTTAAACAAAATTCACTCCCTCAATGAGGAAACGAACAAGGCTCGTATCTTAATTGAAGCCGAAGGTCAATTCAAGCCTATCGTGCAGGGGCGCCTTTCTGAAAAGTGGCCCTGTTTGGCTGATAAACACTTGTTTTATAGGAACTATTTCAGTAAAGTCGCTGCCATGCGACGTACGGCTACGCTTCGACTCCTGATTATTGACCGCTCTGTTTTGGCCAAGAACATGTATGAGCTGCTGTTTCAGGAAATTCCCGGATTTCGGATTGAATTTGCTGAGAGTACCGAGGGTATCGAGGAGCGGCAGCGTCGTGGCAAACCCCATTTAATCTTAATTAATAGTAATGCCATTCCGCAGGGAGATCGCATTAGTTTTGCAGAAGAATTTCCGACTGTGTTGATGGGTTCGGCCGACCGGCAAGATCTAAAAGCCATTGCCCGCGAACAAGATAAAGTCACTTTTGTTGAGAAGCCCTTTTACCCCTATGATTTAATCACGATTATTAATCGGGTGGCCTCAACCTATCATCCTTTAAGTAGTGCGACGGAACCAGCTCCGGCCCCACGTCGTCGTCGTTTGCGTCAAAGCAAGGGGAGAGATAACTCATGAGTGATGAACGGCGCATATTTCCTCGCAAAACCTTGCGGACTCAAGTGGTATTGGAAGACGAGTTGGGTGAGGGCTTTATTTATTTCTATACGACAGATGTTAGTTTAGGCGGCTTGTTCATGGAGTCAGAGATCCCATTGAAGTTGGGGACTAAAATTTTCTTGTCGTTTCGCCTAACAGAAAACTCCGAAAAAATTCGTACAACGGGTGAAGTGATGCGTTTAGAGAAATTGGCGCCGACCTTCCCAGGTATTTCAGGAATGGGGATTCGCTTTATTGATTTACCCGATGAAGATCTTGAAGCCATCAAACAATTTGATGGCACCCTAAGCACTGATTAAGTGCTGTCCCATTTCATTCAGTCCGTCCAAATCGTGAATGTCGGTCTCTAAATAGGGGACTAATTGATAGAATAAGGACGCGCCACATTCCTTTTGAAGTGAGTCAATACGTTTCTGGTGTTGCTCATGTAGCCGGTGAAAATTCTTAAGATTATTTAGTAATAAATCCTGAGTTGTTTTTGATAGTATGGCGACTTGTTTTTTTGCGGTATCAAGCTCAGCCTTGCTTTTAACAAATTCGGGATACACTCGGTTTAAAATAAAGCCAGCCAAGGGTAATTCAAAGTTATGAATTTTTTCATAGAAATACACCGCATCTTTTAAAGCAGTCGTTTCAGGGGTGGTGACCAATACAAAGCTCACATCTGAGGAACGTAATAAAGTATAGATGTTTTCAGCTCGGTCCCCAAAGCCGCCCAGCATATCAGCAAAGCTGCTTAGCATTTCAGCGAGCTCATGTAAGAAGCTAAAACCGGCTAGTTGATCAAAGACGGATAATATTTTTTCAGCCGTTTTCTTAAAGACGCCAAAGCCAACTTTCCCTGCAAAGAGCCCAGGTTTTAAAAACCATTTTAGGACAGATTCTCGGGTGAGTTCGACCATCTTTTTAGGAGCGGCTAGAAAGTTAAGGGCATTGCGTGTGGGCGGGGTGTCTAAAATAATCAGGTCATATTTATTTTGGTGATAAATCTCGTAAAGGCGTTCCATCGCCATATATTCTTGAGAGCCGGCCATCATACTGGAGAGGTGCTGGTATAAACGGTTTTCAAGAATATTGTTAGCGACTTCAGGTGATTTGGCATGCTTGCGAATCAGCCAATCAAAAGTATGTTTGGTATCTAGCATCATGGCATCTAGCGAGCCTGTACTTTGCTTTAGGAGGGGGCTGTTGATAGCTTTAGGTGTGTCACTGAGTTCTTTTAAACCTAAAGCCGTCGCCAGTCGTCGTGCAGGGTCAATGGTGAGCACAATAACTTTTTTACCTAACAAGGCGGCTTGCAACCCTAAAGCAGCAGATGCAGTGGTTTTTCCTACACCGCCACTCCCACAGACGACGAGGACTTTCTTTTTATTGGCTAACTGTTTCAATGAGGGGTTCATGATGAAAGTTCCTGCTGAATTTTTTCTAGCGAAGCCAGGTTGATATCATGGTCAAATAGATAGGGGATGGTGGAAACAGTACTTGCTTGAAATGAATGATGTAACATTTTTTGATAATGTTGATGTTGAGCGGCCCGAGTCTGATAAAGTTGGTAGCTTTTCTTAAGGCCAGCGCTAGGGTTTGCTTGTTTGAAAAATTGATCGCATTCTGCCTGTTGTTTTAGATTGCTAAAGAAAGGTGGGTAGTAAGCGTTTAAAAAGATATGCTGTAGTGAACTCTTCATATTCTTTTGAATCCATTGGTCTAGTTCAATGGTTTCTGTCACGGGCATTTCTTCAGGAAGGGTCACAGCGGTAAGAGCTGTAAGCTTTTTATCTTTGAGCAAGGTTTCAATATTTTCAGAATGGGTTTTAAGTGGTCCCACCCGGACAGCACTAGCGACGACAGTAGGGACTTGCAATAATGACATGCCATGTCCCGTGGCAGGGGCATCCAGTATAATAGTGTCGTAGTCATCAATCATAGAATAAATTTTGCCGACACTCATCAGTTCTGAAAGCCCTGGGGTGCCTTGAATGAAGGCGCGGACGTACTTATTTTCAAAGACCGCATTGTAGAGCGATTTAAACTTCAATTGCAGCAGTACGTATTCTTCAAAGGATTTTCGGGGGATGATATTGATAGCGGAAAGGTTCGCTTGTAAGGAAACGACTTCATATCCGATTTTTCGTCCAAAGAGTTGAGCAATCTGACCTTGGGAATCAATTTCTGCCAATAATGTCTTTTTGCCGGCCTTGCTGAAGGCTAAGGCCAGGGCAGCGCTCATGGTTGTTTTACCAACGCCACCCTTTCCAGAGACGATGATCAGTTTTTTTGAAAGGAGCGAATTAAGTGACAACTACTTCTCGTGCTGTTTTAATTTCTTCTCAAGCTCTTCAATGCGTTTCTGCATTTGTTTGACTTCGTTTTGAAAGCCAGGGATTTGCGGCATGTTGCCGAGCTTGGGTTTGATGTTGCGGTCGACAAATTGTTTTAACAGATGACGCATTTCTTCTAAAGAAAGGTCACCTTTTTTGATCATGTTTTCAATGTAGTCTTCGACCTCATCGCGAGCATGGCTGATGGTGTGAACCACTTCGTCTGCTTTATTGGCAACATAGTCGACGACTTGACTGGGACCGCTTTGAATAATGTCTCTTAAGGCAGACAAAGGCAGTAAGCTTTTCTTTTTCTTTTCTTGTTCGAAAATAATTTGAGTGAGAGTCAGTGAAGTGAGATCTTCTTTAGATTGGTTGTCGATGATTTTAATGTCTTCACCGGTTTTGATCATGTCGCCAATATCGTTTAAGGTGACATAGCGGCTTTGGCTCGTATCGTAGAGTTTGCGGTTTTGATATCGCTTAATGATACGCTCTTTTTTTGCCACCATGATTTACTCCCCCTTACGATTAGAATCGGAATTATCGTTAACCGATTTCTTAAAATTTTTGAGTGCCTCTCCTAAGGACGCGCCTACCTTTGGTAACTTACCTGCTCCAAAGACAATGAGAACCACGACCAAGATGACAATAAGTTCCCAGGGCCCTAAGCCTCCGATAGCGGCATGATAAATAGGTACGTCCATAGGAATTTTATTACCTAGCTTATGACGCAATGTCTAGTGCTTATGACGCACTAAGTTGAAAATAGCCTTAATTCCAGCGCAATTGAGTGGCTTTATGACGCACTTAAAGGGCATTTATCTGATAGAGACACTGTGTGGGTAGTTTATGACGCAGTCCACTTAGCGGCCGATGGCTTGATGAAATGCCGCGATTGTCTGAGCATAGTCATCCGTATTGAAGATGGCTGAACCTGCGACAAAGACATCCGCCCCAGCCTCAGCGAGGCGGGCAATGTTGTCCGGTTTGATGCCACCGTCTACTTCAATGAGGGTCGAGAGCTTTCTTTGGTCAATCATTTGACGCAGCTGAGCGATCTTAGGCAGACAACTTTCAATGAACTTTTGACCCCCAAAGCCCGGGTTTACGGTCATAAGGAGGACCATGTCGAGGTCTTCAATAATATTTTCTAGGGTGCTGACTGGAGTGGATGGGTTTAAAGAGACAGCCGCTTTGACCCCGTTGTCTTTAATCAGCTGAATGGTGCGATGTAAGTGGGGGCAGGCCTCTTGGTGGACGGTTAAATAGTTAGCCCCGGCTTGTGCAAATTCAGGAATATAATCATCTGGGTTTTCGATCATCAAATGAACATCTAAGGGTAAGTCCGTGGCCCGTGAAGCCGCTTTCACCAACAAGGGGCCGATGGTGATGGCGGGGACAAAGTGTCCATCCATCACGTCGCAGTGAATCCAATCGGCCCCGCCTGTTGCGACGGCTTTAATTTCTTCATCTAGACGACCAAAGTCGGCAGCTAAAATAGAGGGGGCGATCAATCGACTCATAACTGGCTTTCCTCAGGGATGGGGGTGCCGCGTAACATATCGGCACTGTTCATGCGTTTTTTACCTTCTAATTGGACATCTTCAATCTTTAAGGCATCCTCACCACAAGCAATAATAAAGCCATCATTATTGGCTTGGAGGACGGTGCCGGGAATGGCGACGTCTTCAATTTTGAGTGCCTGAGCACTGTAGATTTTCAACCGAACCTTGTCAATCTGGCCACTGGGGACAAAGGTGTAGGCACCGGGCCAGGGGCTAAGGCCACGGATACGGTGGCTGAGCTCGGTGGCGGATAGTTCCCAATCAATCAGGCCATCGGCTTTTTTGAGTTGGGGGGCAAAGGTAGCTTGGCTGTCGTCTTGAGGGCTTTCATTAAGTTCGCCGGCCTGTAAGCTGAATAAGGTTTCACGGAGCAGTTGAGCGCCGATGGGAGCAAGTTTTGCTAATAAGTCTCCGGCGGTTTCTGTAGGATCAATCGATACCACTTGTTGGCTAAGGATGGGGCCCGCGTCTAGTTTGGGCACTAAGCGGATGATGCTGATGCCGGTCTCGGTTTCGCCGTTGATGAGGGCCCATTGGTAGGGAGCGGCACCACGGTATTTGGGTAATAAAGAAAAGTGAACGTTCCAGCATTTAAAGCGTGGCAATTCTAAGATATTTTTGGCCAGTATCTTGCCGTAGGCTACGACAACAATCAGATCGGGTTGGAGCTCTTTTAAAGTTTCAATGAAGGGAGGCTCTTTGAGGCTCTCTGGTCGGAAGAGTGGTAAGTCCCATGCTAAAGCTTGGGCAGCTACGGTACAGGGTTGTGATTGTCGGCCCCGACCTGAAGGCCGATCTGGCTGTGCGACAACCCCTACAATCTTATGGACGGATTGGTGCAGATACTCCAGACACGGGAGTGCGGCTTCGGGACTACCCATAAAGACGATGCGAAGGGGTGTTGGCATAGCGGCGGGTTAAGTTAGAGGGTGAGGCGGTGGAAAGTCAAAAGGTTAATTAAAATAAGCCGTAGGGGCGTGATGAATCACGCCCCTACGGGTTTAACCTAGGTAAGGTTTGCCTACTGGATTAGACGGTGGGGCGATCGTTTCTTCAAGGGTGCTGCGCTTGGATTGTTTCTTGCGATAGAGTTCACGCTTCAATCGTGAGAGGCGATCGACTAATAAGATACCCTCCAAATGATCAATCTCATGTTGGAGGGCAACCGCCAATAGTTGTTCACCAAGAATTTTGACTGCTTTGCCATCGGCATTGAGGGCATTGACGATAACTTTAGCTGAGCGTTCCATTGGAACGATTAATTCTGGCAAGGAAAGGCAACCTTCTTCCCAAGTAATCTTGCCTTCTTGCGATTCAAAGGTGGGGTTGATGATGGCAATAGGATCAGGTTTGGTTTGTTCATTTTCTAAACGACCAACATCAATGACGACGATATTTTTCTGAATCCCCACTTGCGGGGCCGCTAAGCCGACGCCATTGGCAGCGTACATGGTTTCAAACATATCGCTGATCAGTTTGCGGATGTCGGCATTGACTGATTCCACAGGATTGCAGCTTTGTTTGAGAATCGGGCTCGGATATTCAACAATCTTCATTAACATAACAGTATTCAATTATAGCATATTAATAGGGTCGACGTTAACCGCCATATGCACGGTAGATGGTAGGACATTCTGGAAATCCGCGTCAAGGCGGCTCAGTAAAATATCGCGTACGTAGGGGTAGTGGGCGGTTTTCAAAATAAATTGCCAGCGGTATTGATTGCGGAGTTTTTCAATAGGGCAAGGGGCTGGGCCCATCAGAGTGGCGCTTTTTCCTAACCAGCTGCGAAACTTATCAGCCGCTGCTCCGGCGGCTTTGACAGCGTGTTGCTGCTCTGTGGAACGAAGTACCACTTGAATGAGGCGTTGAAACGGGGGGTAATCCAGCTCTTGGCGTTGGCGTAATTCGCGTTCGGCAAAGCCATTATAATCTTGGTCAAGGGCATAACGCATCACGTAATGATTAGGCTGAAAACCCTGCACGACCACACGCCCGGGACGTTCACCACGTCCTGCACGACCTGCAACTTGGGTAATCATTTGAAAAGTGCGTTCGCCGGCGCGGAAGTCAGGAAAATTTAATGACGTTTCAGCCAAGAGAACACCGACCAAAGTCACGTTGGAATAATCATGGCCCTTGGTCAAAATCTGTGTGCCGATTAAAATATCAATCTCACCTTTACGCATAGCGGCCAGAGTATTTTCTAAGGTTCCTTTTACGCTGGTGGTATCGCGGTCTAAGCGCGCGATGCGGGCACGGGGAAATTGGGTACTGAGGTCTTGCTCAATCCGTTCGGTGCCGGAGCCCACCCAAATAAGTTTGACAGAACCACAATAGGAGCAGCTGGGGCTTTCCTTTTGTTCATGCAAGCAATAGTGGCAGAGCAGTTGGCGCTTATGTTTGTGTAAAGTCAGACTGATATGGCAATGCGGGCATTGGAGGAACTCTCCACAATCTTTACATAATTGCACTGGACTAAAGCCGCGTCGGTTTAAAAATAGGATGCTTTGTTCACCGCGTTGCAGTCCTTCATCAAGTGCTTGCGCGAGTTTTTTTGAAATAAGTGAACGTTCTGATTTATCACGATTATCATCATCTTGTTGCCCAAGGTTTACAAAGAAAGTTTCGGGTAGCTTGCCGCCGCTGGCTCGTTCCGGAAGTGTGAGGTAATGATATTTTCCGGATTGAGCACGTTGTAAAGATTCTAAAGCGGGTGTTGCGGATCCCAATAAGACGGCGCTGTTTTCAATTTTTCCGCGTACCACCGCTAAATCGCGGGCATTATAACGAAAGCGATCTTCTTGCTTAAAAGAGGAGTCGTGTTCTTCATCCACCGTAATCAAAGCTAAATCCTGTAGTGGCAAGAAGAGAGCCGAGCGCGTTCCCACCACCATACGGAGTTTTCCCTCATAGCATTGTTGCCAGACATCTTGGCGCTGCCGCGGGGTCATGCCGCTATGATAGCTGCCAATTGGAAAAGGCAGTTCGGATTGGCAGCGGCCTAACAATTGTGGGGTGAGGGCAATCTCGGGAACTAATAACAGTGCGGATTTATCTTGTTTAAGGAGGCGTCGCGCCAACTCCAAATAGATTTCGGTTTTACCACTGCCGGTGACGCCATGAAGTAGAAATACATGGGGGGCGTCTTTGCTGCTAGGGGCCTCTTTATCTAAGAAATTCCATACCGTATCAATCGCCTTGTTTTGATCCGGGTTGTAAGTGACTTGCTTTGGAACAAAGCCCGTCGGATCTTTGGGTGGCTTGACCTTACGGCTGCGTGTGGTGGGTTTCCAGAAAGGTCCGGGCAGTACCGCGCGAAAGGCTTCTCCTGGCGGTGCGATATAATGTTTCGCTCCCCATAAGATTAGCTCCATTAACTCAGGTGAGAGCAGTGCTTGGGTCTCATCATAAACGGTCGCAATTTTGCGTAAGCGCTTGAAGGGTGAGGTATTGGTGAGTCCAACGACAATGCCAATTTTTTCTTGTCGCCCGAAGGGCACTTGTACGCGAACTCCGGCCTGCACCATGCCCAGAAATTCCTTTGGAATCCGATAATCAAAGGTCCGGAGCAAAGGGGCAGGAATGGCGACTTGGGCGATGGTATGAGCCATGAGGTGTGCCCTAACAGACGTGTGAGCAACTGGCAATAAAGCAGCTGGCTACGGTATTGACTAAGCCTGCGACATTTTGCAGAACCAAGCAGCTTGACTCGGGGAATAGCTCAGTCCGGTAGAGTACTGCGTTCGGGACGCAGGAGTCGCAGGTTCAAATCCTGTTTCCCCGACATACGGTTGAGGGGGGATTGTACCCCCCTAACTTAAAAATTTTAACGAATGAGGCTGCAGCCACCACTGCTGCTGGATCCAGAGCCCGTAGTAGATCCGGTGCCGGAGCCACTTGAACCACCAGAACCTGACCCACTTTCAGTCGTGATATAGCGGCCGAGTACGAAATCTTCACTACCGCCAATCAATACTAAAAGTTGTTCGGCATCAAATAAGATGCTGAGGGCATTATCGTTGCTACCGAGGTCGGTGGTGACGGTGGCATCGCCATTGCTTCCAAAAGTGGCCTGGTTATCCAAGCTGCCATCACTGTTATAGCGGACTAAGCCAATATCGCGGTCACTGGCACCGGCAACGCCGCCGCCGGCAATAATTTTACCATTGTCTTGAATCGCAACGCTGCTGAGAAAATCATCACCGTTGCCAAAATCAGTGATGTTTTTGCCACTGGTATTAAAGGTGTCATCCAGTGAGCCATCTGTATTAAAGCGCGCGATGACAAAGTCTCGGTCGCCGGCGTTTGGTTGAGAATCACCGGCCGCAATAATTTTGCCATCACTTTGCAATTTAACTGAGGTGCCGGTTTCAATGCTGTTGCTATTGAATGTTGTTGTGTTCATGCCGTCGGTATCAAAGCTATTATCAAAACTACCATCAGTATTGAGACGGATGACAGTAAAGAGACCATCGTTACTACAGACGATGACGATTTTGCCATCACTCTGAATGGCTAAGCTTTCAAAGCCCAAGCTGGCCACTTTTCCCATACCAAAGGGAATGATTCGGGTTCCCATGGTGCCGAAGGTATTATCTAGGGTCCCATCAGTATTGTAACGTTGCAGCGTGATGTCTTGCTCATTCCCATTAAAAGTTGTCCCTAAAATGACGATTTTATCATCCTCATCAATCGCGACATCAAAAATAATATCTTGGATGGTTAGGTTGGCTGTTAGCGTGCCGTTAGTATCAAAGCTATCATCTAAGGAGCCGTTGCTTTTATAACGGATGATGGCAAAGTCAGCATCCTTGTTGCCTGCAACAATAATATTGCCATTGCTATCAATCGCGACACCGCTAGCCCCTTCAAAGTTGCTGCCTAAATCTTCGACACGAATCCCATTGATACCAAAAGTATCATCCAACGAGCCGTCACTGTTATAGCGGATTGTGGCAAAATCATTACGGTCGCTAGTGGCCCCGACGGCAATTACTTTTCCGTCGCTTTGTCGGATAATTTCAAGCCCATCATCTTTACTGCTGTTATCAATATCAGTTGTGACTCGGCCGTCGGTTCCAAAGCTGGTATCGACATCGCCTTCAACCGCATGAAGAGCCGTGATGAGAGTCAGACTTAAAAAGCTAAGTAGAATACTATGAAAAACGTAACGACGCATGAAAATCCCCCTGGCAAATTGTGAATGATGAAAACTAGTTGTCCTATTTTTGGAGGAGAAATGCAATATTCTTGCAGGGGATTAACGCAAGCGCTGTAAGGCCCGGCGTCTGGCTTTAGGCTCGCGCCGCGCGGGGCCCCCTTTTTTTGGCTCAGGATAATTGTCCTCGTCGTCTTCATCCCAATCATTAAAGTTTGGATCATCGATGAGTCGGTTAAACTCGTGAGAACCTAATACCCCACAGCCTTTTTTTTCGGCATAGCGTGCGACTTCACGATCTGAACTGACGACAATCGCGCCATGGCGATATTGTTGGCAGAGTTCGCGAATGACAGCATCAGCCGTTTTGCCTTGGCGGGTGAACATGACGGTGATGTTGCCGCGGCGCTCAGAACTTTCGCAGGCGGCATCGGTTTTATGGGCGTCAAAGATTAAGGTGACCTGGTGTTTGGCAAGTCCCGTATGTTCGGCTAAACGCTCAATCAAAGCGTCACGTGAGCCCTCAAAATTACGAATAGCATTCCCAGGGCGATGGGTATCCGCCGCCCAGAGAAGATTGTAACCATCGATAAAGATACGGGTTGCCATGGCCAGGGTCTTACTGTGCTTAGCTGTCCAGGGCTAGTGTTAAGTCCGGAGTCGACGCAAATTGAGTGCCGACTTTCTCATTTTGAGACCTTATCAAAATGATAAAAACTGTGGATAACTTTATTGAGTGATAACAATAGCTTAACTCATAGTGCTGCCTAAAATGTTGGCATAGTTCTTGCTTTATTCATGGGATATAAGGAGGCTCCCATGAGTCAAACACACAATGATCTTTATGGTGAAATCAAAGAAGCTGTGGGTCGTTATTTAGATCGGGCAGGGGTTCCCCAGGCCAAGGGCCAAGTACGGGTGATCTATACCGTGACAGCGGATGGTAAGCTGACCAATGTGCGTGCGGATTTATTAGGAAGTCAGTCGGCTGGGGTTCAGGATCCCAATTTTTGTCAGGCCATGCAAGGCTTGGAAGCCTCGGTGGCGGCGTCCTTAGAAGGCGAAATCGCACCGAGTCCCGATGTTGGGCGCCAACAAACTTTAGCGACTTTTGAACGCGGACAACATTAAGTATTAGGTGAGTGTACAAAACGGCTTGGGGAAGCCAAAAGGGCCGCGCCCTGTGGGAGGGCGCGGCACGGTAAAGTGGTTTCTTAAAACTCAACCTTAGGGACTGCTTTCGCCCCTTCATCGGCTTCAAAATAACTGCGTGGGTCAAAGCCCATGAAGCGTGCCAAGATATTTGTCGGGAAACGTTTGGTGACGACATTGTATTGCTTAACCGTTTCATTAAAACGACGTCGCTCGACGGCAATGCGATTTTCAGTCCCAGCTAATTCTGTTTGTAAATTCAAGAAATTTTGATTCGATTTCAATTCTGGATAGCGTTCTACTACCAATAGCAGGCGTGAGAGCGCGCCACTCAGTGCGTTATTCGCCTCGATTTTTTCATCAACCGTATTAGCTCCCGCTACTTTAGAGCGTGCATTCGCGACCCCAATGAAAACTTCCTTTTCTTGTTTGGCAATACCTTTAACTGTATTGACAAGATTAGGGATAAGGTCGTTTCGGCGTTGCAGTACATTTTCAACCTGTGACCATGCAGTATCGACGCCTTCGTTTAAGGTGACCAAATTATTGTATTTAGAAACGCAACTGCTGCCCATGACGAATAGACCTAGGACAATCACGCCGATGATAATTAATTTTTTACTCATAATCCCCTCTTTATACGTTGCCTCTTGCGAGGTGCTATTTACAAACGGTCCAGCAAGTTTGCGACTTTCTCTAGGCTTGTCAAGTAGCCGGTAAAGAAGTCATCCATTTGCTTAGAACTTAATTCCTGTTGTGTCGTAAAGGCTTGATAAGCCTCGATGATATAACTTGATTCAGCCTCAGCTTTTTGTGTGACGGCGCTTAGTAGTGATTCGGGTGTGGTATAGCTCATCTCCAATAACCCAGCGGTACTTTTAAAAATCCGTAAAAAATCAGGGAAAGAATTGATGACTAAGGCGGTCAGTTTTTTTGTATGGGGATATAAGGCTACTAAGCGTTCTCTTAAAATAAGGATCTTGGTTTTTAATTCACGTTCACATTGTAGGCGCAGTTCCTGAGGGTTAATTTGAATAACGCTGCTATCAAAAGTACCTGCTAAAACCTGATGATTGGCTTTAATGCCGGAGAATTCCATAGGAAAAACATCTAGTGAACTTTGAATATGGTGGGGATCAATCAAGAGCGGCTCAGGGTTGCCAGCAGCAATCCATTTTTGAATAAATTGAGCCCCGATCAGAAGTTTTTGGGGCTGAATATCTTGTAAGAGTAGCATCAATTCATAGCCACCTCTTGGTTTTGTTGAGCTGTTGACACCTTCACCATAAAGGACGGCGGCCATCAGATTTTGTTGGAAGGTATTTTTGCTTGCTTCAATGAATGTTGCTAGTTTCATAAGGTATCCTTTGTTTACCAGCTGCCGCTGGCACCACCGCCTCCAGAAAGTCCGCCACCAAAACTGCCAAAGCCACCACTGCGTCCAAAACCACTACTGCTCCGACCGCCACCGCCGACGCTACTCATGAGAAAAAGAAATAGCATGGGGTTTTTGATAAAAAGAATAATCATGCCTATCAGCAAAAGCAGGCGGAAGATCCATACTAAATGGTGACTCGGCTTTTCATCTCCAATAGTCTTGCCTAAGGGTTTGCCTTCATGGGCACGTTCAACGCGTTCGGCAATGAGGTTGACGCCGTCGAGCAAGCCGGTACCATATTGTCCTTGTTTAAACGCTGAAAAAATAACGTCGCGTAAGATGCGTCCCGCTAACGCATCAGGGATGACGCCTTCTAAACCATAACCGACTTCAATACGTCCTTTGCGATCATTAATAGCGGCGAGAATTAACAGGCCATTATCGTGACCTTTTTTACCGATGCCCCAGGTTTCAAAAAGACGGACAGTATAATCTTCAATGGGTTGATCTGCTAAAGTGCTGAGCGTGACGACGGCTATTTCAGCACCAGTGGTTTCTTCAAGTTGAGTGAGTCGTTGCTCAATTTGTTGTCGCTGATTCACCGGAATAACTTGAGCGAAGTCACTGACATAACCTTGAGCACGTGGTAATTCTTCGGCCTGTATGGGCTGAGTAAGGAAGTTAAGCGTGAGAACTAAAAGCCCAAAAGTAAAGCGAAGCTGACGTTGTTGAAAGCCCCTAGCTCGCATCAGAGATGGTAGCACGCAGTTCGTCAATTTTCTCAAGCCAGTCGGCTTCATGGCCAATCAAGAGTTCTGCGCGGTCGAGTAAATTCCAAGCTTCGGTACGTTGATCCAACTGCCATTTAGCACGGGCCAACCAATAGTAAGCCGGTCCAAAAGTAGGGGCAATGCGCACAGCTTCTTGAAAATGCCATTCGGCCTTCTCATTGTCTTCGTCTTGTAGGGCTTGCTGTCCTGAGGCAATCAATTGTTCAGCAGCTTTGGCTTCGGGACTGTCCGGAGTATCTGGGCGTACAATTTCTGGACGTTTGTGTTGTGGGATTTTAGGCCCACGCGCAAAAGGACCTTTTTCACACCCGGTCATGCTGAATAAGAGGGCCAAACCCACAGCTAATAAAGAGATCTTCATGAGAAGTGCTTGTAATCGTCAGGTGGAATTTTGACAAGGGCTTAAATAATCGTCGTCAAATACTAGGGAGCTTGATCACAATATTTTTGGGGTTCAGAACCTTCAATAAAATATTCAGCCAGACTGTCTCCACAGGAAGATTTGGCTAATAAGCCGGTTTTCTTATCGATTTCCACCACCACAATCCGTGGGGTCGCCGTAAAGTCACGGTGGGCTTTGCCGGCAGTCGCCTTTTTCATGAAATTCGTCCAAATGGGTAGAGCCCCGCTAGAGCCCGAGCGTTGGGTGGGTTCATTATCGTCATAGCCAATCCATGAAAGGGCCAAGACATCTGGGTTATAGCCCACAAACCAAGCATCGCGATAATCAGAAGTGGTGCCTGTCTTGCCGGCCACAATCCCGCTTAAACCCATGGAGCGCGCGCGGCGGGCGGTACCGTTGTCGACGACACCTGCCATCAAGCGATTCATCAAATAAATCACATCTTGGGAGAAAATGCGTTTCATCTTTAAACTTTTCTTGGTGAGAACTTCGTTCTCAGCCGTGACGACGTGACGGATGGCAATGGGTTCCGTGCGAACCCCTTGGTTAGGAAAAATTGTATAGGCGCTGACTAATTCCAGTGGTGAGACTTCAAAAGAGCCTAACGATAAAGACGGGTACTCTTCTAGCTTGCTGGTGATACCCGCACGGCGTGCCGTGGCAATGACTTTGTCTAAGCCGGTTTCTAGGGCGAGACGCGCGGTGGCGACATTATAACTTTTTTCTAAGGCTTCGCGTACGCGTACTAAACCATGATTTTTCTTATCATAGTTTTTGGGCACCCAGGTTTTGCCGCCCGCCTTGGTTTTAAAACTATTATCGTCAATTAAGGAAGCCAGCGTAAAGGGTTCAGCCCGCTGTTTGGGATCTAGGGCGGCTAGAAAAACAAACGGTTTAAAGGCAGAACCCGGTTGGCGCTTGGCTTCACTGACATGGTCAAATTGTACTTTGCTATAATCACGACCGCCTACATAGGCGGTGACAGAACCGGTTTGCGGTTGTAGGGCAATAAACGCCGCTTGCAAGGGATGACCTGCGGCGGCACGCTTTTTAGAATATTTGTAATCTTTTTCTAAGCGG
>JAJFLM010000128.1 GCA_021772655.1 Deltaproteobacteria bacterium
GGCGGCGATGCCGGCTCTGCTCGTTTCGCCGCGATGTTCGTTCAATCGCACGGCCCGGAGCTTGAACGGCGTCCGAAAGCCATTGTGCTCGCGCCGCGGCATCGTGACCACCAAGATCGCGGATTCGTGACCACCTAAATCGCTGCATCGTGATCACCTGGATCGGTGATGGTGACCACCTAGATCGGCCATCGTGACCACCCAGATCGCTGCAACGTGACCACCTAGAACGTTGAAGGTGCTCACTGCGTAGCGGGTGAAATTGGCTAATTGACGTAGGGCATCGCCGTTCAGAGGCCTCTGTGAGGAGGTCCCTGACATGGCCAAAGAGCGTCTGCCGATGAGAAAGATTCGTGAAATCCTGCGCCTGAAATGGGTACTGAAGCGCAGCAACCGTGAAACCGCCCGTAGTCTTGGTATCAGTGCGGGTGCGGTCAGCCAGACTGCGACGCGTGCCCGTGAGCGTGGTCTGGATTGGCCTCGCGCCAACGCCATGGACGACCAGCAGCTGGACACGCTGCTGTACGGCGCAAAAGTAGCCCCGGGCGCACGTCGGCCGCTGCCTGACCCCAGTTTGATGCACAAGGAATTGCGGCGTGCTGGCGTCACGCTCGAATTGCTGCATCTCGAATATTTAGAGCGTCACCCGGACGGCTACCGGTACACAGCGTTTTGCGATCACTACCGTCGCTGGCTGAAGGGCCGTGGCCTTTCGATGCGGCAAAGGCATCGCGCCGGCGAGAAGCTGTTCGTCGACTATTCGGGGAAGAAGGCCCACATTCAGGACCCGAAGACGGGTGAGGTCATCGGTGTGGAGCTGTTTGTCGCGGTACTCGGCGCGTCCAACTACACCTATGCGGAGGCGACCCTAACCCAAACAAGCCAAGACTGGGTCCAGAGTCACGTGCGAGCACTGGAATTCTTCGGCGGGGTGACGCAGCTCATCGTCCCTGACCAGTTGCGGTCAGGCGTCTCGCGCCCGTGCCGCTACGAGCCTCAAGTGCAACGGACCTATGAGGAATTGGCCCATCACTATGGCGCTGCGGTGTTGCCGGCCCGCGCAGCCAAGCCAAAAGACAAGGCCAAGGTCGAAGTCGCGGTTCAGATCGCACAGCGGTGGGTCCTCGCGTGCTTGCGCAACGAGACCTTCTTCACCTTGGACGCGCTCAACGAGCGCATCGGCGAGCTGCTGGAGCAGCTCAATAAACGGCCGATGAAAGACTACGCGGGTGCCAGCCGCCTCGAGCTCTTTGAGTCAGTTGACGCCCCGGCGTTGCGACCGTTGCCGAGCGTGCCGTTTGTTTTCGCCGAGTGGAAGAAGGCGAAGGTCAACATCGACTACCATGTCGAGCTTCACAAGCACTACTACTCGGTACCGTACACCCTGGCCCGTGAAGCGGTGGAAATCAGAAGCACCGCAATGACGGTCGAGGTCTTCCACGATGGGCACCGCGTCGCATCACACCGACGCAACGACCGGGCAGGCCAACACAGCACTATTCGCGAGCACATGCCCAAGAGCCATCAGAAGCATTTGGAGTGGACGCCATCCCGGCTTCTCAATTGGGCGGGCAAGATCGGCCCATCAACTCAGAAACTCACAGACGCCATCCTGCGCAGTCGACCCCACCCGGAGATGGGCTACCGCTCGGTCCTGGGTCTTCTTCGTCTGGCGAAACGCTACGATGACGAGCGCCTAGAAGCGGCATGTCACCGGGCCCTCGGTGTGGGTGCACGCTCCTATCGGCATGTCGCGTCGATTCTCAAGAACGGACTTGATCGCGTCGCCCCGGACGAGCCTGACGCTCAAGGACAACTACCCCTCGCCCACGCAAATGTGCGTGGCCCTGACTACTACCATTGAAAGGAATCAAGATGCTGAATGAACCCACCGTCAACAAGCTCTCACGTATGAGGCTATTCACCATGGCCTCGGCGTGGGCCGAGCAACAACAGGCGACAGACTTGCAAAAGGTCGGATTTGACGAGCGATTCGGATTGCTGGTCGACGCCGAATTCATGGCGCAGGAAAATCGTCGATTGGAGCGCTTACTGCGAGCGGCGAAGCTGAGGATCAGTGGCGCATGCATCGAAGACGTCGACACCCCAGCTCGTCGCGGGCTCGACAAGGCTGTTTTGCGAAATTTGGCGACATGCACTTGGGTGAGTGATCACCGCAACGTGATCGTCACGGGTGCGACGGGCGTCGGGAAAACATACGTCGCGTGCGCGCTAGCCCAGCAATGCTGTCGCCGTGGCTTACGTACCCTGTATCGACGAATGTCGCGGCTGCTCGAAGAGATGATCCTGGCTCGAGCCGACGGCACCTATCCCCAGCTATTGGCACGGCTCGCCCGATTCGATGTCCTCATCATCGATGATTGGGGACTGCCCAAGCTCACTGACACAGGCCGCCATGACGTACTCGAAGTACTGGAGGACCGCTATGACATGCGATCGACCATCGTAACCAGCCAACTACCGGTCAAAAACTGGCACGAGTATATCGGGGACCCGAGCATGGCAGATGCACTGCTGGATCGCGTCGTCCACAACGCCTACAAACTCGAACTCAAAGGACCATCGAGACGAAAGGAGAAAGCCGAGAAAAGCAAACAATAACCAAACCTACGTCGCTTCGCTCCGATCACCATCCCCGATATTGGTGGTCACGATGAAGCGATCTTGGTGGTCACGTTCAGCGGTATGCGCACCATTGTTCCAACGACGCCTCAGATACTCTCCAGAGTTTTCCAGAGAGACGAATCAGGGGTAGCTTTCGCTTGGCAGCCCATG
>JAJFLM010000129.1 GCA_021772655.1 Deltaproteobacteria bacterium
TGGGTCAAGCAATATAGCAGGACATTCCGCAACAGGAGCTGTTTTTGTTGCTGGTGGAAATACTAATAAAGCTTATGGTAGTTATTCAACTATAGTAGGTGGTATTAATGGAACAATAAATCTTGCATCAGCTAAAAGTGCAATTATAGGTGGACAACAAAATACAATAAATTCAACAAATAACTCTGCAATTGTTGCTGGTTCTAGTAGTTTAATATCATCTCATTATTCATTTATTGGAGGTGGTCAACAAAATACAGCATCAGGAACTCATTCTGCAGTTGTTGCTGGTTCAGGTAGTACAGTTTCAGGAACTCGTTCAGCAGTAATTGGTGGTCAATCATTAACAAACACATTCGATGATACGTTAATGACTCAAAATGCAAGGCTTGCTGAAAACAGTGGTGTTATTTATTCTGCAGGAACAGACCTTTATAATATATTTGGAGCTGGTGGTACAAGTGCAGACCTTTGGTCGGCATCAACTGGAACAGGAGCAATAATTGCAAATAATGGAACAGGTAACTTAGCATCAGGAGATTATTCTGTTGTTGCTGGTAATAATAATCAAGCAACATCTAATTACTCATCAGTAGCTGGTGGTGTAAATAATAAAGCTAATGGACTTGGTTCTTTTGTTGGTGGTGGAGCTACAAACTCAGCACTAGGAGCTTATTCAAGTGTAGTTGGTGGTATTTCAAATGGAGCAACAGCAGGTTATTCTCTTGTAGCTGGTGGACAAATAAGTTCTGCAACAACACTTGGAGCATCTGTAATAGGAGCATCTGAAGGTTTAGCATCTGGAGCCTATTCAAGTGTGATAGGTGGACAACAAGGTTTAGCATCTGGAGCTTATTCATTTGTAGCTGCAGGTCTTCAAAACTCTGCAACAACAATGGGAGCATCTGTAGTAGGGGGTGATTTGAATAGAGCAGCAGGAACTAATTCAACAATAGTTGGTGGTCAAAATAATATAGCATCTGGAGATTATTCAGGAATATTAGGTGGACAACAAAATTTATCAACAGGAAATTATTCAAGCGCAGTAGGTGGGCAAATAAATAAAGCAACAGTATCTAATTCATCAGTAATTGGTGGTCAAATAAATCTTGCTTCTGGAACTGACTCAACAGTAATTGGTGGTCAAATAAACAACGCAGCAGGAAGTAATTCATCAGTAGTTGGTGGGTCTCTAAACTCTGCAACAACTACTAACTCAGCAGTAATTGGTGGAGCTTCAAATACAGCGTCAGGACTTCGTTCAGTGGTAGCTGGTGGTTCAAATTTAGTAAATTCATTTGCTGATACATTAATGACTGAGAATACAGTAGCAATGAATAACTTATCTGGTGCATCAAATGGTACTGGAGCAATATACTCAGCAGGTACAGACCTTTATAATATATTTGCTTCAGCAGGAGCTGGTGGATATGTGACAGGTTCAGGAACAATAAATACAATCCCAATGTGGGATGCTGCACAGAACTTAACTGATTCTATTATGACCTTTGTTGGTCCTTCTGGAATTACAGTAACAGGTGATGTATTAATATCAGGAAACGTTGAAGTATTAGGTACTGCAACAACAATTAACACACAAGACCTTGCGGTTGTAGATAATAATATACTTCTTAATTCTGGAGGAACATCAACATCAGCAACTGGTGGGGGTATCTTCATTGAAGATGGTGTATCAAATGGAAACGATTCTACTTGGACAATTAACGCAACAGGAAGTTGGTCAGCAAACACAAGTATTTTAGCTCAAGGATTTAACGCTCAAACTGGAGAGATTCAGTCTGGTGGTACAAATATTGAAACAATGTTTGTTCATGGAGTTCTTGATGGGACAAATACAAATATAACAAATGGAACAGGAGATTATCCAATTGTAAACCTTGATAATGATATTGTACTTACAAGTGTAAATGCAACAACAATTTCAGGTGGAACGATTTATTCTGGAGCAACAGACCTTTATAATATATTCTTAACAAACACAACTGGTGGAAATTTATTCTCAGCATCAACAGGAACAAATTCAATCATTGCAAACAATGGAACTGGAAACTTAGCTTCAGGTAATTATTCTGTTATTGCTGGTGGTTATGGAGGAAAAGCTCTTGGAGCTTATTCATTCGTTGCAGGTGGAGCAAACAATAGTGCTATGACACAAAGTTCGGCAGCAATAGGTGGTTCTGGAAATAGAGCGCATGGACAAAGAACGTTTGTTGCAGGTGGTCAATATAACACGTTATCAAATAATTATAACAATGGAGCAATAGTTGGTGGTACTTATGGTACAGTGAGCAGTTATCAAGCATTTATTGGAGGTGGTTATCATAATACTATAACTTCAGATAATGCATCAATTGCTGGTGGTAAATATAATACAGCTGGTGGTGGATATTCATCAATAGTTGGTGGTACTAACAATATAACAAGTAATAAAGCTTCTTTTATTGGTGGTGGATTTAGAAACAATGCAATAAGCGGTGGAGCTTCTGTTGTTGGTGGTTCTGATAATATGGCGAGCTCTAGTAATTCATCTATAATTGGTGGTATTCTTAACACTGCATCTACTGGAGATGATTCAGCTATTGTGGCTGGTTCTGGTAACACAGTTACAGGAGCACGTTCATTGGTAGCAGGTGGAGATTCAAATACTGTTTCTGGAATTAATTCAGCGGTAGTAGGTGGTAACTCATTATCAAACACATTTGATAATACATTGATGACTCAAAATGCAAGACTTGCTGAGTCAGGTGGGGTTATTTATTCAGCTTCTACAGACCTTTATCAAATATTCCAAGGAATTGGTTCAGACGCATCAAATACAGCAGTACAGGGTGGTACAAACATCTCAACTGGTGGTACAGCATCTGTTCCAGTTATAAATCTTGATTCAGACATAAGTCTTACAAGTATAGCATTAACTGGAGGTTTATCAGCAGTTACTAGTGGAGTTGGAATTATATCTTCAGGTGGAACAGACCTTTATAATATATTTGCAACAGCAGGAGCTGGAATATCAGGCTCAGGTACAGATAATACAGTTCCTCTTTGGAATGGTACAACTGGTCTTGATGACTCTATAATGACTCAATCTGGAACAATTATGACAGTTGGAGGAGATATGGTAGTAACAGGAGACTTTGAAGTTCAAGGTACTCAAACAATATTTAATACTCAAACAGTTCAGTCTGCAGATAATAATATTGAACTTAACTTAAGTGGTTCAGCTGTTTCTGCAACAGGAGGTGGTATTACAGTTCTTAGTGGTGTATCTAACTCAACGGATGCAACATGGGCAATTGATGCTACAGGAAATTGGGAAGCAAATGCAGGAATACAAGGAACAACTGTTACAGCAACAGACTTCTTTGCAATGACTCCTAAGACTGGTTCAGTGACATCAGCAAATAATGATGCGTGGTTCCACTCTGGAGCTACAGGAACAATAACTCTTAACTATCAAGTTGGAGGTACAGTGTATACAGTTGAACTAGCATAATAGCTTAAATATATAAAAGAAAAAACCAGGATTATTAATCCTGGTTTTTTTTATTTCTATATTCTTTAAACTTTCTTAGAAGCTCTTCATCATCTTCATCTTGAAGTTCTTTAGGATAAGGCTGTGCAGTTAATACCATATATACTATTGCTATTAATCCAACTATTGCTAGTATTGCTAAAATTATTAAGGTTTTCATCTATATATTGAATTTTGGGTTTCTTTTCCTTGTTTACTTGGTGGATTAGTAAACCAACCAAATCTTCTATTAAACCAGTTACTGAAATCTTTAAATATTTTCATCATCCTTATTTATTTTCATGTAAGCAAATGGGGTTTCAAAATATTGTCTATATCTCTCGGTATCATCTATACAAAAATCAATTTTATGCTTCTTGCAATAATCACCCTTTGTTCTATCCCAGGTTTCATCATCCATCCATGGTCTTCCCTTTTCATCATTATGCATCTTCGTCCCAATTTCGGTATGATAGTCTGCAATTGAAAAAAAGTGAGTATGTTCTAATCCCAGTTCTTCAATCTCTTTAAGAGCGCCATCTGATTCACGTCTTCCAGTTAATATGTGAATTTCATGACCAGCTTGAAAAAACAATCTA
>JAJFLM010000130.1 GCA_021772655.1 Deltaproteobacteria bacterium
GGCGTGATTTCTTTTTTGATTGTACGTTTACCTATTGTCTTACTTAATAATGCCACACCCTCGTCGGCAATGGCAGACGTTGGACGAAATTTACCCCACCCCAACAGACAAAAGCGTTTATAGCAGGCAAACAAAACAAAACCCCCAGACACCCAAATCACCCGCCTTTGAATCGGCTAACGGATTCAACAAGGTTTATGATCAACTACTTATCTGATATTAGTGCTGGAATAAAGGTCTCCAGAGGGCAAGATCCCTCAGAGTCGTTCTACAAGGAGGGATACATTGATGCCAACACTCAACGATCGCTATGACCTTCCGCAGGGTACCTCGTCGTCTGCCGCTGTCGCCGCATACGATGAAGGCCTCAATATGGTATTAGCGAAAAGAGTCGGGGCGGAGGATTGCTTTGCCAGGGCCGTCGCCGAAGATGATGGCTTCGCCCTGGCGCACGCCGCGCTGGCTATGAAGGCGAATGACGACGATGAAGAAGACCGGGCGAAGCAACACATCTCACGCGCCGAAACGCTTGCGGACGGTTTGGGGCGCCGCGAACGACAGCATATAACAGCGATTGCGACGATAGTGAACAGAGATGCTCCCCGTGCTCTTGCTCTCCTGCAGGAGCATCTGGTCGAATTTCCCCAGGACGTTCTGCTGCTTCAGGCGCTACTACAGAGAACGGTCAATACCAACAAGATCGACACTCGGACCAAGGTTTTTGCGCTCCTTAGTGAGATGGCTCAGCACTACGAGGGAGATTGGTGGTTCCTGAGCGTATACAGTTTTGTGCACGAGGAGTCCGGCCTTTTCGACGAGGCGCTCCGGATGAGTGAACGCGCATTGGCGTTGCGTCCAGACTCTGCCATGGCCGCCCACGCCAAGGCTCACGTCCACTACGAGACGAACGATCACGAGACGGGCGCGGCCTTTATGACGGAATGGCTTTCTGATCACGCGAGCACCTCGTTCCTCGGGGGGCACCTCACATGGCATCATGTACTTCACGAATTGGCACTCGGCCACAGAGAGACGGCCGTAAGCCTCTACGAACAGATGCTGAACCCGAGTTCGGGTAAACGCCCAACGGCCCTTCTCGATGCCGCGTCGATTCTCTGGCGCTGGCAAATCTATGGACTCGGCGAAGGCGCACCTGCGTGGGAATCGGTGGTTGCGTTGGCCAAGGAAAAGACACAACTGGGAACACTTGGCGATGCGCACGCGGCCCTGGCATTCGCAGGTTCTGGGGACGAGGAGGCGTTGACGGCGTTTCTCGAGAACCTTCGGGTGCGCGCGGCTGGTGGCAATACACTGGTGGGTGAAGTCTCCCTGCCCCTGGCGGAGGGAGTTGCCGCATTCAGTCGTGGTGACTATGCCGCGTCCATACGGCTGCTGGAATCAATTGAAGATCAGATCGTACGCATTGGCGGCAGCAATGCCCAGCGCGAGGTCTTTGAAGACACGCTGATCCAGGCGCAGTTGCGCTCCGAGCAGTCCGATTGCGCGGCGGCCCGTCTGCGGCGCAGGCTAGAACACCGGCATTCGGCGAGAGACACGTCCTGGTTGGCGCAAGCCGAGTCCAAGGCGGAAGGGATTTGACCCGGGGGCAGGCCTCCTTCCAAAACATCCGTCCATCCTCTCAGGAAAGCACCTGTGAAGCAGAAAGGCGCTGGTAATCGCACGGCAGTCGTACTGCAACTGTCCATTTTTCTGGTGATCGTAATGGTGATCATGGCGCGACAACACTTTCTCCCAGGCTTTGTCCAGGTATGCCTGTGACTTAGACACATCTTCTGACTGGATATGGGCCACCAGATGAGTGTGCCTGCGTTACTGCCGCCCCGATTGAAAACTGATAGAGGCGAAGCCACTCCAAAGAACTTCGTCCAACACGCCAGTTCCCGCGCCACCCCCAACCCATCCCACCCAAACCCTCCCTCATTCTTCGGTCGGGTTCGGGAACTGCAATCGTAGAGACGAGGAGTTACCTCCCCATCCCCCCCACAGATCCGGACGTGAACAATTCGCTCATCCGGTTCCTCAACCATCCCTATGCTGCCCACGCAGATCTACCTCATAGCCGATCTGCATCACACGCTGAGTAGAGTTCGTTGACAGGATGTGCAAGCTCAAAGTCTTGCGCCTGTTTCTTCTACCAGCACGGAATGATCGGCTTCGCCTTCCCTATAATGGGTCCTTTGGACATCGGTTCCCCATCGTCTCAACCGGGGTATTCTCCGGTCATCGGTACTATGCTCGGCTAAGACTGCCCGCTGTCCTTCTCGATACACTTCACTCGTCGCTCGTGCATCGATACCTTGTCTGCTTCTTTGTTTTGTGTCCCGTTTGACGGTTCCTATGCAGACAGAAGCAACCCGCATAGGCCAGGGCTTGATAAGCCGGGTGACCCCATTCCGGCACTTGACAAGGAGACAGATGGCTCTCCCAAGTTCCTGAGTTATCCCTTTGCATACATGCTTGGACCCCGGTGGGGATTCGACTCCTTGCCATTTCGGTGACGAATCTACTGCCTTCCGTTTATAACACAACGTCGGCTTTACTCATTTCTGAGGTATCCTTACGGTCCACGATTGACTTTGATTTCGAGGCTCGATCACGCGGCCTGTATGCTTGCGCTACCCGGCTCCGAACACACCCTCACGGATATGCACGCGGGTTTTGCTACCA
>JAJFLM010000014.1 GCA_021772655.1 Deltaproteobacteria bacterium
CGCGACACCAATGGAGGCGGTGACGGGTTTTGTTAATTCTTCTTGCAGGGCTAAAAATTGGCATTGGCGGACATTGCGCAAAAGTTTTTCAGCAACTTGGCGTGCGCCTTCAGCATTTGTATTGGGCAGTATGGTTATAAATTCTTCCCCTCCCCAACGCGCGACAATATCAACATTGCGGGTTGAGGCCTTGAGCAGTGCGGCAAATTCTTGGAGCAAGACATCCCCTTCAGGGTGACCGTGTTGATCATTAAATTTTTTGAAATAATCGATATCAATCATTAGGATGGCAAGTTGTCGTTCAAAACGCTCTGCACGCATGACTTCGCGTTCTAAAGATTTTTGCCCATAGCGGCGGTTATAAAGTTGTGTGAGTGCATCTGTGACCGACAGTTCTTTGAGTTGTGTGTAAAGATGAGCATTGGTCAGGGCTAAAGTAATCAAATGAGACACCGCCTGCAGACTTTCTTGCTCTTGGGTTTGGAAGGCTTCGCCCACGGGACGGCTGATATTCAGTACCCCCATAACTTTGTCGCCAGCAGGCTCCAGCAGTGGTACGGAAATAAACGAGACATCTTCTTTTTTCAGGCCTTTGTAGTAAAGATAGCGTGGGTCATCTTTGGTGTTGGGAATATAAATTAATTCACGGGTTAAAATGGCTTCACCGGTAATCCCTTCGCCATTGGCAAATTCCATTCCAAGCAAGGCATTACTTTTTTCCATGCCATAAGTAGCGACGACTTTTAAGGAATGGCTTTCACTTTGATGTAGCATCAATACCATTTCGTTGTAGTCCAGCATGTGCCCAACGATTTCTAAGATTTCATGATAGGCATCTTCAGAGGCCAAAGATTCGCTGAGGGTGCGAGCGGTGTCATAGAGTAATGATAGATGGCGGTTTTTTAATTCCAGCTCTGTTTGGTATTTAATAGCTTCTTGGGTGCGGATGAGCTCCCGCTCAGTTTCCATTTGCGTCGCACTCAAACGCGTGATGCTTTTCATCAGGCGGTTGAAGGCTAAGGCCAATTCACCAATAGTGTCATGGGTGCGGACCGGGATGCGGATTAAATAATCTTGTTCGCGCGATTTATTAATCAAGTGGATGATTTCGCGTAAGGGCCCCTCAATAAAAAACCGTGTGACGAATAACACGGCTAAACTGGTAATCAGTGCCGATGTGGCGACACAGGTTGTAATGATTAAATGGGTGGGGACTCCGTCTAAGAAAGCCGGTTGAAAGGTGTAGGCCAACACTAGGGTCACTGCAGTGATGGCACTGATCAATAACATAGTGGCAATCATAATTTTGATGCCAATGGGAATGTGGCTTCTGGAAAGACTTTTATGTTGCATACCCAGCTCGTTGAAAGATGTAGATTCCTTTTGCCTAAGAGTCAATGAGGCGCGCGTTGCAATTCATTGAAATTCCTGGCATTTATTTTGACAGACTATGTTCCTTCTTCGCTCACTTGTCACCCTTGGTTGCTTACTAATTTTTACAAGTTCTGTGGCAATCACCTATTCCGGCCCAGAGTTGAGGGTGGCGGTTTCACGGCAGCCTTTGCAGGTGGTCAGCTTGCCGCTAGAAGAGTATTTGCTGGGAGTGTTGGCCGCTGAAATGCCTGCAGATTGGCCTCTAGGCGCCCTACAGGCCCAGGCGGTCGCCGCACGCACCTATGCTTTGTATCGGCAACAACAAGCGAAACACCCCGAATATGATGTGGTGTCGACCGTGGAAGACCAGGTCTTTCGTCAACAAAAGCAGTACCCTCAAGCGATTCATCAAGCAGTGCGTTCTACACGCGGTCAGGTATTGGCCTGGCAAGGTCAATTGATCCCAGCCTTTTTTCATAGTTGTTCTGGTGGTTATACGGAGCAAGCAGACCGCGTTTGGCCCTGGGCCAAGGCTTGGAATTTTTATCGGGCGCAACCGGACCCCTATGGCAAACAATGTCCCGATGAGATGTGGGAGTTGAGTCTGTCAAAAGTGGAACTCAATCAGCTTTTACAGCAAAGAGATGTCGCCAGTGGTTCTGTGGATTATGTGATTCCTTTGATGGCAGAGGATAATCAGCGCGTACAGCATTTGGTACTGATTACCAATGCTGAAACAGTGGAGTTACCCGGTAATCAGGTGCGGCGTCTGTTGGGTTATGACCGTTTGCGTTCCACGCGTTTCAATGTTTTGGATATGCAAGATGAGGTGGTGTTTGTGGGTACGGGTTATGGCCATGGTGTGGGTCTGAGTCAATGGAGCGCGCGCGCGATGTCCGAAGCTGGCAAGGCGTATCGGCAGATTTTGCAATTCTACTACCCAGGTGTGCATGTCAAAAAGCAGTATTGATTCCCGCCTAAATTTATCAATTTGATAATATAATGGTTCAATTAGAGGTTCTCTTCTCACCTAGCCTAATAAATTAAATAATTTCAATAAGTTAAAATAGCCTCTCTCATTAGCCCTTGGCATGTTTTTTGCTTCTTTAGTGGGCTGTAAAAAATGTGAGCACCCCCTAATCCTATGGCTTGAGGAGATTTTTATGAAATCAGTACATTCAATCGCGCAATTTTTGTTCACGGCAGGCTTAATCTTTACTCTGACGGCTTGCGATTGGACCCAGGTCGATCAGCCGAATGTGACAGATGATGCTGAAAATAAAACCAGTGCCGCGGGAACTTCGCCTGAAGAAAGTACGGATGGTGAGGTGGCTGGAGATGATACGGTGGCGCCCGATACGGCAGACAAGGCCTTAGCCTGTGAATTATTTTTATCTCGTCAACAAGTCGTAGGCGGACAAAATGTGACGATTTCGATGAAGCCTCAAGCGGCCTCGGCAGCTTCATTACTCATTGATGGCAAAGGGATTGAGCTCAGTTTAGATGCCGAAGATCCGGCAGGGCTCCACAGTTTTGAAATAGCTGCCAGCACGACGCCCGGTGATTACCCGGTTGTAGGTTTTGTGACTTATGGTGAGCTCAAAGCAAGCTGTGAAACAACGCTTACTGTTTTGGAAGCAGGCGAAGGCATGTTGCCCGAATGTTCATTACGGGCTGCGGCCAAGGATGGTGTGGTGCATGTATATTATACGGCAAGTTATGCTGTTAAGGGAGCTGTGTTGAGTGGTGATTTGTTTAATGAGGCTCAGCAATTTGAACTTAATCAAGATGAAGCCTTGAAAGTATTTTCGATTAAGGCACCAGAGATCACTGAGGTTACGAGCTATGATTTATTTGCTCAGGCAGTGAATGCGGATGGTGTATCTGCCGATTGTGATGCTAGTGTGACAGTGACGCCAGATGGCAGTAGTGATCCCTCAGGCAACGATG
>JAJFLM010000131.1 GCA_021772655.1 Deltaproteobacteria bacterium
GGGTTTTGATTTCGCGTATTAAAAGGAATCAGTTGTACGTTACTACGGGCCAAACAATTTGTTTTCGTGACCCCTGACATCTTATTACATTCAGCAATCAAGGAAGCATCTGCTTCAGCACCACCGCCCTGCGTACAGCCAAATTCATTGGTTTCATTATCCGTCGTACATTCATTAGGTAAATCTTGCGCTGGAAATTGAGCATCAATATAAATTTTAAGACCCACATTATCGTGAGCTGTCAATCCTGCCTGCCAGACAATTTCACAAGCGCCATCTGTTGCCGTGACTTCACATAAACAGGTTCCTTGGTTTAGGGTTTCTTCTTCACTACAGGTTGGCGGACTAACACAACCTTCAACGATACATTGATTGGAACCATTACAAATTTTGCCGGTACCACAATCAGCGTTCTCACGGCAGCCCTCTACGCAAGCATTGGTTTCACAGATTTGATTATTACCACCAACATCGGGGCAATCACCGTCTGCACTACAAGAACTCGAGCCACCGGCTTCACACTTCCCAGTCGAAGCATTACAGGTTTCCCCTGTAGAACAAGTTACGCCAGCACATAGGTCGGAAGTTGAAGGGCTGACACAAGTACCACTGCTGTTACAGGTTTGGCTGCCGGAACAATCGGAATCTTGGCTACAGGAAGCCCCTGAACCATCACCGCCACCGCTGGCATCGACACCAGGAAAAATAAAAGGATTATCGGAATTAGGTTCGCTAAAAAAACCGCAGCCACCTACTCCCATGAGCAAGGCACACAATAACAATGAAAGAAGTGTCGAATAACGACGTTTTGGATTTACCTTTACACGCATTAAGGTGTCCCTCTGTAAAAAGTTGTCCACAAGTCGACCCTAGAATAGTATCGACCCTAGACAAAATATGGCTTTCCGTCCTGCGAGCAGTATCGTCAATAATTATAGGAGGTTGCTAACGCGAAGCGTCATTTTTTGAAAAAAAGTTGCAAAGCCACCTCGCTTTTTTAACCACGACCAAAGCCTACGGTATGTGCTTGCTTCTTTGATACTTTTGCCCAAGAATGCGCCCCCAAATGGCTCATCCCAATTCCAAGAAAAAACGTCCTGCGATCAGCTTGATTGAAGTCATGGTAGCCGTCGCACTACTGGGGCTGGCAGCATCTATTGCCATCCCCCACTATATGAAAGAAAGTTTTGCAGAACGTTTAAAAGAATGCCCGCTTGAACTCAAAAAAATTGCCGACGCTCAAACGAAGTATTTCAAGCGGCATAAGCGATATACTCAAGATTTACGCCAACTTAACTGGTTGCCTAATGAAAACCCATTTTATCTGTATGGCTTTAGAATGGATCCAGCCGCCAAAGGCAGTCATAGTTTAAACCCAGCAACTCTCTGCCCTAAAAACAACAAACAGTGCTACTCTACAGAGAACATGAAGCGTTCAGAAAATAAGCTGCTCAACCTCTATGACTTGCCCATCACCGAGTTTGATGAACAAAAAGGTTATTCCATTGGCTGTGTCGGCAACATTGATACGGACGATGACCTCAGTCGCTTTATCATCAATCAAAAAAGCGAACTCAAAGAAATCAGTCGCGATTAAAAACTACCAATCCCTGTCAAGAAAGTGACAAGTTTTCGAAAAAATTGGTCAATATTGCGGCGATTTTACTAGGTCTATTCTTAAGCCATCATAGGATATGTCAATTTATTAAGTAATATCATCTAGTTATGAGGCAATGCGAAGCTTACTTAATTGGCACACCATTTGCTTTTTATCTTAGGCAGGAACAATCAAATGAGTCTGGATAATTTAGCACCTCGCCTTGATTCTGATAAGGCGCATCGAAAGATTTTAGTCGTTGATGACAACGAAATGCTCTTGAAGTTTTGGGACCGCCTCCTCACTCGGGGCTCTTCAGATGCTGAGAGTTATCGGATCACTAAAAACCCACAACGCGCCCTACAATGGCTAGAGCATACTAAGTTTGATGTCGCTATTATTGATGTGGTGATGCCTTTAGTGGACGGATTCGACTTTGTTCGGATGGCAGCTAAAGTGAACCCCCTCATGCGACTCGTTTTTACCACCGCTTATGAATGTGATTTTAAGAATGTGCATTTAGGCATCAAACAAGAAATCATCAAAGACATTCACGTATTACTAAAACCCTACTTAGATATTTCTAAGGTTGAAAACTTTTTAGAGCGGCTCTATCAAAACGATCCCACCTTGCAGCAGGACAAACCTATTTTAAACGATGAAAACTTACGTTTTCACCTATGGAATTTATAAAGCCTATTTTAAGAAACCAGCGTTAAGTGAGCGTATTTGATCAATAGAGTTTTTACATGCCCACTTTGAAATGACACGATAACTTTCTGATTATCACCAGAACCTTCACATTTACGAATCATTCCAGGACCAAACTGAGGGTGATGCACATTAGCCCCCACAACTAAACCGCCCTCCCCTTCCGCAGTTTGATCAAAATCAAAATGCGTAAAGTCGTTGTCATCTTGATTGAAATCCCAATCATCTGTCACAGGTTTACGCCGTGGTCGTGGTGGAGCCGAAACTTGGCCTTCTCGTACAATCAACTCAGCGGGCATTTCCTCTAAAAAACGCGAGGGCAAATTCATCTGATCGCCTCCATAGAGACGCCGCCGGATAGACGAAACCATACATAGATTCTGACGCGCCCGTGTCACACCGACATAACAAAGTCGACGTTCCTCTTCTAACTCTTCAGCATCATCAATAGAACGCGAATGAGGAAATAAACCTTCTTCCATCCCTGCCATCAAGACCCAATCAAATTCTAAACCCTTAGCCAAGTGAAGTGTCATCAAAGTCACGGCTCCTTGCTGAGGGTCAAAGTCTTCACGGTCACTGACTAAGGCAACGCGCTCAAGAAAACCTGCTATACTCGCCTCTGGCTCAGAACGTTCGTATTCAGCAATCACATTTAAAAATTCTTCGATATTTTCGAGGCGATCTTCAGCTTCTGAGGTTTGTTCTTTTTCTAGGCTCTCACGATAACCCGTTTGATCTAAAATAGATTCTATCAAACTACCTAAAGTCACATCGCGAGCCAGCGATTGAAACTGAAACAGTTGTTGCCCAAAGTTCATCAACTTGCTTTTCATACCCTTATTGATGTCAGGAATTTCTTGGCTGCGATACAAAGCATCAACTAAATTGATGCCTGCCTGGTTTGCAAAAGCCGTCACACGCTCTACAGCTTTAGCTCCTAAACCCCGCGCCGGCGTATTAATGACTCGTTTAAAGGCAATATCATCATCAGGATTAATCAAGATACGCAGATACGCCAACATATCGCGAATTTCTTTACGATCATAGAAACTCACCCCACCATAAATAACATATGGAATATTACGGCGCCTAAATTGATCTTCAAAGGAACGTGACTGCGCATTGGTACGGTAAAATATCGCCATCTCGCGATAAGAGCGACCCTGACTCGCATTGGCTTCAATTTGATCTGCCGCAAAAGTTGCTTCGCCGCGATCATCAGCCGCTAAATACCAAATCGCCGGATGACCGGCGTCATTTTCGGTCCACAAACGTTTAGCTTTACGCCCTTTATTATTAGCAATAACCGAAGCCGCAATTTCTAAAATGTTTCCCGTAGAACGATAATTTTGTTCTAACTTAATCACCTTAGTCCCGGGATAGTCATCTTCAAAGCGTAGGATATTTTCAATATTCGCACCCCGCCAACGGTAAATAGATTGATCATCATCACCCACCACACATAAGTTGCGATGCTGTGCCGACAATAAGCGTACCCAATGATACTGAGCCGCATTCGTATCCTGATACTCATCAATCATAATATAACGAAAACGTTGCTGATAATAACTAAGTACCGTCTCGTTTTTTTGGAGCATCAACACACACTCCATTAACAAATCGCCAAAATCTAAGGCCTGATTAGAACGCAATTTTTGTTGATAGAGCCGATAAATCTCAGCGACCTGGGTATCAAAATAGTTATCGGCTTCTGATGCAAACGCATCGGGTGATTTTAAATAATTCTTTGCGCTTTGAATGCGACCCATCACAGCATTGGGATTAAAGGTTTTAGGATCAAACTTTAACTGGGCCAAACATTCTTTTAATAAAGTCTTTTGATCATCTGAAGCATAAATAACAAAGTCACGAATCAAACCGAGGCGCTCATAATTTGCCCGCAACATGCGGACACAAGATGAATGAAATGTTGACACCCACATCCGCGAGACTGCTCCGGCGCCACCATATTCAGAAGGCGGCACTAATTCTTGAATCCGCAATTTCATTTCTTCAGCCGCCTTATTAGTAAAGGTGACCGCTAAAATACTTTCTGCAGGAACGTCCTCTTCATTAATCAGACGCGCGATTCGATTCACAATAACACGTGTTTTGCCTGAACCCGCACCCGCCAGAATTAATAAAGGCCCTTCATCATGAAGAACTGCTGCTAATTGTTGAGGGTTTAATTTAAGCGCCATGCTGAAACTACAGTTATTCTACCGTGACACTCTTAGCCAGGTTTCTAGGTTGATCCACATCCGTACCTTTATGATCCGCAATATGATAAGCCAACATTTGCAAAGGAATGACCTCAAGGATGGGCTGTAAAAATAATGGGGCTTTAGGCACGTAGAGCACATGCTCAACCCGCTCACTGATAGCCTTATCACCACGGCTGGCCACAGCAATCACTTCTGCACCGCGAGCTTTCACTTCTTCAATATTGCCAATCACTTTTTCGTAGGTTGCATCTTCTTTGGGTGCCAACACGAGTACAGGCATTCCTTTATCAATCAAAGCAATGGGGCCATGCTTCATTTCACCTGCTGAATAACCTTCGGCATGAATATACGAAATTTCCTTAAGCTTTAAAGCGCCTTCTAAGGCGATCGGATAATGCAAACCACGCGCAAAATATAAGAAACTACGCACTTCGGTATAACGCTTTGCAAGCTCTTTAATCTCGTCGTTTAAATCTAAGACCTGTTTGATTTTTTGAGGGAGCCGCTTTAAATCTCCAGCCGCTTTTTCTAAATCAGCTTTTTTCAATTGGCCTGTGCGACCGGCCCATTCGAGAGCCAGTAATGTCAGTACGGTCAACTGCGTTACAAAAGCCTTTGTTGAAGCCACTCCAATTTCAGGCCCTGCCTGCGTATAAATTGTTTCGTCTGAGGCCCTGGGGATACTAGAATCAATCACATTACAAATAGATAAGATTTTTGCGCCTTGTTTTTTTGCCTGTTGAATCGCTGCTAAGGTATCTGCTGTCTCACCTGATTGTGAAATAGCAATAACTAATGTTTTCTTATCAATAATCGGATTACGATAACGAAACTCCGAGGCATTATCGATCACCACAGGAATACGCGCCATCCCCTCCATCAAATATTGCCCAACTAAACCCGCATGATATGAGGTGCCACAGGCAACAATATAGACTTTCTCAAAGGGAAAACCTTTAGCAGGCATTAAATGTTCCATACCCTCTAAAATAACTTCTTTGTGAGCTTTGCCGAGACGCCCGGTTAAAGTTTGTGATACAGCCTCTGGCTGTTCGAAGATTTCCTTCAACATAAAGTGGCGATAACCACCTTTTTCTGCCATCGATTGATCCCAAGAGATATGCTTTACCGGACGCGTCACTGCCTTATCATCTTCACCATAGAGCTCCACTTTATCCGTGGAAAGAATGCCATAGTCCCCATCTTCGATGAAAATAACTTCCCGAGTATAGGGCAATAAGGCGGGAATATCAGAGGCTAAATGATGGCTGGACTCACCCACGCCCAAAACTAAAGGCGATCCGCAGCGCGCTAAATAAAGATGATCGGGATCTTCTTCATGCAGTACCGCGATGGCATAAGACCCTTCTAGATCTTTTAAAGTTTTTTTAAAGGCCTCAAAAGCAGTGCGCCCTTGCTGTAAATAATGATCCATCAAATGGGCAATAACTTCAGTGTCCGTATCTGATTCAAATACCCGTGAAGTATCTTTAGCCACTTTTTTTCGGAGCTTGTCGTAATTTTCAATAATACCATTATGAATTACTAAAACCTGGCCGACCTTATGGGGGTGTGCGTTGCGTTCGGTGGGGCCTCCATGGGTAGCCCAACGCGTATGCCCAATTCCAATCTCACCTTTGGGCGCCGCGCGGAAAACTTCTTTTTCTAAGTTTAGCAACTTACCTTCGGCACGGTGTACCTGCACACCCGAACCGTTTAATACTGCTAAACCGGCAGAATCATAACCACGATATTCTAAGCGCCTCAGACCATCCAAGATAATATCTGTTGCGTTCTCATGACCAATGTATCCAACAATTCCACACATAGCTTAATTAAAATTCCACTCTCATTTTTTCTTTTTGAGGCCTTTGACCCGCTGGCTCCAGTTTTTAATATTCACTTGCTTGGTACGAGAAATGGCCAAAGCGCCCGCTGGCAGGTCTTTAGTCACCGTCGTTCCCGCTGCCACCCAAGATCCTTTACCTAAATTTAAAGGCGCTACTAACTGCGTATCACTACCGATAAAAGATCCGGCACCAATCACGGTTTCATATTTATTCACACCATCATAGTTGCAGGTAATCGTCCCAGCACCAATGTTTGTCTTTTCACCAACCTTGGCATTACCTAAATAAGTTAAATGGTTGGCTTTAGCTCCAGGACCTAAACGAGTTTTCTTAGTTTCAACAAAATTACCTACCTTAGCCCCCACCCCAATATGTGAGCCCTCACGCAAATGCGCAAAAGGACCAATCTGTGCTCCTGCATCGACACGACTTGCTTCCAACACACTATAAGGCGCAATACGTGCATCCGTACCAATGCGAGTATCTTCTATCACACAACCTACATCAATACGACTGCCTGACTTAATCACGCTCTGTCCGCGCAAGGTACAGCCTGGGCCAATACTGACATCTTTTTCAATACTAACCCATGAATCAATATAAGTAGAATAAGGGTCAGTCAAAGTAACACCCTTAGCAAGCCAATGCTCATTAATGAGAACCCGCATATACTCATTGGCTACTGCTAATTCAGCGCGGTTATTCACACCCATAACTTCAGTTTCATCTTGAACACAGACCGCACCCACACGTTCACCTTGCGCCACCAACAACTTTATTAAGTCGGTTAAATAATATTCTTGTTTGCGGGGGCTCTTTTTAATCCGACGTACCTCTTCAAAAAGCCGTTGAGCATTTATCAATAAGATTCCTGAGTTAATTTCAGAGATGCCACGCTGTTCAGCCGTGGCATCAATCTGTTCTACAATCGCAGAAACTCGGCCACGGTCATCGCGAATAATACGCCCATAACCCGTCGGGTCTTCCATATCAGCACTGAGCACACTCAATACATTCTGCTCTTTACCATGATATTTAATAAAATCTTTTAAAGTCGCCACCGATAGCAAAGGAACATCACCATAGAGAACCAATACATCGCCCTTAAATTTTCCGAGCACAGCTTCAGCTTGCTTGACCGCATGAGCCGTCCCTAATTGCTGCGCTTGCATCACAAAACTAAGCTTGGCCTTTACCTTCAGCGGAGCCGTCTTCAAATAATCTTGTACGGCCTTCGCACCATGACCCAAAACACTCACAACATGCTGTGCTTTGAGTCGGTCAGACACTTGAATCGGATAGGCTATCATCGCGGCCCCTGCCACCTCATGCAAGACCTTAGGGCGGTCTGAATGCATCCGTATACCTTTTCCGGCAGCTAAAATAATGGTGGCTAATTGGGTCATAGATGGACGGCCCTTATAGAAGATGCCCGACTCAGCGTCAAGGCGAAGACCTTGCCAGCAGAGCCCAGCTCTGCTAAGCCGCTGACTCATATGAATATCCAGCGTTTCTTCATATTAGTACTCGCTCTCAGCCTAGGAATTTTCAGTGCCTGCGGCCACGTCAGCACAGAATTCCCTAGTTATGCTGTGCCCGCAGATAATGCCTCCCTCCAGTTACAAGCGGCACAAGAAGCCTTTGATCGCGCCTCTCAAAGTAAAAAGCGTGCTGAGAAGATTGCGATCTCAAAAAAAGGGATGGATTATGCCGCCCAATGCGTCAACCTCAAACCCAAGCAAGCCGCTTGTTATTTCTATCAGGCTTTGAATACGGGACTCTACTATGAAGCCCGAGTCTTTGGTTATGCCTCAGGCATGGTAAAAATTGCTCAGGCCGCCCAACAGGTCACTCAGCTCGACCCTACTTTTGAACAAGCGGGTGGCTACCGTATTTTAGGTCAGCTGTACCTCAAAGCTCCGGTATTCAATATCGGCTCTAATGAAGTCACTCGCGATCTAGACAAATCTCGGGATTATTTAGAACAAGCCGTTAGCTTGGCTCCCGAGTACCCGGAAAATCACCTTTTTTTAGCAGAAACCCTTGCCGCCCAGGAAGAATGGCCTTTGGTTAAAAAGCATTTGGACACCGCCCAACAACTTATTGCGACAGGCAGTTTTACCCGCCTTGAAAAACAAAGCTGGACCAAACTACAAGGCAAACTAAACGACAAATTACCGCATCAGTAGCCACCTCGAAGCAGTAGTCAGCCCTCATCCAATGTTATAAGGTAGCACTATGAAAAAGTTCTTCCCCATACTGACTCTCATCATCGCTGGCTTTCTACCGAGCCACTCACCAGCACAAACAGCCACTCACAGCCATACCGTTCGCTTATTACAACAACTTATCCGCAGCAATACCACCAACCCACCAGGCAATGAAACCCGCGCTGCAGAAATACTCGTCGACTTTTTCAAACAAGCCCCCAGTATCAAAACTGAGATCATTGAATCCGCACCCGGCCGTGGCAATCTCATCGCACACTTGCCCGGCACCGGGACTCAAGCGCCACTCATTTTATTGGCGCACCTTGATGTCGTCGCCGCCAACACCAAGGAATGGGAGGTCGCCCCATTTGAGGCCATTATTAAAGAGGGGTTTCTATGGGGCCGTGGTGCTATCGACATGAAAGGGATGGCGGCGATTGAGGCGGCGACTTTAGTAAAATTAGCTCAAAGCCATGCCCCACGAAACCGTGATATTATCTTTATTGGGGCAGCCGATGAAGAAACCGGCGGCAGCATGGGGGTGGAATGGTTATTCAAACACTATCCAAAAAAATTACGGGGGGCTTGGGTTTTAAACGAAGGCAGCATTGGAATTCAACGCCCTGACTTTACCGTCTTGCCCATTCAAGTGGCTGAAAAAGGTGTCTGCTGGATGAAGTTAACGGCTCAAGGCACTTCTGGGCACGGCTCGATGCCACTACAAGACAACGCGGTGTTAAAACTCAACCGTGCTATGACCCTCATTGGGGATTATAACTTTCCCCTTACCAACATTCCTGTCACCAAAGAATTCTTAGCCGCCATGGGAACACAACTCACAGGGCTCAATGGCTTTGCCGCTCGCAATCTCTTTACACCTATTTTAGGCGCCCTGTTACGTAAATTTGCCAGCACTAAAATCAGTGCTGACCCCAAACTCAATGCTATCTTAAGGCATACTGCTACACCGACTCGCTTGAATGCCGGCATCAAAGTCAATGTCATCCCTAACCAGGCTATTGGTTATGTGGATGCCCGCATCCTCCCTGGAATGACTCCTGAAAAATTTAAGACCTTTATTCAAAACTTGATTGGTGATGATATTGAAATAGAAATTATTGCTGCCAGCGTTGCAAATGAAAGCCCACGTGATACCGCATTGTACAAAAGTTTAGTCCAAGTCCTACAAAAACATTATCCTGATGCTGTCGTGGCGCCTTATATTTCTGCGGGGGCGACTGACTCAAGGTTTTTTCGTGAACGCAATATCCCGGCTTATGGTTTTATTCCGATGGTGATTCCTGAAGCGGATATTAGTGGCCTCCATGGTAAGAATGAACGCGTGCCGCTGGAAAGCATTGATAAAGGTGTGGAAATTTTAACAGAAGTGATTCGGGATGTTTTATAACTAGGCTAATCAATGAACCTCGGGGTCTCCATTTCCTTCATTAAAATCATCTAAAAAAAACTCAGCCATACCTCCAACATAGCGACGTGCTGCCTTTCCTAAAAGAGTTTCACCACCCGCTGCCTCGGGCGCAGTCAATGCTTGATAGGAATCTGCTACCATAGCTAGAGCAGCATAAGCATTGGCGAAATCAGCTAGGGCTACTGCTGAATCAATAGACAGGTCATCCTCAAAGATATACCTCCGCTCATGGGGAAGCGCCAGATTAAGCACTCTTGGAAAAGCCCTTCGAACCGCTTCAAAATTTCCTGTCATCAAAGCACAACGCATGCCATTTGCCTGCTGTTCAGTTACATAAATTTTATCTGGCAAATTCGTTAGTGGCTTGGAACCTTTAATGCGAACATAGTCTGCTTGCTCATAAGCGGGAAAAATGGCATCAAAAGTCCCTTGTACCTCCAGCGGCATTGTTATGCGCAACTGCTCCATATCAACTTGCAACGAGGTTCCCATGTACACAAGAAATTCCAAATTAGTAGACAAAGCCATAAAACCATTCATTAAATTTATCTCCTCTTACAATCTGATGACTCAGTTGGCTCAGCTTTTGTATCGCTAGCGGTTCATGGTTGTTGCTAGTATTTCTAACCAGACGGAATAAACCGTGCACTCTTGTGGTAGTACCAGCGCATGACTATTGACATTCCCCTGCCAACATTAGACCTTACGCCCATGGCTCAATGTATTTACTGCCAACATAAATCTGGATTTATCTCTCAGGTCTGCAAAGATTGTCGCAAGTTGATTGCGGTCATGAAAGATTTGCCTGATACGGCCGGTTACCGCACTTTATTAGATACCCTATTAGACACCGGCGTCGATCCTGACAAAATTGATGTCTTTTTAGATGCCGACCCTGATGGCAATGGTAGTGTCAGTCAGCAACTCACCGCGCGCATGACCAATCAGTTGCTCAGCGGTATGGGACAAATCGGACATACGACAGCTAAAGATGTGAAAAAAATCCAAGACATGGCCGCTTCAGGACAAAGTTTTTTAGATGCCCCTGACGTAGTTGCTCCACACAACCACGAAGAAGAGTAAATAATTGTGATCTCATCCGATGTAATCGGTGCCACGTAGGGGCGTATTGCAATACGCCCCTACCAAAATCTTGAACGTGACCACCGTAAGGGCACGGCATGCCGTGCCCCTACACACCCGCTTTAACTTCCATTTTAGCAAGTATTGTTTTTAAATAGCACGCTATGTCCGCGTCACCGATCAAAAGTAAAATGATCCGTCGCCTCCTCGAGGTCGGGTCGGCTGACAACATCCGCAAGAGCCTGAAAAAGCTCCATCCGGCAGACATTGCCCCCTTGTTTTCGGAATTACCACCAAGCGATCGCTCCCGTCTGATAGATATTCTCTTTTCACTGAAAAAGGTCGGGAAAGTCCTCAAAGAAATGCCTGAGTACTTTCTGCGCGAGATTCTCCATGAAATTGACGATCAAAAACTCGTCACCGCCATGAATAATCTGCAGCCCGATGATGCCCTTTACTTATTAGAGGGCATCGAAGAAGAACGCCAAAAAGAATTATTACAATTATTGCCGCACAATACGCGTAACGCACTGGAACAGCTCACTCTCTACCCTGAAGATTCTGCCGGCAGCATGATGAACGTCAGTGTGGTCGCGCTTAAAGAAAGCATGACTGCTCAGGACGCTATTGACCATATCCGCGCCAATAGTGAGCGCATGGGCATCAATTATTTATTTGTCGTCGATGATAACCAACGCTTAAGTGGCTTATTGAGTCTACGTGACCTCTTGCTCGCCAAACAAGAGACACTCATCTCAGACATCATGAACCTCCAAGTCATTTCCTGCGAGCCCACCTTAGACCGCGAAGAAGTTGCTCAATTGTTTGCCCAATACAATCTACTCAGCATGCCGGTGGTCGATGAAAACCATAAGCTGTTAGGGGCCATTACTGTTGATGATGTGATTGATATTATCGAAGAAGAAGCCACGGAAGATATTTATTATATGGCGGGTCTTTCTGAGGCGGACCGTGCCTTCTCTCCCTTAAAGGAATCTGTGCGTCGCCGCTTACCATGGACAGCACTGAACTTAGCTACAGCCTCATTAGCCGCTTTTGTCGTCGGGCTGTTCCGCGATTCTATTGCCGAAGCCGTATCGCTAGCCGTATTCATGCCCGTGGTAGCACAAATGGCAGGTAATGTTGGCATTCAAACTTTAACCGTTATCACGCGTTCCATTGCCTTAGGTGAAATAGAGTTTTCAACTGCTGGGAAAGCTATCTCCAAAGAAATGGGGTCAGGGCTTATTATTGGTTTATTAGCTGGCGTTGTTATTGGCGCCATCAGTTATCTTTGGATGGGCAACATGTATTTAGGGGGAGTATTGGCTGCCGCAATGGTTTTAACCATGGTTTTAGCAGGTACCATCGGCGCCCTCATTCCATTAATGCTCCGCTCTTTCGGTTTTGACCCAGCACTAGGCTCGGGTGTCGTCGTCACTTCTGCCAGCGATATCTTAAGCTTCGTCATTTATCTCGGTTTAGGCACCTTGTTCTTAAACCAAATTGGCAGCTAATCACTGACTTTCATTCAAGATGTCATTGCGAGATGCGGCAGCAACGAAGCAATCTCACGAAATCACTTGAACTCGTGGGATCGCCACGTCGCCAAGAAGGCTCCTCGCGATAACAAAAAAACAACATCTTTACGGAATCAGCGTATCAATCGTAATATCCGCATTACTCTTACCCACAGGTACAGTACCCACAACAGCGCCTGTCATATCCCCTGTCTGCAAAGGTCCCGCATTCCCATCTTTATCTAAGCGAGCCGTTAATTTTACTTCACCTTGAAGCTGGCTACCTGGCAACATCGCGTCTGCCTGGCTTAAACTGTAGGTTAAAGGAAACTTCGGTTGCGCCACTCTTTTAACAGCAAGTGGTGGGCCCACTTCTTTGCGTGCAATGATATAGAGCACGGCATTGGGATCCACTTGCTTAGCCAGCTCACTCTTCAACGATACGGTTCCGCCCAACGTACCCGGTGTTGTGGGTGCCGATTCACTACAAGCCGCAAATGTTGCCGCTAATAAAGCGATCATTAATAAACGATTCATAAGTCATCCCCTTTAATAGTGCCGTTTATGATGCGAGCCTGGGATAGATCAGATTCCCAGTAAGGTCAAGCGAGCACGCAAACTTGCTCCTCAGCTCACAAATTGCTATGCCGCGCCATGGCCTGGCAGCAACAACTTCTCAAGTGGTATGATCAGTATAAGCGCGACCTTCCCTGGCGCCGCCAGGTGACACCTTACCGCGTCTGGATCAGCGAGATCATGTTGCAACAAACCACTGTTAAAACGGTGATTCCTTATTATCAAAATTTCTTGAAGCAATTTCCCTCAATGAAAGCACTGGCACAGGCTTCAAGTGAAGCTGTCCTCAGTGCCTGGGCCGGCTTAGGTTATTATTCACGCGCACGTAATTTACATAAGGCCGCCCAGAAATGTGTAGCAGAAATGAAGGGTCGGCTGCCGCGGACGCCGGATGAACTGGTTAAACTACCTGGGATCGGCCCTTATACGGCAGGTGCTATTGCATCGATTGCTTACGATGAAATCGCACCTATTGTGGATGGTAATGTTGCACGCGTGCTCTCACGTCTTTATGCGCTAGAGGCTGACCCTAAAACTAATCAAGGTATTAAAGTGTATTGGCAACACGCCGAGCAAATTTTGCCCGATAAACGTTGTGGTGATTTCAATCAAGCCTTGATGGAATTAGGTGCCACGCTATGCACACCGAGTCGCCCCAATTGCTTACTCTGTCCGGTGCAATCTAGCTGTCAGCTACTAAAGCAAAATAAAGACCCCATGACTTATCCCATGATTGCCAAGCGTCCCGAGTACCGCCGCGTCGCTTTAACGACCGTGCTCTTACAAAATAATAATCATTTATGGATGATACAACGTCCCGAGCAGGGAGCCTTACGTGACATGTGGGAATTCCCTACCTTGGAAGGCGATATCGAAGAACTTGCTGAAGCTTTCTCACTAAAACTCAAAGATGGCCAAAAATTACGCCAAGTAAAGCACAGTATCATGAATCAACGTATCACCGTAGAACCTTGGCTGTTCGATGTTTCCCGAGATCAGACCCCTAAAATAGGGTGTTGGGTCCCCACTTCTTCCATTGAAACCCTACCAATTTCTTCAATGATTTCCAAAATCTTGCGAAATACCCCAAAAAGCAAATGATACCGTAAAAACTACCGCTTTTATTTCCCTGAGGAGACAACTTTTATCCAAGACAAGCGATGAAGCATAGTCTAGTTGATTATAAATTAGGCAGAATCCAAGTGAGGGATCATGTTAATTAGCGCTTCATCGACATTTTTAAATATGAGTGTGTTGGCAAGTGCGCAGTCAACTCACACCATGCCGCTATATGTGCACCAACCACAACTGACACATTATACCGACGTCCGCTTACAAGCACTCGCAGCACATGTTCCCAGCCCTACTTTACTGGTCGGCCATATTTCACAACTGATTAATGGCGCCGCGCTACTGCAACAAACCCAAATTGATATCAGTGCCCTGCGCCATGAGATCCGCTCATTGGCTCAGGCGAATGGACTACAAGAATATTTAACCCTCAAACCAGAACTACAAGAAGCCGTCCTTGACCTTGCTATCAATGAATTTTTCTTTGGGGTGGAAACACCCGCTACTTCCAGTGACGTTGTGGATGTCGATACCTGGCCGTCTTTAGACCCTGTGGTATTTTCATTACAACAAACTCCAAGCACTGTAGTCCAACTGGCCGCCGATGATCATCCGAGTCAGGCACCGGCCAGCAATCTTGTCGACTTACCCACGTCACCTATCAACCCACCGAATTCTGAACGAAGACGACGTGGTGGCACCATTGCCAATCGCGGTAAATCCGAACCACCAACCTTACATGTGATTGAACTAGAGCAAACCGCAACCACCGCAGAACTCAGTCAACTCGCAGGAAGAATTTCTTTTGATGCTGCCGCCTTGTTAGCCGTTGAACAATATCCGGGTTTGCTCACTGATAACGACCCAGCGAACCAACAACGACTGGCCGATAGCGCTAACGAAATCCGCAGAAATACTGCCAAGCGACTGATTCGCGTTGCCGCCGAAGGCAACTTTGATGCGCTGCAAACCCTCATCATAGCCAGTGTGGAGCATGACTATCCCTTAGGTTTATCGTTAGCCTTTCAACTACTCTGCCGTAAAGATCCCGAGCATGAAATACTCGACCGTTTGATTGAAGCTAGTACTGAACATCCCGTAATGATTAAAGCCTTAGTCTACCTCTCCGGTTATCGTGACACAGCAGATCTGGAAATTGATTTTTTGCTCGCAAAACCGGAAATTGAGTCCATCACAGCAGAACGTTTAGAAAATATTTCTATCGATGCTTTTGAAATACGCGCTGAAAATGGTGACACAACAGCCATGGATGCCCTGTATTATTTATACATGGTTGCCGATGATGAGCAAATGGACTTAATCGTAGCCACCCTTGGCAGATTAGGCGAAGTGTCTGATTATGCGGCCAATCGAGCTCTAGACATCGCAGAATTAGAATCACGTGATGATTTAAAAAACCCTTCCAATGAAAATGGTCTCTACGTTTGGGAATTACTTCATGAGATGTTGCTAAGCAATCCAAGTGCTATTGACCGTTTAACCGCCTTAGTCCATTCACCAATCATCAGTGACGCGGCCAAAGTATTAGCAAGCCTAGCCGCACAAAGTTTACATGCGGCAGCACGTTTTTGCGACCTATTAGAAGGCAGCCCACGGCCCATGCCTGAAAGTTTAAAAGAACAGTTCTACGAATTATTGACTAGCATCCCACTGATACAACTTGGGCATTTATTACGGTCTGACGATGTTAAAACGGCTGAACAAGCCTTGGCGATATTCCAGCGCCTACAAGCATTGAATCATCCCCATGCCACACGCGAGCTACTCCGCGCCAACAATGATAATGACAACTCCGCATCATCCGAAAATGTAATCTCATTTATTCGCAAACTCGGTAACGACTCCGACGACTAAGTATCATGCTTACTCTACCTACTCTAGCAACCAGTACAAACCTCATGATGGCATCGGCATCGTATAACGTACCCGGAACTGCCGTCTATCATCTGATGGGGCTTACACCATCACGACAAGCGGACGTATTAGACGCATTCATCTTGCATTTAAATGGCTCTCAACTAGCAAATGATATTGGACAGCATTTGCCCGCTTTGCGCACAGAAACTATCGATTACCCCCCAATCGGAATACTTGAAAAACTGGTGCCGCACATGGAAGCACTACAAACGGCTTTACAGCAAATCGCCACACCAGAAGAAATTGTTCCCTTAGAGGAAGATACTCTAAACCATGCACAAAGAAGTATCTTCGGCAGCGCGACTGCCTACACGGGAATCATCAGCGGGCCCCTGCGCGCCTTAAGCAATGAGAACCCTATTACAACACTCTTTGAAGTTGAAACAGAGGTCGTCAATCCTCAAAAAGTATCCGCCGCTGAAGACCGTTTATTAGAAATTCTTAATACCATTCGCGAACAAGTCGTCCTACACAATCTGGCGCCCCAGAGTATTTTATTATCTAGTTATGAACTGCTCATAGATTTAGGGTTCTCCATCATCTCTGAAAAAGAGAAAGCCGACGGAGAAGAAGCTGGCGAATGTTCGCACCTACTCACAGAAAACCTGGTTGGTGGTGATTTAGATTGTGATGACATTGGCTTCATTTTTCTAGCCGCCGCACATGAATTTAACTGGCCGATCACATTAGGAGAAACTGGTGATCACATCACTGTGATATGGCAGGATCAAAACCAGCGACTTATTTTCGATTTTGGAGAAATTATTCAAAATAGCTATGCGCACGCCACAGGACGAGCGACTATCACTGAATTATCCCCTCAACAGGTAACGGGTTATTTTTACTTCAATCGCGGCTTGGATTATTTCCATGAAGAAAAAAACTACAAAGCGGCTCTAAAAGACTTTAATCGAGCTATCACCGAGTATGGCGTTAATTCCTATGCTGCCTTCACCAACCGTGCCGCCGCATATGACGAACTTGGCCAATATCAACAGAGCCTTGTCGACTTAAATGAAGCGATCGTACGCGCTCCAAAAATCCCGATGCTTTATGCGCGTCGCGGAGATATTCAAATGAACCTAGGTAATTTCCGAAAAGCCGCAGCAGATTATCAGGCGAGTATTGATTATAGTGAAAATGAAGAGCTAGATACCTCCTATGAATCTTTAGCCCAAGCCTATGAATCTTTAGCCCAAGCCTATTACAGGCTAAAAGAGTATGCCCTAGCTGTTTCCGCCT
>JAJFLM010000132.1 GCA_021772655.1 Deltaproteobacteria bacterium
TCAACTTCCTCATTTAAAAAAGAAGCCTGAGATTCTTTTATCATTCTCAGGCTTTCTTTTCTAATTAATTTTCTAATTATGTTTTCCTTATCATTCATTAAATGACTGTTTATATGTGTTTAGCTTATATTTTAGCTAATCTTTTCATTCTTTCAAGTTCTGCGTCCATTTTAGACTTTCTTTCTGGAGTGAAACCTTCGCTTAAAAGAGTTGTTCCTTTATTTTGAACACTTTCTTTAACGTGAGTATCTTTTTCCATGTAGTCATTAAATCTAGCTTTTGAATCTTGAGCTGGAGTCGAACCTTCAATTGGTTCTTCTAAGTCTTCACTTACTACTTCAGCGCCTTCTTCTACAGCTTCTTCTATAGCTTCTTCAGATACTACTTCAACACCTTCTTCAACTACCTCTTCAACTACCTCTTCAGCCACTACTTCTGCATCTTCTTCAATAGTTTCTTCAACTACTTCCTCATTGATAGCTTCCATGTTCATTTCCATTCCCATTTCTTCTTCCTCTTCCTCTTCTTCTTCTGGAGCTTCCATTTCTGGAGCTTCCATTGATTCTCCACCCACTTTAGCATCAAGTTCTCTACCAAGTTCTGCAAACTTCATTTCGAAGTGTCCCATTTCTGGTTCTGCAGGTCCTTCTATTTCTTCTCCACCTATTTCAACTTCTCCTTCAAATTCTTCGTCCTCTTTTAAATGAGTTCCAATTTTTTCGAATTTTTCATCGTACTTTTTATCGCTTTCTCCAGCACCAGTCCAACCAGTAGATTTTACTGCTTTTAACCCACCAGCTTCAACCTCAGAAAGGTTTTCTTTTGGTAAAGTCTCTAGTTCTTCATTGATAGCTTCAAGTCTTGCTTGAATTTCTTTAGCTTTTTCAGCTTTGTTTTTAACTTCTTGAGCCATAGACGCATATTCCTCTTTAATGATTTTTTGCAGCTCAGGCATAGTTATTTGAAATTTGTTGTCTTTTTTCATGACTTTAAAATATTAATTTTTGTGTTTGTATTATTTTGAATTTTCTTCTAATTGTTTTTTAAGACTTTCAATTTCTGCCTTAAGTTTTGAATTCTCATCAATAATTTCTTCATTGATTGCAGTTTTTTCATCTGCTTCTGCGAATTCCTGTTCTAATCTTGCGATGTTAGAAATGTTTTGAAACTGGTCATCAACAAAACCATGCTTATGGTTATCTGACTGGTCTCCTACAAATCCGAAAGAACCTGCCATACCCATACTTGCTTCGTTTAGAGTGCTAAGTTCATTTTCAATTCGCTTAACTTCTTCGTAAAGCTCTTCTTTTCTCTTAATTCTTAAGCTCTCATTGAAGATTGCTTTTTTAATAGCGTTTGGGCTAACTTTTGATTTATTCATCTTTATAATTGTTTTTTTAATAAATATTCAAAAAAATTGATTTTCTCAATCCAATTATTTATTTTTCTAAAAAGCAAATGCTTTATTATAAATAGAAAGAAATTGTATAAATCAATAAAAATTAAAAAATTTAGAAAATGGGAAAGTTATTAGATGTAAACAAAGAAGAGTTTGACAAAGCTTTGGAATCAGAAAAAGGTATTATTCTTGTCGATTTTTGGGCACAATGGTGTGGGCCATGTAGAGCTCTTGGTCCAACATTAAAAGAAGTATCAGATGAATTAGAAGACATTACAATACTTAAAGTTAATGTAGATGAAAATCCAGAGTTGTCAACTAAATATGGAGTTAGAAGCATTCCTGTGGTATTTGCTATTAAGAATGGAGAACAATTAGATAAATTTGTTGGAACTAAAAATAAAGAAGATATTATATCTTTTATTGAAGAATTATCAATTGAAGGGGAAACAGAGATAGAAGATGAGTCAAAAGATTAATGCAATAGTATTCAGTAAAGATAATGCTGCCCAGTTAAGTATTTTTCTGGATAGTGTAAATAAAAATGCTCCAAATGTTTTTGATTTAAACGTTATAATCAATAGTACCAATGAAAAATTCTTTGAAGCTTATAGCATTATTTTAAATGATAAAAAATATAGTCATGTAAACTTTGAAGTATCTACAGATAATATTAAAGAACAAGTTTTATTAAGACTTAAGACAAAACATGATTATTCTTGCTTTTTTCTTGATGATAATATCATATATAAAGAAATTAAGTTAGATGACATTATTAGTCAAATAGAATCTGATGATGATGTTGTTTGTTTTTCTCTTAGACTTGGAGATAATACTACAAAATGTTATACTCTTGGTGCAGAGAATGTTCTTAGTGGCATAGAATATTGTGGAGATTTTATGAAATGGGATTGGACACTTCATTATCTTGATTTTGGATACCCTTTCTCTACAGAGGGTCATATATATAGAAGAAAAGATATTTATAAACTTACAAGAAAATCTGTGTTTGTAAATTCAGAAGAACTAGAGGCTTCTTTATTTGAATACACAGAAACATTTCCAAGAAATAAAATGGTATCTTATAAAGAAAGTGCTCTTGTAGGAGCTCCAGCAGGGAGAATACAACAGTCTATTGAAGATGAAATGGAAATTAAGTATAAAGAAAGTGAAGCGAGAGTAAGGAGGGAGAAAATGAATGAAATGTTTCTTGAAGATAAATTTATAAATTTAGAATCTATAGATTTTTCTAATATAGAAGGATGCCATCAAAAGTTAGACTTCGGTGATATTGACGTAGAGACTAGCGCTTTAGACAAGGTTTCTATAAAGAAATTTGGAAAGAGATGGGATGAAACAACTGAAGAAGAAAAATATGAAATAGATGAAATCTTTGATAAATTTAAAGAGATAGTAAACCAAAAAGAACAAGAAAATGATTGATACACAAAAGATTATTGAAAGTGCAAAAATGAAACTTGGAGCTCCTATTAGGAGTGTTGAGTTAAATGATGAACAGATGGCATGTTTATTAGATGATGCTTATGAAGCATTTATTTTATATTCTGAAATAGCTGATTTAGAAGAGAAAAAGTTTTTTAGAATACAAGATAATTGGATTAAAAAATATTTTTTTGCACTTTGCAAAGAAAGTCTTGCAAGAGTTAGAGGAAAGTTTAGTGGTAAAATGCAGGTTCCAGGAGCAGATATAGAACTTGACTACAAGAGTCTTTTGATTGAATCTGATAGAGAAAAAAGGTTTTTGAGATACCTAATACTTAAAGATGAAAATGTTCTTAATAACAATTCTGATGAAGTTATATTAGTATTTTATGTTAACACTGGAGGTTTAGATAATAACGATGTTTCTGAATTTATGGAATCAGTTAAAAAAAGTCTTGACAAGAATGATGGTTTTACTAAATATTTCATACCAGTAAGAGATATAGAAACAAAAATTGAGTGTATATATCCAGTTGGGCTTAATATAACACAGACAGAAGAAGGAAAAAAATTAATAGATAAATTGAATAACCATTTGTTAGACAATTCAAAAAAAGAAGATGATGAGCAATAAAATGAAAGTTATAATACCATTCTATAATCCAGGAAAATTCTTGGAACAATGTGTGGCTACAGCAATGTCTCAAAGATATGATAACTATGAAGTTATTTTTATTGATG
>JAJFLM010000133.1 GCA_021772655.1 Deltaproteobacteria bacterium
CCGGGGCGTGACCTGGACCCCGATGCTCGAAGGCACGCGCCTCGAGCCGGGTGTGATGGCGCACGTACGCATCACGCTTGATCCGCGCGAAGTCAAGATCGTGTATCTGGCGATCAACGGCCACGCGTTCCGTTCGAACGACGGCGGTTCGTCCTTCAAGAACGTCACGACCGGAGCCCTCGCCAGCCTTTCCTGGGACAAGCTGGGCAGCGAACATCTGCTTTGGGAAGTCCGCATCGACGACAAGAAGAGTCAGCTGCTGCTGGCGGGCACGCGGTCGGATGGTCGCCACCACGGGGGGTTGTTCGAGTCCCAGTCGGGCGGCGCGAGTTGGCAGCTCATCGCAGGGAGCACGGTGGCGAACTCGGGCCTCACGCACGATGCACCGTGGATCCGACGCGATCCGCGCACGGAGAAGAACCTCACGGTCGCCGGCCGTCGCGGGGTCTGGTTCAGCGAGAACCGCGGACGCAGCTTCCGCCCGAACCTGCCGGGCATCAAGGGCGTGCGCACGATCGACGTGCGCGGCCTGTCCGACTTCGTCGGCGGAGCGCGCGACTTGTACGTGGTCGATGCGCGCGGGGTCTGGCACTCCAAGGACGCCGGCAACGCCTGGGTGAAGAAGCCGATCCTGACCGGCGACATCGAGTCGATCACGGTGGACCCGCACGCACGCAAGCGTCTGTACGCCATCGCGCGCGACCTCGGCCTCCTTGTGAGCGAAGACACACGCCGGGCCAAGTGGGCACCTCGTGGGGGCGCGTTCGTCCCGGCCCCCGTGAGCGATACCGACCCGGCCGATGGCGGCAAACAGGACGGTGACAACGAGGACGGTGACAACGAGGACGGCGACAAAGAGGGCGGTGACGAGAAAGACGGGGACGCGAAGGACGATGGGGACGCGAAGGGCGACGGCCCGGCGATTCCCGACAGCAACGAAAAGGGCTACGCCAGCGCCGAGTTGCGCGAAATCGTCGTGCACCCCCGTTCGAAGCACGTCCTGTACGGCACGTCGCCGGTCACGGGACTGCATCGCAGCGAGGACAACGGTGCCACCTTCGAACAGGTGAATCCCGGCACATGGCCGAGGGTCGTGGCACGCATTGCTGCCGTGGGCGTGCATCCGGGCGGCGAGAAGCCGCACCTCGCGCTCAACGCGGAGGGTGTGGCCTATACGTCCAGCGATGGCGCCGCCTGGAAGCGCGTCGGACGCCTGGGCATGGTGCCGCGCGGGCTTGCCCCCGAGCCGAAAGCACCAAACACCTGGTACGCCTGGGGTGGCCAGCTCAGGACGAGCGACGACAACGGCGCCACGTGGACGACGTTGTGGAAAGACCCCGCAGGCGACGAATCGGTGGCGGACTTCCGTCAGACGCCGGACGGCGTGAGGCACATCCTCTTGCAGCGTTCCGGGCGCGTACTCGTGGGCGGCGAAGACAAGCAGGGCATGCCTGTCTGGAAGGGCGAGAAGCGCGAGCCCATCGACGCCGAAGCGCTCGCGACCTGCCTCGCGATCGATCCGAGCGATCCGAATCACTGGGTCATCTGTGCGCACAGTGCTCGAGACGACTGGTCACCCGCCGATACGTCCGGCGGCGTGTTCGAGACCTGGGACGCAGGGAAGAAGTGGACCCAGCTCAACGACGGACTTCGACCCAGTCGCAAGCCGACGCCCGTCGAGCGCCAGGCCACGGCATATTGGAATCACGGCCGCGTTGTCTGCTTCGAGCCCACGTCCAAGCTCCTGGTCTACGGGGCGGACTGGAACGGTGTCTACGCGCGCCAATGCCTCTCGCCGAAGGCCGATGCCGGCACCAAGAAGTCCGCATGGACGGACTGGGTCCGCATCACGCCCGAAGAGCGCCTCACACCCGGACGCGGCGCGATTTCGGCATTCGCCCAGGCGGGGGAGCGTCTCGTTGTGCAGATGCGCGGCGCCAACGATGCCACGACGCTCGTCGGACTCGACGGCAAGACCCTGCGGGCGATGTGGGACCTTGCGCATACGGCGGCCACGGACAAAAACAAGAAGAAGGACGACGCGGCGGCCGCCACGTCCACCTGGACCGCCATGAAGGATCCTGGCGTGGTGCTCTCGTGCCTTGCGGCCGATGCAGGTACGCCGGGACGTTGGCTCGGCGGCGATCTCCTCGGTCAGTCGGGGGTCTTGTTGTTCCAGAAGCCGACGTCTGAGAAGGGCGACGAGCCCAAGAAGGACGACGAGCCCAAGAAGGACGACGAGCCCAAGAAGGACGACGAGCCCAAGAAGGGCGACGAGCCCAAGAAGGGCGACGAGCCCAAGAAGGGCGACGACGCCAAGAAGGAAGCTGCGCCCAAGGGTGACGCCCCGAAGAAGGAGGACGGTGCCGCGCCGCCCGCAGAGGGTGCGGCGCCGAAACCCGACGCGGTTCCCAAGAAGGAAGACGCGCCCAAGAAGGACGACGCGCCCGTGCCGGCGAAGTAACGCGCCGGGTCGGTCAGCGCACCGCGAACACGACCAGGCGACCCTGTACGACCAGGGCCTTGGATTCCTGCTTGCCGTCCAGATGCCGGGCGACCTTTTCCAGCGCGCGCGCCTGCGCAAGAATGTCGGCGTCGGGGGTACCCGTTGCGATCTCGAGGTGCCCGCGCACCTTGCCGTTGACTTGCACCGCCAGCGACTGCGTGTCGGCGACGAGTGCGGAGGCGTCGTAGGTCGGCCAGGACGCCGTACATGCCAGCCCGTCGAAGCCACAGCGTTCCCACAGTTCGTCGGCCACGTGGGGCGCGAACGCGCTGAGCATGCGCAAGAACGCATCGACCATTTCGTTAGGCAGGACCTCGAGGTCGTGCAGGCCGTTGCACAACACCATCAACTTGCTGATGGCGGTGTTGTAAGAGAGACCTTCGACGTCGCGCGTGACACCCTCGATCGTTGTGTGCAGCAAGCGGCGGGCATCGTCTTGCGCGGCGTGGTCAGTGCGGGGGCGCGCATCGGTGCGTTCATCCCCCGCG
>JAJFLM010000134.1 GCA_021772655.1 Deltaproteobacteria bacterium
AAAGAATGATGCAGTGACTCCTTTTGCACAACTTGTTAACCGTCTGGTCTTTTTACAAACGCTTGATGAGGATAGTGATTTAAGCAATGGGATACAAATACCAGAATTAATCTCCGAACTATTGCAAGCCGTAAGCATAGACTTTTCTAAGGAAATGATCCGAAATCATAACTTTCTCCGCTTACTACGTGATGCTGTCGCTCAAGGGCTTTGGGGTGGCGTTGGCAAACCGATCTATTCTTCAGGGTTTGCCTTGGCACATATTTATGATTCTTTAGGTTTAGAGCCAGAGTTGTATCGACGTACACGTCGCGAAGTCGATTTAAATGCGGATGGAGTGATCGATAGTACAGCGACATACAGTTATAATACTATGGGAACCCGTGCGCGTGCTGAATATGATAATGATGCTGATGGGACTATCGATAGTACAACAAGCTACGTGTACGATGCTTATGGCAATATCACTCGAGAGGAAATAGATATAACGGGTGATGGGATAGCCGATAATATTTTTGTCTATACCTATAATGCCAATGGAAATGCTGAACGCTACGAGGGTGATTTAAATGCGGATGGAGTTGTCGATGAAACTAGTGAAAATGTTTATGATGACTTACGCAATATCGTTCGCACGACCTATGATGATGGCACGGGAATAGAGGTGGTCACATATACTTATGATGATAAGGGTAATAAATTGACTGAGTCTGAAGATTCGAATGGTGATGGTACGGTAGATCGCTATTATACAGATTATTACAACAGTGATAGTCTGAAGACGCGCTCAGAAACGGATTTTGACGGTGATGGTGCGCTCGATAGTATTTCGGACTATTTTTATGATGATCAAGGTCAGCAAATTCGCTGGGAATACGATACCGATGGTGATGGTGCGGTCGATCAGATCAGTTTGTATACTTTTAATGAGCTGGGTCAGTACACACAGATTGCACGTGATACGAATGCTGATGGGATGGTTGATGCTATTTCTAGCTACACCTACGATGCTGCGGGCAATGAGATCTTGTTTGAACGCGATAGCAATGCTGACGGAACTGTCGATAGTGTGAAGAGAACAGTCTATGATGACTTTAACCGCGTCATCCGTACAGAAGATGATACCGATGCAGATGGAACACTTGATCGGATATTTCATTATACCATTGGAGTCGGAGGTCACGTTGTTAGCTATGCAGAGGATGCGAATGCAGATGGGATGAATGATTACGTGTCTACGACAAGGTATGAGCTAGGTTCATGGGTAAGTGTCATGCAGAATATTAAGTAGTCTCTTAATAGGGGCGCATTTGGCGCCCCTATTAAATTTTACATACGGCTAAGAAATGGAATCGCTTCTTCAGCAACTTTCTGAAATGACGGTCGTGTCAATAGCCGTTCAGCATAGGTTTGAATTTTAGGGTGATTGTCGAAGGGGAACAGTTGTTGACAGAAAAATAAAGCTGGTGCGGCGGCACAGTCAGCTAAGCTGAGCTCTATGCCATGAAGCCAACCATTATCATCAAGTTCATGATTGAGGAATTCAAACATAGCGGTGATGCGCTGTTGCGATTGCTTGACCAGCATAGTGTCTTTTTCAGCTTCAGATTTACGGCTCTGGAAGAAAAGATTCATCACAGAGTCAGTCATGTAGAGATCTAACATTCTATCTTTAAAGCGAACTTTACGGGCTTCTTGTGGGTCACCCGGAATCAGTAGTGGATCTTTTGGGTAGTTTTGATCAATATATTCTACGATAATGCTAGATTCAGGAATCATGTAATCATCTTCAAGGACTAAGAGTGGTACTTTGCCAATGGGGTAAAGTTCGCGGTATTTTTTGCGTGCGGCTTTATCCATTAAGTTGACGAGTTCAGGCGTGAAGCTGATTTCTTTTTCATAGAGTGCCATCATCACTTTTTGGGCATAGGGGCTAATTGGGACATAATAAAGTTTCATAGGTCATCTCCTGGCGCAGTTATTATAGTATCCATTCAGATGTTACCTAGCTGATAAGGTCGCAATTTTTTAGTTATTTTAACGAGTTTCATAGCCCTTGGGGGAAACCTTGATGTGCACTGTATTTGCAGCTGTGTTTAAATAGGGAATCTGTAGAGTTTTAAGGCGATCTACAATTTCAGAGTGAGGGTGTTGGAAGCGGTTATTGGGTCCTGAACTGATAATAGCTTGTTGTGGATTGAGTTGTTCCAAATAATAAAGGTTTGTACTCGTGCGACTACCATGATGATTGAGATGGACGATGTCTACAGGCCCTGTAAGTTCGGCGAGATAACTTTCTAAATCTTTTGTGTCGCGCGCGCCACTAAATCCGCCCCCGGTTAAGTCTCCTGCCGTTAGATAGCGAAAGTTATGATATTCTACTAGTAAAGCAATGGAGGCTTCATTTTCTTCGTCGGCATTGAGCGGAATCGTATGTCCATCGGCATAGGCGCCAGCCACCAGAAGTACTTTGATGCGTACTTGTTCATCAAGCCACAGTTCTTGATCCGCGGCGATGGTTTGCCGGAGGCCTTGTTTGGTTAAGGTGCTTTGATACGCCTCAAACCAAGGAGTGTGATGTAATTTATTACCACCGCGGTCCCAAATGCCTTGAAAGACGATGATATCATCTGAGGTGTTCCATGCTTCATCTTCTCCCATGAGAACTTCTAGCAGTCCCCCTAAATGATCTGCATCATAATGACTGATGATGACCCAGGAGAGGGTATGGATACCGAGTGTTCGTAATGTCGGTAGGATAATTTCTCGGCCCGCTTCGGGTGGACCCGCGTCAATGAGTCCGGCTTGTCCATTGGGCCCAACGATAAGGGTGGCGTCGCCTTGCCCAACAGATAAGGCATAAATATGCATCTGTTCGCTTGCTTGAATTTGAGTGGTATCAAAGTCCCAGCTATGAGGACCGATGCACGCTGACAGGGTCAAACTATGGAGTAATGTGAAAATAATGAAGGTTTTCATGCTACGAATGAAATGCAAACGGAATGCCAGTGTTAAGTAGGTTGAAGGCTGTTATGAGCTTGTTTTGATCAAGTTTATGCTGGTTAAGATAGCATTTTGCGACGGTTGGGTTTCTAATTGCAATGAGTTACCGATAATTTTGACCACCACGCGTTTTTTGCGGCGACAGTCTTTGACTTGTTTCATCGAAATTGCTTTCATATTGCTAATGACATCAAAGCCTAGTCAATCACAAAGCCGTTCCACCCTCAGACCCAAAGTTGTTATGAGTCAGTGTCTTAATTTTGCGGCATGCCGTTATAATGGGCAGGTCATTCGGGATGCCTTTTTGGCAAAGTTAGCACGCTGTATTGAGGTGATAACGGTATGTCCTGAAGTGGAAATAGGCTTAGGCATTCCGAGGGACCCCGTGCGCCTGGTAGATCAGGCTGATCATTTCAGTTTACAGCAACCGGCCACGGGAAAAAACCTGACAAAGAAAATGAATCAGTTTTCACACCAATTTTTACAGCAGTTAGGTGAGGTAGATGGCTTTATCTTAAAAAGTCGTTCGCCTAGTTGTGGTATCAAAGATACCAAGGTTTATGGTTCCATAGCAGGTCGATTGGCTCATCGCAAAGATGCTGGTTTGTTTGCAAAAGCGGTGCTGTCCACTTATTCGGGGCTGGCTATTGAAGATGAGGGTCGCCTGAATAATTTTAGGATTAGAGAGCACTTTTTAATTAAACTGTTTACCTTGGCGAGATGGCGTACCTTAAAAGCAACTCCTTCCATGCAAGGCTTAGTTAATTTTCAGAGTGCTCATAAATTATTACTGATGGCTTATAATCAAAGCTTAATGCGAGAGATGGGACGCATTGTGGCAAACCCTGAGAAAAAAAGCTTGTCAAGTTTGCT
>JAJFLM010000135.1 GCA_021772655.1 Deltaproteobacteria bacterium
ACCCGGCATGACGGCGCGTCCTGTAGGTTTTATAGAAACAGCTTGACGGCGGACGGGACGGTGGCCGATGCGCGCACCACGGCAGATTCAACGACAAGCGCGGGGCGTGTAGGCAATGCAACTGGAGGGAATTACTCGGAAGTCATTTGTTGCGATGCTGTTTTAACGGATGCGCAATTCAATCGGACCATGAATTACCTGGCCAATAAATACGGGGTTACATTGTCATGACGAGGTTTCTGGAATTTTCGAGCGATGCGGATGCGAAGGCGTTTATGGCGAAGATGGACGCGAAGATGGGCTATCCGAATCCTAAGACAAAGACGGAGCGCTACACGGTGGCGGTGAAGCATCCTTCTGGTAAGCGGTGGGTATGCGCCGTGGATGCTGGCGAGCAGCCGAAACTTGGCGCCTTGGAAAAAAACGCCATGAAAACACCAGCGAATGTTGCGGAATTTTTCCCGGTGGAGCCCGCGTAAGCAATTGGATAGATGATCACAGCCAACCCCTATTTACGAGTACCCGCTCTGCTTCGGCATCGGGCTTTGAGACTGCTCCCCTTGAGGGAACAGCAGGCCCTGGATGACTATTGACGTGTCACTAGGGCCTTAGAATTGGGGGCGGCGCCTGAAATGGCCGGCGCCCCTTTCTGTGCAAATCGCGATTAAACACACACCAGGAGTTAGCTGAATGGAAGAGCCAACCGGCGTCATTGACGCAGTTGCAGACGAAATGGATGCGGTAAAGACCATTCCGGACACGGAAGAAGCAGAGCAGGCATCCGAGGAAGATCGGGAGCCAGCTGAACCGGAAGATGCATCCGAAGATGCTGACGAAGAAGACGAAGATGGGGAAGAAGAAGCCGTTGAAATGCGAGAGTTTGATTTCGGCGGAAACAAGATGGCGGTTCCGGTTTCTGACATTACGCCAGAACTTGCGGACAAGATCGACGAGTTTTCAAAGGGAATCTGGTCGGACTATACGCGCAAGTCTCAGGCCCATGCGGAGCGGGAAAAGACACTATCCGAACAAGAGCAGGCCGTAGCAAAGATCACAGCTTTGAACGGCGAAACCCTTGAGAAGTATTCTCAGGGCCTGCAATTACGTGCGGAGATTGAGCAGCTTAAAGCGGTTGATCTAAACGCGTTATGGGAGGCGGACCCCGATCAGGGGCGCCGTGTTTCTGACGCCTTAGCGCAAAAGCTCGCAGATTTCCAAGGCATTGTTAATGATGTTGACCAGCAAGAAAAGGCCACCCGAGCCGCGCAGCAAGCAGAGCTTGCCCGGCGCGCCGAGGAAGGCCGAGCCTTGTTGGACAGGCAAATCAAGAATTTCTCGACAGAAAAGGCACCGGAACTAGTGTCTTACGTTGTCAAGGAGTTTGGCATAAGCCAGGAGGACGCGGACCAGTGGGCCTTGAACCCACCCGTTGCCCGCATGGCCTATGAGTCAATGCTTTATCGCCGGATGCAGGCCAAGGCTAAGACGCCTACAGCAGCGCCAGCCAAAACCAAGCCAGTGAAAGCCATGAAGAACAAGGGCGGGGCAAGCGGACGTTCCGCAGACCCGGACAAGTGGAGCACGGCAGAATTGCGTAAGGAATTGGGCCTGGCATCGTAATAACACGGCCAAGAGGCCAAACAGAATGGAAACAAAACAATGGCTAACACGACCTTAACTGCATCTATTATCGCGAAGGCGGCGGTGATGCAGCTTGACAACGAGCTTGTGATGGCGAAAAAGGTTTTTCGCGGTTACGAGGAAGAGTTCTCTAAAAACATCAACGGTTACGAGGTTGGTTCCTCGATTTCCGTCAAACGCCCGATGGACTTCACCGTCCGAACCGGCGCCGTGATGAATGTCCAGGATACCACGGAAGGCAAGTTTACCCTTGATGTCGATCAGCGTAAGGGTATTGACTTTGAGTTTACCTCCCAGGAATTGACGCTTTCGATCAAGGAATTGAACGAGCGCGTCATTAAGCCTGCCATGATTCAGCTTGCGAACGATATCGACAGCTCGCTTATGGCGGAATACAAGAACGTCCCGTCTTGGGTGGGAACGCCGGGCCAAACCATCAACAGCAACCAGGACTTTGCCAAGGGTCCGGAGCGTATGGACGAATATGCAAATCCGCAGGATTCGCGCTGTTCCGTTCTTTCCCCGGCTGACCATTGGGGGCTTGTTGGTGCTCAGACCGCCTTGCTGAACGACCGTCTTGTTGGGTCCGCCTATCGCAAGGGTTCGCTCGGCGAAATTGGCGGCGTTGACACGTACATGTCTCAGAATGTTCCGACTCATACGGTCGGAGCCCATGCAGGCACGCCGTTAACGAACGGTGCGGCCCAAGAGACGACCTACGCGGCATCGAAGGACACCGACACCCAGACGCTCATTACGGACGGTTGGTCTAGCGGTGCGACAACGCTTAACGCCGGTGACGTGTTTACGATTGCCGACGTTTACGCCGTTAACCCTGTTACCAAGGCAACGCTTCCTTTCTTGAAGCAATTCCGGGTGGTGACCACCATCAGCGATACCACGGGCGACATTACGCTTACCATGTCCCCTGCGGCAATTCTGACGGGTGCCCATCAGAACATCTCCGCTACCATCGGGGACGGTAAGGCGATCACCGTTGTCGGGACGGCTTCGACCGGATACCGGCAAAACATGGTTTTCTGCCCGAAAGCCTTTGCTTTGGTTTCGGTCCCGCTTGTGGCCCCTCCGGGAGCCGTTGACGTTTCGCGCCAGTCTTACAAGGGTACGCATGTTCGCGTTATTCCCGTCTATGACGGCACGAACGATATCTCGAAATGGCGGCTTGACGTTCTCTATGGCGTGAAAACCATCGACTCGCGTTTGGCCCATCGCATCAGCGGTACCGCATAGGTACAAAGCAAAGGAGCTATAATATGACTATCGAATATATCGGAGACGGAAACACGGACGGAACCTGCCTTGGTTCGTCCGCCACGGAAAAGGTGGGGTTCTTCGGGACCACGCCGGTCGTACAGGTTGCCATGACTGCCGTAGCGACGGCGACGGCGACGACAACGCTCAACGAACTCAAGATTAACCGCGTAATCGCGGCCCTTGCTTCGCTTGGGCTTACGACTACCGGGGGTTAGTGGAGGGGGCCGTTGTCAACACTTCATTATGATGGCGGCCCTCCCGCCACAGGCCAAAAGGTAATGCTTGCAACTACGGCATACGATTGCCCGGACGCAAGCTACACCTACTCAATAGCAAATAGCCGGGAGGCAATGACGGCGGCAGGGATACAGTCTGCCTATGTCTTGCTTTCCGGCAATTGCCACGTTGACGACGCCAGGAATAGCGTTGTCCATGAATTTCTGCAATCCGATTGCACAGACCTCGTTTTCCTCGACGCCGATGTTTCGTGGGATGACGGCGATCTGGTCGCGCTGTGCCAATACGACCTTGACTTGGTCGGCGGCGTTTATTGCTACCGCCGCGAGGATGTTCGGGCCAAGGGCGGCATGCCCTATCGTTTTCTGCCGGGGGCAAAACCCAAGGACGGGCTTCTTGAGGTTGAGGGGTTGCCTACCGGGTTTATGCGCCTTCGCCGAGTTGTTATAGAAACCCTCGCGGAGCAGTCCCGGACGTTTGATAGTGCCAAAGACCGCCGCGACGGCGTACCTCTAATATTCGAGCGCACCCTTGAAGATGGCACAAGGTGGGGCGGTGACTTGAATATGTGCAACAAATGGCGGGCAACGGGCGGGAAAATATACGCCGCTACGGAAATGCGCCTTGGGCACGTATGCAAAACGGTTCTGGTGGACAGCTTGGCCGCCAATCTTCGTCGGGCATCCGGTCAAACGCTTAGACACGTTGCCGATTGCATACGATCTGGAACGGAATACCCCGGCCTTTACACGGAAGCAATGGAATTTGTCAATAACCCGTGGGGTGCGGACGAAGAGGTCTTAATGCTATCGGTCGGCATTGCCAGATCGGCCGGCGGCCCAATCATAGAAACCGGGTCGGGCCTGACGACCGTTCTTATGGCCGCAGCAACTAAAGAGACGGTTTTTTGCATTGAGCATGACGGGGGTTTTGCCGAACGGCTGAAAGCAATCGCTGCATCGGCAGGGGTAACAAATATAGCCATGGTCCGGTGCGATATTGCGGACGGATGGTATGATATTTCCGGTGATGCTGACAGCCTGCCAGAAATGTTTGCCCTTGGCCTAAATGACGGCCCCCCGCGCCAATTGGGGGATCGGATGCGGTTCTTTGACGTTTTTGGGGACCGATGCCAAATCATTTTGGCGGACGATGCGGACGACCCTGATTATGCAAAGAAAATATCCGAATGGGGTAAGTCAAAAGGCCGGGATGTAAAATTTCCCGATTTGCGCGCAGCTATCATTAGTGGAGATATTGAAAATGCCACGCAAGAAAAAGCCAAGCAATCCGAACGGGTTTAGGGACCCGGTTACAGGCGACAAGCCAACAAGAATCAAGGTCGCGGACGGCCCCACAACGGGCTATCGCGACGGGCAGGACGGAGCTGTGGAAACGGCCAACTTCCCAGACGGGTGGCTCCCGGCAGGGTGGGAGGATTCCCCGGCAAAGTGCAAAAACTGTGACGGAAAGTCCCATCCTAAATATGTGCAGGTCGAAGCATGACCCTTTTATCCATAGCGAATGACGTGGCCGACGAGACAAAAGGGCCGCGTCCGGAGACTATCGTGGGTAATACGAGCCCTGACGCGCAAAATATTCTCCGTGTCATTAATCGCGTCGGCATCAATCTCATGCGGGCATATGGCTGGAATATTCTCCGCAAGGAGCAGACATTTACGTCGGTTTCCGGCGAGGAACAGACCGGGGCGCTGCCGAGTGATTTCGACAGGTTTGTTCCGGAGACATTTTGGGACCGCGACAGTAATAACCTTATGTCCGGCCCGGTTTCGCCGGTGGAGTGGGCAGGCTTGAAGGTTCAGACGTTTTCCAGCCAGAACAAGAAGTTTGTTCATCGCGGCGGGTCCATATTCACACAGCCGGAGCTTGGGTCCGGCGTTAATATGGCGTTCGAGTATATCTCAAAGAACTGGTGCCAGGATTCATCTTCGACCGCGCAGGCCAAATTTGCGGCGGACGACGATACTGCAATTATTGACGAGGACTTAATTACCTACGGCGCCATTTTTGAGTGGCTGGATGCGGAGGGGCAGCCTTCCGTAAGGGCCGCGCGGGCGTACCACGAATATTTTAATCTGTTGGTTAATAACGAGCGCGCAACCGCTGATATACTTGTTGCCGGGGACGTTTTTGCACAGAATACGCGGCACTTCGAGGGTGCCCCGAAACCGTCACGCGCAAGCTACGGCGGGGATTTTTAGTGCCAAGCCTGTCTAAAACGCTCCCCCCACCCATTAGGGGGTGGGATACACGGACGGCCCTTTCGGATATGCCGCCGGACCATGCTATTGTGCTTGACAACTGGTTTCCGGAAACGGATCGAGTGACGGTTCGTCGTGGCAACACGTCCCACGCAACCGGCATGAGCGGCGCTGTCGAAACGCTTATCGAGTATGTCCCGTTAAGCGCATCCGGGGAGCTATTTGCCGCGAATGGCGGGAGCATATATGACGTTACGTCCGCCGGCGCCGTGGGCGCCGCTGTTGTTACCGGCATGTCCAACGACCGATGGCAGCAGGTGCAAATAGGAACCGCAGCCGGGCAATATGTGCGGCTTTTTAATGGCCTAGATACGCCAAGGGTCTATGACGGATCGACATGGGGCACGACGCCCACAATAACCGGCCCTACGGCAGCGAGCCTTATTTGGGGGAACGTCCACCAAAAGCGCCTTTGGTTTGGCGAACGAGACAGCCTGTCCGCATGGTATCTTGCTGTTAATAGCGTCGGCGGTGCCGCAACGGAGTTTCCGCTGGCAGGGATTGCCCGCCTTGGCGGCAACATCGTTGGAATGGGCACCTGGACGCGCGATGCTGGCGACGGCATGGATGACGTTGCTGTGTTCCTTACCTCGGAAGGCGAGGCCATCGTTTATCAGGGAACGGACCCGGCTTCGTCAACAACGTGGTCCCTTGTTGGCGTGTTCAGAATCGGCAAGCCTATCGGGCGCAGGTGCTTTATGAAGGCGGGGGCGGACCTGATCATTATGACGCAAGACGGATTTGTCCCGCTTGCGGCCATTCTTACGCTTGACAGAAGCCAAGCCCGCCTTGCGGCTATTTCCGACCAGATAAACCGCGCAGTCAATGATGCTGTTAGGGATTACGGGGAAATTTTCGGATGGCAGCCCACCGTTTATCCAAGGGGCCGGATGCTTGTTTTTAATGTTCCACAATCAACTACGACCTCGCACCAATACGTTTTCAATACGATCACTGGAGCCCCATGCAGATTTACAGGCATTAACGCGCTGTGCTTTGCGCTGCTAAACGACAGCCTTTATTGGGGCGGATCAGACGGCGTTGTGTATAAGTTTGACAACGGGGTCAGCGATGACGGGGCAAACATTGAGGCCGATGCTTTGCAAGCCTTTAACTATTTCGACTCCCCGCAGTCAAACAAGGTTTTCAAATTGGTGGAGCCAATCTTCCAAAGCGACGGGGCCGCCGCAGCGGCAATTGACCTGAACACGGACTTTAACATCACAACGCCGACAGGCGTGGCAACAGCGCCCTCCGTTTCGGCGGGCCTTTGGGACGTAATGAAGTGGGATGAGGGCGTTTGGGGAGGCGATGACCAGATATATCGCGGCTGGCGCGGGGTCAGAGGGAGCGGCAGGGCCGCCGCCATTCGAGTCCGCATCAATACAAACTCTCCTAGGCCATCGTGGATTTCCACTAATTTTACTTTTGTTAGCGGCGGGCAATTGTAAATGCTGATTTACGGCGAGGACGAATATGTTGCCGAGTGGACGGCGGCGCGTATTCCCCACGCAGACGGATTTGGCCCCTATTCGGCGATTGGCGTCACGATTGGGGAAAAACTGGTGGCCGGGTGGGTTTACCACGACTACCAACCGAAAGCAGAGACGATGCAGTTAAGCGTTGCATCCGATACGCCGGTTTGGGCAAGGCCAAATGTTCTCGCAGAGCTTCTCTCGTACCCGTTCCGGCAGATGGGCTGCTTTAAGGTTTACACGGTTACGCCGCACAGAAACGAACGGACGTTAAAGGCAAACGCTCGGATAGGCTTCAAGAAAGAGGCGGTTCTAGCGCACCATCTTGGTAAGAAAAACCACGCCGTCATCTGTCGGATGCTGCGACCGGATTTTGAACATATTTATAATAGGGAACTAGGCAATGGGACTTTTTTCTAAAAATTCGCCAGCACAACCGGCTCCACCTGACCCGCTTAAAACGGCACAGGCGCAAGGCGCGATTAACAGGGACGCGGCTATTGCGTCCGCAGAAATGAGCATGGTCAATCAGAACACGCCATACGGAGGGCTCAAATTCGGCCAGACCGGCACGTCATCCTCAGGGAACCCTATTTACACGGCCACGCAAACGCTTTCTCCCGAACAGCAGGCGCTATTTGATCTGCAATCGTCAGCGTCCAGAAAATTTGGTGAAACGGCGAACGCGCAATTGGATAATGTTCGCGGGGCGCTTGAGTCCCCGTTAGACTTTTCCGCCCTTGGGGCCGCGCCAGTCGCAAACGAAGCCACTCGAACAGCATCCAGGGACGCCATGCTTGCCCGGCTCCAGCCGCAGTTTGAACGCGACGAAAACGCCCTAAAAACGTCGTTAATTAACCAGGGGTTTGTATCCGGGTCGGAGGGGTATAACCAGGGCCTCGATGAATTTAACCGATCCCGGAACGACGCCTATCTTGCTGCGGACGCCCGCGCTGGCGATGAAATGGCGCGCGCATTCGGGCTTGAGGCAAGCGCGCGGGACAGGGCCGTCAATGAATTGACCCAAAGCCGTTCTCAGCCACTAAACGAATTGGCGGCGATGTTGTCCGGGGCACAGGTGCAGAACCCATCTTTTATCAACGCGCCGCAAACCAGCGTTACGCCTGCCGATTTCATGGGGGCGACATATGCTAGTGGGAACCTTGCAAATCAGAACTACGCGCAATCCATGGCGAACGATAGGGCGACAACCCAAGGCCTGTTTGGCCTTGCGGGGGCCGGCATCGGGGGGCTGGCGTCAAATTACGGCGGCTCCTTGGGCTGGAAGTTTTCCGATAGGCGGTTGAAGCGGAACATCGAGAAAATAGGAACGCTCGATAACGGTCTAAACGTCTATGTGTTTTCATATATAGGCGACGATCTGCTAGAGGCGCATATCGGCCTTATGGCGGATGAAGTGAAAGAACTACACCCGGAAGCTGTAAAATCCATTAATGGATATGATGCGGTGAACTACTCGGAGGCGGTGCGATGATTAACAGCCCTGGGGCCTATCTGGCCAGACCAATCAGCTTGCGAGAAGCCCTTGCGGGCCAGGAGAACTACAACAACGGCACGGCGGCGGGCGGCTTGGCGCACGTTTTACAGCAGGCCCTTGCCGGTAGCCGGGTTGCGACGGACCGCAGGCAAATCGACGCGGCGCAAGAGGCGCTTATTAAAGGAATTTCCCCGCAACCGCTCCCGGAAGGCGTCCAGGGACCAGCAGGCCCCGGAAGCATCGGTCAGGCGGCATCAAATTTGGGCGAGCTTGGTGACAATCCGCACGCCCGGAGCCTTGCACTTAACCTTGCTCTAAAACAGCAGGCCGATAAGGAAAGGGCGGGCAATAGCCTTGATTCCCGCCGGGCCGCACTGGAAGATTACGCGCGGAAGCTACAATTAGAGAAGGCGTATGGGGCTGGCGGCAAAACGCCATCCAGCATAGCCGAGTGGCAGACGTTCCAAAATATGACGCCGGAGGATCAAAATAGATATCTGACCATGAAGCGCGCAAACCCGTATTTGAATCTAGGCGGGGAATTGGTGCAGCCAATCCCGACGCAGCCGGGGGTGGCCGGTGGGGGTTTTCAAAAAACCATCCCGCCAGAAAAGCGCCCCGATGCTGTTGCAGAGGCGGAGGGCGCCAAGGTAGCTGCGGGCGAAGCTGCGAGGCTGGAGGCCGACAAGCCCGCCCTGAAGGCAAAAGCAACTGCGGCCTATCAAGACCTAAGCCGGCAGGCAGGGGTTGTTATATCTACGATTGATAAAGCGGTTGCCAAAATCAGCCCGTGGTCAACAGGCTATGGCGCTTTTCTAGACGTGCTGCCGGAAACGGACGCCCGCGAGCTAAAGAACCTTCTTGACACGATCCGAGCAAATATCGGCTTTGACAAATTGCAGCGTATGCGGGACGCATCGCCGACAGGCGGGGCCTTGGGTCAAGTGTCTGAATTGGAAAACAAATTGCTGCAAGCTACCAGCGGCGCCCTGGACGCAAAGCAGCCCGAGCAGTTGCGCGAAAATCTCTTGATTATCAAGGATTTATATAACCAGATTTTGGAGGAAAAGAGCGCCGCCTTTAATACGGACTTTGGATCCCCGCCTGATAGTGCAGATTTTGGGTCCCCGCCTGATTCGGGATCGGGCCTAAGCGCGGACGAGCAGAAAGAGCTGGAAGCCCTTCGCAAGAGGTTTAACAGATGAACGGCAGAGAAGAATTAAACGCCCTGCGGCGCCTTTTGGAGCTAGAGGAAAAGGCTGGCGGGCAAACAGATGCGCCACAAGCCGAGCCGGAAATGACCGGCAGCATGGGCGCAAATCTCTTGGACTCGTTTACATCAACCTTCGGAGCCGGGGATGAAATAACGGCAACAGAAGCTGCAGTCCTTGGCCGTGGGCCGGAAGGCGGGTTTTTCGACTATTCAAAGCCGTATGATGAGCGGTACGACACGGCCTTGAAGTATGAGCGCGATCAGAACAAGGCGTTTAAAGAAAAGCACCCAATCCTCGCCACAACTACGGAGATTATTGGCGATGTATTGAGCCCGGTGAATAAGTTGGCGCCTGGGTTTGGGGGCGCAAAGACCCTCGGCGGCAAGGTTGCGGCGGGTGCCGGGCAAGGTGCCGCCTATGGGGCCGGGTATGGCTTCCTGACCGGCGAAGGCGAGCAAGACCGCCTTGAGGGCGCGGCTTATGGCGGCGCGCTGGGCGCGGCTACGGGGGGCGCCCTTGGGTACGCCGGCGGGAAATTAACGCAAAAGCACAAAACGGCCCCAACTGTAGATGCCCTTATCGCAAAAAGCCGGGCGTCCTTTAAAGCAGCAGAAAAGTCCGGGGCGATTATCCGCAGGGAGAGCTTTAAAGCAGCCGCCAACGAGATAAAGGACGCTGCCGCAAGGGAAGGAATTGACCAAACCTTGCACCCGAAGGCCCTGTCGGCCTTGAAGCGGATAACCGACATTGACGAGCACGTTACGATTGAAGGTGCGGAAACCCTCCGCCGCGTGCTTAATGGCGTCCGGAAGAGCACGGACCCGGACGAGGCCCGCATCGGGCGGCTTATCCTGAACAAATTTGACGACTACATGGGGGGCTTGGGCAGGCGCGACCTTCTTGCGGGGACCAATGAGGCGGTAAAGAGCCTGAAAACCGCAAGGGGGCTATGGGCGCGTGCAATGAAAGGCGAAACAGCCAACAAGCTGATACAACGCGCCCATGACGGATCGTCAAAGTACTCAAGCGCAGGCCTTGAAAACACCCTGCGGCAAGAGTTTCGTCGCCTGCTTTTAAATGAAGGCAAAATGCGGCAGTTTAGCAAGGCCGAACAAGATGCCATCCGTAGAGTGGCAAAGGGCGGTGGCCGTTTGTCGGCGGCAAATATCACTAGATATTTAGGGAAGCTCGCGCCAACAGGAATCGTTAGCTCGGCCCTTTCCGGCGGCATTGGTTACTCTGTAGGAGGGCCTGTAGGAGTGGCGGCAACCCTTGGCGGGGGGTCTATTGCCAGGGAGGCGTCCAGGGCGCTAACAGCTAGAAATGCGCGGCTTGCATCTGAAATTATGCGACAGGGAGGCCCCATTGTTTCGCAGGGGCAGCTTACGCAATTGCAATCCAGGCTGGCGAAGGCGCTGCTATCGGGCGGAGTCCCCGCCGGGACGGGCGCAACTCAACCCGTCTTTATGCCACGGACTAGCACGGCCCGATAAGGTGGGTGCATATGCCAAGATGAATGAGGTCTGGTAGCCACCAATGCGTTGCGACATAGAACGCGCCGCCGGAGGCCAGGCCGACGGCACAAACAATAACCCTATTCTTGAATATAAGGAATCCGTCTGTCCGGGCGACAGCCCTTAAAGCCCGGCGGATGTTCATGCTCATGCGGGCAGCCTAGCAGGCGCAGACCACTACATCAACAGAGAAAGAACGCATTATGGCACGTGACGGGTCAGGAAATTACAGCTTGCCGGAGGCGGCGTTTGTCGCCGGTACGGTGGCAAACTCTACGGCGGTAAATAGCGACTTTTCGGACATTGCTACCGCGCTAACGGCAAGCATCGCAAAGGACGGCCAAACAACCCCCACAGCGGACCTGCCTATGGGTGGGTATAACCATACGGGCCTTGGTGCCGCATCTGCGGCGTCGGATAGTATTTCTCTCGGTCAGGTGCAGGCGGAGGCGTTTGTATGGTGCGGAACGGCTGGCGGGACGGCGGACGCTATCACGCTATCCCCGTCACCGGCGATCACAGCATACGCTGCCGGGCAGCGGTTCGTTTGGTACGCGGGGGCATCCCCAAACACGGGGGCAATGACCGTTGCAATCTCAGGCTTGGCGGCGAAAACGGTCTTATCCGATGGGGTAATGACCGCTGGCGCTCACGCGGCTAACAAGCTTTACATGGGCATATACGACGGCACCAATTTCCAGATCACGCATATTGCCATAAGCAAATTTGACAGCCTTGTGGACGATACCAGCCCCCAACTTGGCGGCGATTTGGATTTGAACGGGAACAATATCGACTTTCCCACAACCGCGAACATTTCAGACTGCCTTGACGAAGATAGCATGTCCTCGGACAGCGCAACCGCGCTTGCGACACAGCAGTCTATCAAGGCATACGTGGACTCGGGGGATGCATCGTCAATTACGCTGATGACGCCGGTAACGGTTTCCAGTACATCCGTAGATTTCACCATCCCGTCCGGGGTGAAGAAAGTAACGGTCATGTTTTCCGGCGTATCCACGAACGGAACGGGTCATTACCTTATTCAAATCGGGGACTCTGGCGGCGTGGAAACCACGGGCTATCTTTCTACTGCGGAGGGCGGCGGCTTGGCAGCGGCGGCCACAACTGGTTTTATCGTATTTCGCACGCCGGCAGCAGCCGACACACACAGCGGCGCCGTGGACTTATACCTTGCAAACAGCAGCAGCAATACTTGGGTTGCAAAGGGCCTTTTGACAACAGACGGGGGCTTGGTTTTCATTGATACGTCAACCGGGAAGAAGTCCCTCAGCGGCGAGCTAACAACCGTCCGCATAACGTCAGTTGGACCGAATACTCTCGACGCGGGCGAGCTTAACGTCCAATATGAAAGTTAGGCCATGCTAACCGAAAGAGAGATTGACCATATTGCCGAAAAGGTTGCGGGCCGCCTGGTCCGATATGGGCTCGATATGAAAAACCCTATCGACATGCAGCAAGACCTTGCCTTCCTGCGACATCAGCGGCAATCCGCCGAAAACTTTGGGGCCAATGTCCGGCGAACGCTCGTGTACGGGAGCGTCATGTCTTTCGTCGGTGGCGTGGCCTATGTAATTGGGCGCATTATAGTTGCCGCCCTTCGCAATCAATAGCAAAGGTGCCATATGAGCGGTTTCCAGCGTGACGCAAATCTGCGTCAGTTCGCAACGGAACGACAATGGGAGATTTTAGAGGCATACAGCACGGAAGGCACTACCCGCGCGGCGGCGGAAAAACTAGGGGTTCATCAGGCCGTTGTTGGCAGGGTGGTCAAGGCGGTAAAAAAGAAGGCCGCCCTTGCAGGCTATTCGCCCCAGCATGACATGACGCATCCGGCCCCGGATGGCTTTTCCGTCAAAGACGTTTCGACATATTACTCCGAAGGGGCGGTTGTTGGCCAGTGGGTCAAAACCAGTGCCGATAAGGAGCGGCAGGAGGCGCTTTTGCGGGCCGCCATGGAGGGGCTCGCGGAACAATTGCCAAAGGCAAAGCCAACAAAACCGCCCGAGCGCACGACATCATCCACAATGGCCTGCTACCCGATAGGCGACCACCATTTAGGGATGTATTCCTGGCATGAAGAGGCCGGGGAAAACTACGACCTTTCCATTGGTGAAAAACTTCTAAGCGGGGCCTTTGACCACCTCGTCGGGGCCACCCCGGCTTGCGACAAGGCCACCATCGTTTCCCTCGGGGATTTTCTGCATTACGACTCCATGGAGCCGGTTACACCGACGGCGAAGAATAGCCTTGATTCGGATGGCCGGTTTTCTGAAATGGTCCGGGTGGCCTTTCGGTCCATTCGTTACGCAATCGACCGGGCGCTAAAAAAGCATAAGACCGTTCATGTAATTATCGAGATTGGGAACCACGACCTCGCCGTCTCGGTTTGTCTTATGGAGGCGCTTTCCTGCATTTTCGAGAACGAGCCAAGGGTTACGGTTGACACGTCGCCACGACATTTTCATTATTTTGATTTCGGGAAAACCCTTGTGGGCGTTCACCACGGCCACGGCCCGAAGCTGGATCAACTCCCGCTAATCATGGCAACCGACCAGCCGAAAAAGTGGGGGGGCGCCGAATACCGCTACTGGTGGACGGGGCATATCCACAAACAAACGGTTCTTGATATTCAGGGATGCCGGGTGGAGTCCTTTCGCACGCTCCCGCCTAACGATGCCTGGGCCGCGAACAAGGGGTATAGGGGATCAAGAAACATGACCGCCATCGTTCTCCACGAAAAATATGGAGAAGTCGCAAGGCACGTTGTCAACCCGGATATGATCAAATGAAGGATATTCTCGAAAAGGCGTTAAGCCTCGTCACGGGGGATCGGGCGGAACAGCACGGGGACTATATAAAGACGCATAGGAAAGTTGCGGCCTTGTGGTCGGCCTTCCTCGGAGTGGAAATATCCGCTTCGGAAGTGCCATTAATGCTGGCGCTTCTAAAGATGGTCCGCGCGGAGCAGGGCAAGTACAACCCGGACGATTATGTCGATTTGGCAGGATATGGGGCTATTGCGGGGGCTATTGCGAGGGACGCTGAAAAACATGGGTGACGTTCGGTTCTTATCTTGGAGAGATATATCAGGCGATTTCTGGCGATGGAAAAACTTCACGCCGGAAGAGTTTGCGTCTCGCGGCTCCGGTGCGCTTTTGGTCGTCCCGGAATTTATGGACAAAATTCAGGCTCTCCGCGCGGCGCTTGGGCGGCCCATGGTCATCACGTCCGGCTATCGGACCCCCGAACACAATGCGCTCGTTTCTAACACGGGAAGGAGCGGGCCGCACACAACCGGCAGGGCGGCGGACGTTTCCATACATGGCGAGGCGGCCCTTGATTTGCTGTCCATAGTGAAGGCCCACGGGTTTACAGGTATTGGCATCAGCCAAAAGGGGCCGATTGCGGATCGGTTTATCCATCTTGACGATCTTCCCAAGGATATTGGACGCCCGCGTCCGTGGACATGGAGTTATTGATATGGACCCGATTGAAAGCGTTGTGAAAGGCGTCGCCGGGCCGTTGTTCGGCTTGGTCGATTCCCTGTTCACAAGCGACGAGGAACGGGAGGCCGCGAAGCTCCGCCTCCTTGAAATGGAGCAGCGCGGCGAATTGGCACAGATTGCCGTCAATATCCAGGAGGCGAAAAGCGAAAACCTTTTCAAGTCCGGCTGGCGGCCCTTCATTGGATGGACGTGCGGGGCCGCGCTTGCTTACGAGTTTGTAGGAAAGCCAGTGCTTCTTTTCCTAATCAACGCATCTGCCCTTTGGTTTGGAGGCCCGGTTTTTGACCCGTCCATCTTGCCAATTTTGGATTGGGCGGCGTTGATGCCCGTTCTTCTTGGGATGCTTGGGCTTGGATCGCTTCGGACGGTAGAGAAGATAAAAGGGAGGTCCAAATCGTGAATATCGAGAAAATGTCAGCCCGCGTGAAGGCCATAACCGCAATCGGCGTTTTCCTTGCCGGCGGCTGGTGGCTGGCGGACGAGTTTGGCGTGCGCCCCGTTCTAAGCCGCGACCTCGTCCCGCTTTCCGTCCAAGTTGCTGCAAATACGAGCGGTTTTCTGTGGCTAAGGTATCGACAATTGGAAAAAACGAAAAAATACCGGGTTTTGACCCCTAGGGAGTGCGCCGAATATCGAGGCATTGCCGCACAACTTAACTTGCCAGTTCCGTCATGTTAGGCATCGCCGAGCGGCTTAACTTGCCAGTTCCGTCATGTTAGGCGCGGTCGCGGCCTTTGTAGTGGGGGGGATCCTGAACCGCTGGCGTGGGGGCTGGCTGGCCTTCCCGGCATCACACAACGCACGGCGTGCGGGGCTAACTCTCGGCCTAGCTATCGTTGTATTCGCCACCACGCGCAGCCCTAGCGCCGCCGCAGCGGCCCTTTTACTATTTCCCGGCCTTCTCCCGCCATGGGGCGAATGGTTTGATATGGGCCGGATGGGCGAGGACGACGATTTTTGGGGCATGGCAGGCCGGGGGCTGTTCCTCACGGCCCCCATGGGGGTCGCCTTTGACCTTCTTGGATATGGCCCATGGATTATCGTCTCTGGCGTCCTGATGGGCCCGATCTACTGGCTTGCGTGGTGGGCGCATGACTTGATCGGGTTGCGCCGAAATTCCTTCATTGACGGCCCCACGTCGGCAGCCGAGATTGTCTTTATGGGATGGGTATTTTTGGCCGTGGTCTTATCCGTATGAAGCTGGCGGTTGTGGACTGGCTAGACATTCTGGTGCTGTCCGGGTGGGCGAAAAAGAGCGACAGGGCCGTTCCAAGCCCATGCCGCTCCGTGGGGTGGGTCGTTGAAAAAACAAAGGATTATATTCTCCTGACGGCGGATATTGACGGCCACAGCCCTACGCCGGATTGCGAGGACGCCTACAACCGTCGAATTGTTATCCCCATGGGGTGCGTGAAGAAAATCCGCTACCTGAAAACGCAATAGCCGCGCCGCGATTCTCTTGGAAAACGCCCAACACCTCTTTAACTTTGGTTACTTTTGCCCAGGCATACTAAGTAAAGTGCCGTGAGTTTAAAGGAGCGGCAACAGCCGCGCCAATTCCGGTCTTTAGCTCTCTTTATCTTTCTTCTGGATGCGCTCAATTCCTCCCTTGCCGTCGAAGCGAAGGCGCTTAGCTAAAACATTGCACTCCCACCAACTTAAGCAGACACAGAGGAAGGCAAACGCTACGCCCGTTAGCAGGTAAGCTAAAACCGCGTAGCCGAGCCAAAGAGCTACCGTCGCTACCCAATCAAACATTATCCTTGGCCCCATTCTCTCGCCTTTTCGGCGTATCCAGTATGTACCGTCCACCTGCCGTCGTTTTCAGCGGCCATATCGGCGACCCGATCGAGCAATGCGTTCTCTGCTCTTTTGATTTCATGCTCCATCGGCCCATAGTGGCTGCCTATAACTGCGCCCGCCCAATCTTGAGCGGCCTTAATTACGGCAAATTCCTCTGGCGTCATTTTACGTCCTCCATGACAAATTCAAAGTCTGGTTGACCGACGAGCAATCGTAAATCGGCAAAATCTTGTTCAGTGAAAGTTAAGTCGCCACATTTGGCGTGCGTAAGCTCACGCTTTTTGCCGGCGAAGAGGCGACAATGGACGTGCCCCCCTACTTGTTCATACCTAAGGCGAAAATGCGTCATTTCGCGTCCTCCATTGGTGCTACCCTACAAAAGCCCCTGCAACACCTTATGCGCTACAACAACCTCCGGCGAGATAAAGGCGACGTAGTTCCACAGGTTGGAAACTCTAGGAGCGGCCGCGATAAGAGAAACAAAAAATAGGAAAAAGATCGGGATGCTCCCAAACAAGTGTATCTCAAAATTATTTTTCGGGTCATCGTCATATAGATCTTTACCGCGTGCCCACATTCTCTTGCACCAGATCAGAAAACCTAATGCCACTACGGTATATATAGCCCCTAACAGAAGATTTTGCACCGCCTCAATTTTAATTACGGTCAGTAAGGTATCCCAAGCTGCGGGAGACTTTGTAACGATAAGCTGCTCAAGTTTTTGAGAAAGGTCTAGAACCCTTTCCTCAATGGTGGGAAAAACTTCTGTCAACACGGAAGTTGCGTCGGGCATGGCGTTGCTCCTTTAAATGTGAATTCCCTACAGTTGCCTTTCGATAATGTTGGCGATTTGTTTGAAAGATCGGCCACGGTCGTTTAGACCTGAAAGGGTCAGCCCTAACTTTGATTTGACGAGAGGGTTGGGAGCAACAAGCCCCGCCCAAGCCATTACCTTGCGAGGGAGAAGCTCTCTCCACTTTTCTTCGCCATACACGTAGTAGGTTTTTTCTACATGTTGCCCCTTACGGTCGTGAGATATGTAGTCTATCTTCTTTGGCGGATCAACAACGCCCCCCTCAACTGCCAAGTCACACAAGACACCGAGGCAGCAAAACCCCTCCTCGTCATGCAGGATCCCGTGCGTTTGTGGATAGTCCCCGCTTCGTAGGGCCTTAAGCCATTTCCGTTTAACGTCCTCGTTCATGTTTTTTCTCCGGTGGTTCAGGGAGCGGCATCCAGTGAGTTGGGCTGTAATCTGCCCAGTAGTAATCTCCTGTGTCATGCACAACCATCCAGAGCTCCGCAAAAGGCAAGAACTCGATAATAGCTAAATCCTTGCCATCCCACCCTAGTATCCACATTCTGTGTTTTGGGGCTGTTTCAATCGGTCGCCATTTCATTTCTCTGTCTCCTTGCGCGTGCCCTTTTCCAGAAGTTCTACCGCACTGTGCAAACGCCTTAATTCCTGTTGTAAATATGCTTCGCTCGCAAACTGCGCAATAAACCAAAGCCCCTCATCTTCTGCCTGCGTATTAACAATTTCCATAACCAATCGCGCCGCAGCCCGTTCTTCCAGCCGGGCCTTTTCAGCAGTTGCTTTTAACGCAGCGGCTATATTTATGTCGCAACATTCTATAAGCAATTCGTCGCTCCATTTGTCGCCGCGCAGTAGCCTTCTATCCTGTGAACACGTGGCGATATTGTCTGTAGCCGTCTCTGGCGTCATTTCGCGTCCTCCTAATTTAAACAAACGGCCCGCCTGGGTATAAAGCCTGCACGTTAGATTTTTTGTGCCGATAGACTACGCTATTACCTCTGCAAACCTGACATTCGCCGCCGGAACCGGAACAACCAGAACCAAGACATACAAAGCAAGTTTCTCTAACCCAACCTTCTTTATACAATCCAGTTTTGTTAAGTTGTCCAAGTTCGTCTTTGTCCTTCGCTGCCTGTTCTGCAAATTCTTTAGGTTTGAATTTAGTCATTTCAACGGCACCTTCTTTTTCGCCCGCCTGTCGAGACGTTCAACGGTTCGTTTAATAGCCTCAAGGACATACGGAAAGCCGGTGAAATTTGGGCAGTGCAATAATTTGTTCAAGCTTCGCAACCTGTGTCTGTCATTATCTGACCTCCGTCATCCGGCCGCAGTCAAATAGAAAGTCCCCCTCCAATTCCGTGAATTTCGCAAGCGCGGCTTGGTTTGTCGCCAACTCCGATCTAGATGAAACCCCGCAGGCCGTCCGTATAAATTCCGCCGCGTTTGTTTCCTCATCGGAGCCAACGCCAAACCGTTCCTCGGCCCAACTCTGAAACGCCTTGTCCTGACAAAGAAGGGCTGCGCGGGTGACGGCTTTTTCCCCATCACTCTTTTCGGCATAAACCGCCTTTTGCGGTGTTGCCTTTGGCTTCCCGTCATCGTCTAGCTGAACGGCGGTAACGTTGTACATGGTCCCCAACGGGGCCACAGCAAACTCCGCATCTACATCGTTCGGATGCATGATAAAGGTGACGCTAATGCCGTCCTGGGTCTGCCTGTAGGCGTGTTTCTTCGCCTCGAATTTAACGCCGTGGTATTTTAGGTCCGTCATCGCCCTTGCCTTTCTTCTTCCGGTTGTATTTTGTCTTGCCCGGCTTGACCTTCGGATGGTTTTGTTTCTCGGACAGGGCTTTTGCGGCCGGGTTTTTACCCATCAATCCGCCGCCCTTCGGAAGCCCTCGGGGGCGTTCTCGCGCTGGCGCCGTATTTCGTAATTGCCAGCGGGGAGCATGATCGTCTCATGCGTATCAAAGCTGCGCTTGTGCTCGATTTTTGCGTCGCCAAGCGACCGCACATAGGCGATAAAAGCATCATCCGCAGC
>JAJFLM010000136.1 GCA_021772655.1 Deltaproteobacteria bacterium
GTGGAATCCAAATTTGGACCACTCTAATATCTTTGTTTTTGTAAAATTATAATATTATTTTTTATACCATATTTTTTGTAGTTACAGCATTTATGACTTTTTCTAAATATTCTTCTTGTAAGTCATCAAAAGAAAGTTTCTTTTTTATATTCTTTGCGTATATCAACTCTTCTTTTTCCTCATCTATATACCAACTATTCCCTTCAAGTTCTACAATTGGCAAATCTAATTCAACTTTTTTCCTTTGTCCTTTTCCAGGTTTTTGATTACTCATTTCAAAATCTACAGTTCCATCTGGATTCTTCTCGCTAGAATTATATATATTTTGAAGTGATTTGAAATTTACTGTATAATCTACACCACTAACCTTAATTCCTCTTTGACTTGTATTTCTAAAAAATATAGTTGCAATTTCATTGTTTCTAATCACAGTCCATATCTCATTACCAATAGATTCTTTTCCTGTTTCTGGGTCTCTTGATACAAATGTTGTAGGGAAAGACCTAATGCTAATAGCAAAAGATTGTTTTGGGTTAAAATTTACTTTTTTGATTATCTCAATTTGATTTTTTACATCATTATAATTGAATTGTGGGTTTGTATATAGAGAACTTGTTAGTCTTCCAAAAACCCTATCCTTAAAATGTGGTGATGGAGATGCTTCGTTAAAAATTTCATTTAAAACGTCTCTTATTTCATCTCTAATATTCATTAAAAAATGTTTTTATATTTTAGAATTTGCTGCATCTTAACTGCATCAAGAACAGTTCCATCTTTTAATGTAATGGTATATTCTTTTGAAATGGCATCTTCAATTTCTTCAAAACTCATTCTAGTATCTCCTATCAAGAAGCCTCTCTCTGAAAATGTTATTGTGTATTCATTTTCTAAACCTTTATTGAATCTGACCATTTTAGGTTTTGCAACTTGTTTTGGAGCAGGAGCAGAAACTGGTAAAGGCGCAATTTTTTGCTCCATAAATGCTTCTTTTAAAATTCTATATACTTCTGTTCTTAAATCTTCCATTACAAAATACTTTTATATAAATAGTACAAAAAAAAGGTGTTTGAACAGTTTCAAACACCTTCTGTATAACATAATTATACTATTTTTATTTTCTTAGAATTCTCCATTCAATCTAGCTTCAAGCATCTTCTTCATGAATTTCTCATATTCCTCTTTTTCATGCCTCTTCTTTTCATTTGCAGCTGCTCTTTTCTTTGCAACTTTTGCACGAGAACTTTTTAATCTTAAATTTCTTTTAAGACCTCTTTTAATGGCCTGTTTTTGCTTTAATTTGCTTTTTGGTTTTTTCATAATTTTTATCTTTTATAAAAGATAGGAAACTAATATTTATAAATCAAGAATTTTTATTTATTATTTTATAGATAATGGAATATATTCTAATGAACCAAATGATTGTTTTCCTAATTCTACTACCTTAGCATCATTAGCTGTTCTCATTTCCATTTCATTTGCAATTGATTTAGATTTTGATAAAGCCTCTTCATCACTTTTAGCATAAACATAAAAGTCAATTTTAGCCACATATCTTTGTTCTCTATCTTCATTCAAACTAAATTGACCAAGGTCTCCTAATTTATCTACCTGTTGTATTGGTTCTATTTTTGCTTCATCTTCATAATCTTCTCCTGCTTCATCTTCAGATGGGCTAAGCTCGTAATCTTTTACTATTGTATCCAAAACCTCATTTACCTTAGAATCTTCAAAATATCTAATAAACGCATCAAACAACTCTTCATGGCCACCCATCTTTTCAGCTACATCATGAGCCTTGTCCCAAGTTTCTCCAAAAATTTCTTTTAATAGAACTTCTCTAATTATTTTTCTAACTTCTTTCATCTCTTATAAATAGTATTAAAATCAAAAAAAAGACCCCATCTCTGGAGTCTTTTCTAAATTTATAAATTTAATCGTAATGTTCTTTTAAAAATTTAACAATGTCTTTAGAATCTACTAAAAGCGCACCGTTTTCAATGGCATTAGCAACTTTAGATTCCCTTACATCATAGTGAGGCCTTTTCTTTCCTCTCTTGTTCTCATACCAACATTTATTAATTCCTATATATTCAGCAAATTTATGAAGAAATGGAATATTATCAGATACCATATGAGACCATCCATTTTTTGGAATGTCAATTAAAATCTTCCCTTCCAAATTATCCACACTTAGCGTGTCCACAATTACTACAAGTTAAACAACCTTCCTGGAATACAAGAGAATCTTGCTCACATTTAGGACATTTGTTATTACTCTTAGTTCCATCTGGAATGAATTTCTTTATTACTCTTACAACACCATTTTTCCAAGTAGAAAGTACGTCATCTTCAAGATTAAGTGAACCCACAAGGTCAACAACATATTGAAGTGGCATACCATGTCTAAGTACTCCTGAAATCATTTTAGCATAATTCCAATACTCCTTATCAAATGAGCGAGAAAGACCTTCTATAGTAACATTATACCCTTCTTTATCTTCGTATTGAAAGTCATATCTACTGGTTCCATTTTTATTTCTAGCTTTAATTATTTTTCCAGTTTCAACGCTATTAGGAATATCTGGTAAACCTTCAAGCTTTCCTGCAAAGAACTCATAAGGTCTTCCATCAAGAACTCCAACAACAGCAATCCATTTTTCATGATTATTATTGAATCTGACAACTTCTGCATCCATTTTCTTTGGTCTCTTAGGTGCATGATTATCTGCAAAGAATTTTTTAGTCTCCTCTTCTTTCTTTTCGCTTGTTGAAACAAGAACTCCAGAACGAGAACCATCTCTATACACAGTAAGTCCTTTACATCCAGATTTCCACCCAGTTTCATACACTTTAGAAACCATATCTTCAGATACATCATTTGGAAGGTTTACAGTTACTGAGATAGAGTGGTCAATATGTTTTTGAACTCTACCTTGCATCTCTACTTTCTTAACCCAGTTAACATCATTTGATGTTGCACCATTATAAGGAGATTTTGCAATAATAACATCAATATCTTCTTGCTTCATAGCTTTAACCTCCTCAAGGTCATATCCCTTAACTGTAAGATATGTTTCAAATTTATGATGGAATACTGGGTATTCTTGCCAAGTATCTCCAACTTCATCAGTAAAATCTACTCTAGCATTTTTATCATTTGGATTTATTTTTCTTCTTCTCATATAAGACACCATAAACACTGGTTCAATACCAGAAGATGTTTGAGTAAGAATAGAAACTGAACCAGTAGGAGCTATTGTAAGAAGAGCAATATTTCTTCTTCCATATTTTACAAGGTCTTTATAAAGCTTTGGGTTTTCATCTTTAATTCTAAGCATGAAAGGATTTTTCTTTTCTCTATCTGCATCCCAAATTTTAAAAGTTCCCCTTTCTTGAGCCATCTGACAAGAAGATGCATATGCAGAATGTTTTAATTTCATATGAAGGTCATCAGAAAAATCATTTGATTTCTTTGTTCCATATTTAATCCCAAGAGCTGCAAGCATATCTCCTTCTGCTGTGATACCAAGACCAGTTCTTCTACCCATCTCACATTTCTCTTTAATCTTTTTCCAAAGAGTAAGTTCTGCTCTCTTAATTTCATCAGATTCAGGGTCGCTTTTAATTTTAGCCAGTATATTATCAACTTTTTCAAGTTCTAATTCAATAAGGTCATCCATAAGCCTTTGAGCTATTCTTACATGTTTATCAAATTTTTCATAGTTAAATTCAGCTTTTGAAGTAAATGGATTTTCCACATAACTATAAAGATTAACAGCAAGCAATCTACATGAATCATTTGGACACAAAGGAATCTCTCCACAAGGATTTGTTGATACAGTTCTAAATCCAAGGTCTGCATAACAATCTGGAATTGATTCTCTAATTAAAGTATCCCAAAATAATACACCTGGCTCCGCTGATTTCCAAGCATTGTGAATAATTTTATCCCAAATAGTTTTAGCATCAACAATCTTTGTATGTGTTGGATTATCTGAACCTACTGGATATTGCAATTGATATTCATCTCCAATTAAAGCAGCTTCCATAAAACCATCTGAAATTTTAACAGATACATTTGCTCCAGTAACTTTTCCTTCAGACATCTTAGCATCAATAAAATTTTCTGAATCTGGATGGTCAATTGAAATAGATTCCATAAGAGCGCCTCTTCTGCCATCTTGAGCAACTTC